>NZ_JAYWFT010000081.1:0-36928 GCF_043778725.1 Flavobacterium sp. | reverse complement strand
GCAAGTCGAATTTAAACAAAATGAGCCCAATACAATATCGAGCTCATTATTATCAAAATTAATTATAAATTTGTCTAAACTTTTGGGTGCAGTCTATTGCAGCGTGTTTTTTTTAAAGAAAAAGCAATAAAAGTCACTAAAGGTTTTTTTCTTAATCATTTTTCTAAGCGAGAAGATAATGCTTCTTACGAAAATCAAAAAAATGAAATCGATTTATGGAAAAATGATTTGCACGAGTTGTGCTATCATTCGTTATCACAATCCATAAAATCCGACGACGATAGTTTTTCTGATTTTGAAAATTTTGAACCGCCATATTTAGATATTCCAACCTGGATTGATCACGGTTACCAACCTTATAATTTTTCTTTGTATAAGAATTTTAATAAAGAAGATGCCTATTTTGAATCGGTTTTAATTAAAAAAAATATCACTATTCTCTGGAATTATATTGATTGTGGTACAGCAACAAGAGGCGTTATCAATCAATTAAACGGTAGCCATTTTACACTTTCTAGTTTCTTGAAAGGAAATAAAAATTTAAGTTTTATAAAGCGAATGCAACTAATGATAAAAAATATTATTTTTCATTATTATGCAACTCAAGACATTATTCTTAAATATAAAAGCTTGGCTCAAAACTTTAAAAACATAATTTATAAAAAGCAAATTATGTTAGTTTTTAAACTGGTTTCTAATTTTATTTCTATATCCAAACCTATCTTAGCAGTATTTTTGGGTTGGAACAAACATAAAAACACGCCTTTTAAATATGCAAAGTACAGCCCAATATTTTTTAAGCATCGCATAGCAGAAAAAGAATTTTATATCTTTCAAACTTTAGAAATGGTCGATTTTAAAAAATCATTGTCTAAAGAAAATATAGATTTATTGCTTCAAGAAAAAGGACTTTTTATAGCACACACTTATTTCTCGGTGCCAATGAATTATCACCAAGGAAAAATGTTTGCAACCACAAGTAAAATTGATCAAGAAGTAGCCGCAAATTTTAATTATTTGTCAGAAAATATAAAAAATAATAACATTTGGAATCCTACAATTTCAGAACTGATTGGGTATATGAAAAATTTCGAAAATAGTATTTTAGATATAAATCCCGAAGGAACGATACTTGTAAAAAGTAGTGCAAACCTTTTGTTTAGAACCGTTGATTAATGGAAATTATATTTACAAAAGACAGTGATTATAAAAAAAAGTGGAATGATTTTGTTCTCAATAATGATAGAGGAAGTCATTTACTGTTAACAGATTGGTTGCAATCTTACAAAAATTATGGGTTTGATTATGAGCTGTGTTTGGCCATAGAAAACGAAGAAATCATAGCTGGTTATGGAGCAGTAATCGCTAAGTTTTTATTTTTTAAATTTTACATAATTCCTTACGGTCCAATTGATAAAACTGCCAATGGCGGTGTTTTGAAGTTGCTCATTGATGCTATTGCGGTGCGGGCTAAAAAAATAAAAGCATGTTATTGTCAGTTTAATTTTCCAATGTCTAGTAATGCAAGTTTTTCTAATCATTATTACCAATCTATTGACGAGACTCTATTTAAAAATTATAAAAAAGGCAATCTTTTTAAGTTTGTTTATTCCTCTAATGGTCTCAATTGGATAGATTTAAAAAAATACACTACAGAAGAAGAAATACTTATTGATTTTAAATCGACCGTTAGAAGAGACATAAGAAGTGCCTTAAGAAAAGAACAAGAAATTAAATTTTTAACTGCCGAAACAGATATAAAACAAGCCTATGATTTATGTCTTGAAAATGCCAAAAATGGAAATTATAGTTTGAGAGATTGGGCAAGTTTTAAAGAAACTATCCTAAAATTGGTACAAAACGATAAAGCCAAATTTATTGCAGCCTACAAAGATAACGAGATAAAAGGTGCTATTTTTCTAGTAAAATCTGGTAATTATTATAGTTATATTTTAGGAGGAACTAAAAAAGAAAAGCCCGATTTGCTAACTGGACATTTGTTGCAATGGGAGGCTATAAAGCTAAGTTTTAATGAAAATCTAGACGGATATAATATTTCACTTGGTGGCTCAGATGGAGTAAAAGAATTTAAAAGTAATTTCAATACTACAGCTGTTGATTATATTGATACTAAGTATTTTGTGGTAATAAATGCCATAATATTTAAATTTTTTCTTTTCTTTGAAGAAAAAGTTAGACCTTTAAAAAAAAATATTGCAAAAATTTTGTCTGTTCTAAAAAAATAGACGCATTACATAATACGAAAAAGAATAATGAAAATTGAAAATAAAGATTTTTGGGAAAAAGATGATGTTATTTATTCTCAAGATAAAACGGTTGCCGAAACAGCAAATTATGAAGCTTATCTTTATGAAAAGGTAAAAAACTACTTTGTAAAAAACAGTATTAAAGTTAAGAATGCCAAAATATTTGGTTGCGGTACGGGAAGAGAAATAAACGGAATATTGAAATTGATAGAAATAGAAAAAATTCTAGCAACAGATATTGCCCAAAACATGATTAAAAAAGCAATAGAAAATTGCAATCGTTGGGGTTTTCAAGACAAAGTGACACTAGAAGTTGCCGATGCCGTAACATTTACTGCACAAAAAAACAGCTTTCAATTGGTAACTTTTATGAATTGTATTCTTACTTATGTTAAGGATAAAAAAAATAGAGATACAATATTTGAAACCTCTTATTCAATCTTAGAACCAAATGGTTGCATTATTGGAGTAGTTCATAACCAAGTAGGAACGCCACAAAAGACGTTGTACTTTATGTTGAGAAAACTTTTTAAACCTTTCATTAAAAGTGAAGTAGGTAATAGAATTACAGGGTTTAACGGATATGAATTTAGCGGATATTATTTCTCTAATAAAGACTTAAAAAATCATTTGTCCGATAGTGGTTTTAAAAACATAGAAGTAAAGTCGTTGTCTGATTTTTATAAAGAAGAAGGAATAAAATATAACAGATTTAAAGGGTATAATAATCTTTTATTTTTTGCAACTAAATAGAAATAAAATTAATCATTCAAATTAAATTAATGAATAAAATATTAAAATATTTTTACTTAAAACATTTAAATGTAATGGTTTATAAAATCAGTGCTGATGATTTTAAAACGCTTGGAGATATTGGATACAATGTTATAAAAAAGAAAAAAACACCCAATAAAACTAAATATAAAATAATTGAAAATGAGGTTTTAATTCATGAAAGTGCAGTTTATAAAAAATTATTTTTCTTGCGAATTATCAATAAAGTAGGGCCAGCAATTGGCGATTGTTTCACTAATCCAGATTATCGAGGTAAATCAATTTATCCTTTAATGTTAAATAAAATTTCTAAAGAACTCCTTTTTCAAAAAAAATATAGAGAGGTTTTTGTTATTGTAGATCATGATAACATTAATTCTATAAAAGGAATTGAAAAAGCTGGGTTTAAATTGTTTTCTAAGATAAAAACTACTAGATTTTTATTTTTTTATCTAAATACTAAAATTACCAATTGAATACAAATTTCACATTAATAATTTGCACCTTTATGAGAGCTAATTCTCTCAAACGGTTGCTAATGTCTGTTGAGCTACAATCACTTTATCCCAATCAAATTATAATTGTAGATGGCTCATTAAATGAAGATACCAAAGCATTATTTGAAAAAGATAAACCATTAAATTTAGAATATTTTTTGGTAGATTCTCAACACAGAGGATTAACTAAACAAAGAAATTATGGTATTTCTAAAGTCAGTCCCAATTCAGAGATTGTTTGTTTTATTGATGATGATACCGAATTGACAATCAATTATTTTCAAGAAATTAGTGCTACTTTTTCTAGTGATAAAACCATTGTTGGCGTTGGTGGCGTTTCTTTAAATGAAAATGCATGGGTAAAAAAAGAGCCTAATAAAAGGTATAATAAGCATTTTTATTATGTACATGGTGACTATGTTTATAAAGAATCTACACGAAATGTTGTTCGTAATTTTTTGGGTCTTCAGTCGCATTTACCGTCTAATGTAGTTCCAGATTATTCCAATTCAAGAACTTGTGGATATCCTATAGATGGTGAATCCTACAGTGTACATTTATTGATTGGGATGTCTTTTTCTTTTAGAAGAATTGTGTTTCAAAATATCAAATTTTCAACCTATTTTGAAGGATACGGCTTGTACGAAGATGCCGATTATTGCATTAGAGCACTACAATTTGGCAAAAATATAATCAATACAAATGTTCAAATTTACCATTATCATGATCACTCTGGACGGCCAAATAAATATAATTACGGAAAAATGGTTGTAAGAAACGGTTGGTATATATGGCATGTTCATAAAAGCAAACCTAACTTTAAAGACCGATTAAAGTGGAACGCAATAACATTAATTTTGATTGGTATAAGATTTAGTAATATATTTACAAAAGCTAATAAAAAAGAAGCTTTTACAGAAGCTTTAGGAAGAGTTGTTGGTTATTTTAGCCTCATTTATAACAAGCCAATAATTAAATAGTTACCATAATTATGTTGTCAAAAGAAGCAATAAACGCAATAGTACATCCCAAAACTAAAGCAAAATTTATAAACATAGAATCTGAGAAAATATTGTTTTCAGACGGTTCCTTTTTGCCAATTTATAACGGCGCACCGTTGCTATTAAGTGACAACTCTATTTTTAAAATAGAAGACATAACATCTAATAAATTTACAACCCAAGACGCAGATTTTGTTAAGCCCAAGAGTTTTAAAAATCATTTTAGAAAAAAAATTCTACCTTCATTAGTTGAAGATTTTCACATAAGAAAAAGATATGCCGAGTTGGGTGAAAAAGTAAATAAAACCAATGGTAAAGTTTTAATAATTGGCGCAGGTGATAAAGTTGATTATTACAAATCGTTATTTGCTTCTTGCGAGGTTATTGCCAGTGATGTTCACATTCAGTTACAAGCAGATTGTGTTATTGATGCACATGAAATTCCGTTTGAAGATGGCTTTTTCGATTTGGTTTTTGCAGCTCAAGTTATAGAACATACCATGAATCCTTGGTTGTTGGCGCAAGAATTTCAGCGCGTTACTAAGATAGGAGGTTATATTCAAATTGAGGCACCACAAAATTATCCATATCACGGTCAACCGTATGATTTTTTTAGATTTACTTTCACCGGATTGCGATCACTTTTTAATCAATGCGCATTAGAAAAAACATATATTACAGAAGGAAATGCATCAATGGTAGCAGTAACAATTGCTAATTATATTGTAAATTTAACGTCTCACAAGCACATAAGAAGAATAAGTATTTTAGGCACAAGACTGCTGTTTGGGTGGTTTAAATATTTTGAT
The DNA here is from genome assembly GCF_043778725.1 of Flavobacterium sp. Classification (GTDB taxonomy): domain Bacteria; phylum Bacteroidota; class Bacteroidia; order Flavobacteriales; family Flavobacteriaceae; genus Flavobacterium. Next base: position 31,580 of record NZ_JAYWFT010000081.1, on the reverse strand, counting down.
AATTTTAAAGTAAATAAAAGAACACTTTCATCGCCCAAAGGTTATGCTATGACTTTTGTAAAAGATGCAAAACATAGATTTGGCGAAGCGCTTTTTGAAGAATTTTTTAAGCTAAGAGAATAATATTTAATTAAATGAATACTATAAAATTAATTAAATCTGATTTTAAAAAATACCATAACTATGGTTCAAATTTTTTTGTTATAATTTTTTTAACTCAAGGATTTTGGGCAACGTTTCAATACCGAATCGCCAATGCAATTTCTAGAAATATAACGCTACAACCGTTCCGTTTTTTATGTATGTTTCCAATGTATTTATGGCAAAAAATAATTGAGGTTGTTACTGGTATTTCAATTCCGGCATCAGTAATTATAGGTGATTCTTTTTATATTGCTCACTTTGGCGGAATTGTAATTAATTCTAAAACAATAATTGGCAATAACTGCAATATAAGTCAAGGAGTAACAATTGGTGTTTCTGGTTTAGACCAAAATAGAGGCGTTCCAGTAATTGGCGATAATGTTTATATTGGAGCCAATTCTGTTCTAGCAGGAAAAATAACTATTGGAAACAATGTGTTAATTGGTGCTTGCTCCTTGATAAATTCTAGTTTTAATGATAATGCAGTAGTTATTGGAGTTCCTGGAAAGCTCATTTCAGAAAAAGGATCTAAAGGATATATTTAATGAAGACTTTAGTAATTTCATCATCGCCAATTATTGTTAAAGATAATCAGTATTATGCTTATAGTCCATATGTTAATGAGCTAGAAATTTGGGCAAAATACTCAAGTTCCATCTCATTTTCATGCCCTATATGGTATGATGATAAAGGATTGTTAATATCTAAAATTAATTTTCCAATAGAAAGTATTACTCCAATTGATGAATTCAATATGAAGTCTTTTTCCGGAATTATAAAAGGTTTTCAACATCTTTTTTCGACACTTTTTAAACTATTTTCTACAATAAAAAAAACAGAACATCTTCATTTAAGATGCCCAGGAAATATTGCGCTTTTGGGTTGTATAGTCCAAATTTTATTTCCAAATAAATATAAAACAGCCAAGTATGCAGGTAATTGGGATCCAAAATCCAGTCAACCTATTAGTTATAAACTTCAAAAATTTATTTTAGAAAACACTTTTATAACTAAAAACTGTAAAGTACTTGTCTATGGAAAGTGGAAAAATAGTTCGAAAAATATTAAATCTTTCTTTACTGCAACTTACCTTGAAAAAGAAAAAGAACCAATACTAGATAAGACTTTAGATCAAGTTATTCAATTTACTTTTGTTGGTACTTTAGTAAAAGGAAAACGACCTTTGTATGCTATTAAACTTGTTGAAAAACTAAAAAGTCTCAATAAAAATGTCCAACTTTCTTTATACGGAAACGGTTATGATAATGCTAGTTTGCAAGAATACTGCGAGCATAATAATTTGAAAAATACAATAATTTTTAAAGGTAACCAACCTAAAGATGTTATAAAAAAAGCATACCAAGAAAGCCATTTTGTAATTTTACCCTCTAAGAGTGAAGGTTGGCCAAAAGCTATTGCCGAAGGAATGTTTTGGGGTGCATTGCCTATTGCTACTAATATTTCCTGTGTTTCTTACATGCTCAATAACAATAAAAGAGGCATCATGTTAACGATGAATTTAGAGAAAGATGTAGAAAAAATTAGTGCTCTTTTAAATAATGAAATTAGCTACAACGAGAAACGTAATGAAGCAATTGAGTGGTCGAGACAATTTACAGTAGATTATTTTGAATCTGAAATTAAATTACTTTTAAAAGCATGAGAATTCTTCAATTAATAGATTCCTTAGACGCTGGTGGAGCAGAGAGAATGGCAGTCAATTATGCAAACTCATTGTCTAAAAATGTCGCCTTTTCAGGATTAGTGGCAACTAGAAAAGAAGGTATCCTTAAAAGCGAAATAGATAAATCTGTTTCATATCTTTTTTTAAACAAGAAAAAAAGTTTCGACTTTAAAGCCACACAAAAATTAATTTTTTATTGTAAATCTAATAAAATTGATACTATTCAGGCGCATACAAGTTCCTATTTTATTGCGGTTTTAGTAAAATTTATGCTGCCACAAATTAGAATAATTTGGCACGACCACTATGGATTGAGCGAATTTTTAAACCAAAGAAAATCCATAGCATTAGCAAGTGCTTCCTATTTTTTTTCGGGAATAGTAGTTGTCAATTTTCAACTTAAAGAATGGGCTGAAAAGAAATTGAAGTGTAAAAAAATAATTTATTTGCCAAATTTTACTTCCACTATAGAAAATGAAATCGTTGAAACACAATTGAAAGGAATTAATGGTAAAAGAATTTTATGTTTGGCCAATTTACGACCTCAAAAAAATCATTTTTTTCTTTTAAAAGTTGCAACTGCTGTTGTAAAAAAGCATCCAGAGTGGAGTTTTCATCTAGTTGGTCAGGATTTTAATGACAACTATTCTCTCCAACTTAGCGATGCAATAAAAACGGAATCACTTAGTAATAACGTGTATCTTTATGGCTCTAAAAAAGACATTCAAAACATTATAAACCAGTCGGATATTGCTGTATTGACATCACAATCAGAAGGTTTACCAATTTCATTATTAGAATACGGACTAAATAGTAAACCAGTAGTGACTACCGCAGTTGGAGAAATTCCATTTATTATTAAAAATAAGGAGAACGGATTTATTGTTGATAAAGATGATTTAGTTAGTTTTATAAACAATTTAGAAACTTTAATAAATGATATTCCTCTAAGAAAAAAAATGGGAAGTAGTTTGTTAAAAACAATTCAAATTAATAATTCAGAAGATTCAATAATAAAATCTTATTTAAATTGGTTAGCAAATAATTAAAATGCAAGATAAAGATAAGAATTACCTTTTTTTAATTTTACTACACATTGGCATTGGTGTATTAATTTATTATATTCCTTTTATATCTAAGATTTATGCAGGATTAATGTTTGTAATAAGTCTATATTTCATTATAAAAACAAGGAATAAAAATAATGAAGTGCTTTATGCCGCAGCATATATTGTAGGTAGTGAGGTTTTTTTACGGATGACAGATGGGAATCCCAATCATGAGTTCTCTAAATATGGCATCATTATTTTTGTAATTATAGGAATGTTTTACAGCGGATTTTCCAAAAACGCAATTCCCTATTGGATTTTTTTACTACTCTTGGTTCCAGGTATTATAATTGCCACGCAAACATTAAACTTGACTTCAATTGATATTAGAAAAACAATATCTTTCAATATATCTGGACCAGTTTCTCTAGCTTTTGCATCATTATATTGTTACAATAGGAAGATAAAACTAGAAGAAGTCAATAATATATTGTTGGTTATGGGTTTACCAATATTAACCTGTACCACTTATTTAATTTTATATACACCCAAGTTAAGTGAGATTTTAACTAATACTGGTTCTAATGCCGAAACATCGGGAGGTTTTGGTCCCAATCAGGTTTCTACAGCACTAGGATTGGGAATGTTTATTTTCTTTGCTAGAGTAATTACTTCCTCAAGAACAAAATTTATTTTTATTTTAAATATCTTCATAGCTTTAAATATTAGTTATAGAGGTTTATTGACGTTCTCTCGTGGCGGAATGATTACTGGATTGGTTATGATCTTTATTATGTTAGTTTTTTTATATAAAAATTCTAAATATAAAGGAAGAGTAAAATTGAATTACTTCTTTATAATTATTTCATCTATTATGTTTTGTACTTGGCTCTACACAGAAAGTCAAACCAACGGATTGATAGGTAAAAGATACAGCAACGAAGATGCAATGGGTAGAGAAAAAGAAAGTAAATTTACAGGAAGAGAAGATATTGCTAAGAGTGAAATAAATGCTTTTTTAAACAATCCATTTTTTGGAGTTGGTGTAGCCAAAGGTGCCGAAATAAGAATGGAAGAAACCGGACTTGTCATCGCTTCTCATGATGAAATAACAAGAATGCTGGCAGAGCATGGTTCTCTTGGAATTTTATCTTTAATGATATTATTATTTACACCTATTGTTCTATATCTTGACAATTCCCAGCATATTTATTCTTTTTGTTTCGTGTTTTTCTGGTTATTGACAATCAATCATGCCGCTATGAGAACCGCAGCACCATCATTTGTCTATGCATTATCAATTTTAAAAGTAAAATTTAATGACGAAGAAGAAGAAAATTCTGTACGTAGGAAACAATTTATCTAAACACGGATTTAATACCACATACATAGAAATTCTCGGTCATTTACTAGAGAAGGAAGGTTTTAATGTTACCTATTCATCAAGTATAAAAAATCAGTTATTGCGAATGATTGCAATGTTTATTGCAACTATTAAAAACAGTATTAAAGTCAATTATATAATTATTGACACTTACAGTACATTTGGGTTTTATTATGCTTTAATTACAAGTCAAGTTGCTAGAATTTTTAATACTAAATATATCGCTATTTTACATGGTGGAAATCTTCCTGTTCGATTAAAAAAAAGTCCGTTTCTTTGTGATTTAATTTTTAAAAATGCCTATTTACTTGTAGCGCCATCGGGTTATTTATTAAACGCTTTTAAAGATAAATATCCTACTAATTTGCTTTACATTCCCAACACAATACAACTGGATAATTACACTTATAGAGAACCAATATTCGATGTGCCTAAACTGCTTTGGGTTCGTTCATTTTCTAAAATTTATAATCCCAAAATGGCAATTGATGTAGTCTATAATTTAAAAAAAACACATCCAAATGCGCAACTTTGCATGGTTGGTCCAGACAATGAAAATCTTATTGATGAATGTATAGAATATGCAAAAAACCTAAATGTACAAGTCAAGTTTACAGGTAAATTATTAAAATCAGAATGGATTGAACTTTCTAAAGAGTATAATGTATTTATCAACACAACTCATTTTGATAATACTCCAATAAGCGTTATTGAAGCCATGGCATTAGGACTACCAGTAGTTTCTACCAATGTTGGTGGCATACCGTTTCTTTTATCCAATAATGAAACCGCGCTTCTTGTAGACGATAACGATGCAACAAGCATGACGCGTGCCATTATAGAAATTTTCGAAAATGATAATCTCGCAAAAAAAATCTCACATAATTCAAGATTCCTAGTAGAAAGCTTTGATTGGAAACAAGTAAAGCAAAAATGGATTGAAATATTAAAATAGTAGTTAATCATAGGCTATATTTTAGTAACTTGCATCCAAAATAAAACTATTTTATTGATGAACAGTAATAAAAAAATGCATTTTGAGGTTTCAGAAAGAAAAATTCTTCTGAAAGTTTTCGATGTAATTTTTGTTTTGCTATGCTTGTATATTATCAGTTCAATTTTCAATTTTAAATACTTTACATTTTCTACATCCAATTATTATTGGGCAATTGTTTTAGCCTTGTATATTAATATTTTTGGTTCTGTTTTCGAAATGTACAACCTTCAAGTTGCTAGTAATCAGTATCAAATAATTAAAAGTATAATATTAACAACCTCTACAACGGTTTTAGTTTATCTTTTAACGCCCATTTACACTCCTGTTTTACCATCTAATAGGTTACAAATAATAATATTTTTCATTTCAATTTTCTCGGCACTTTTATTTTGGCGAATGTTTTATGTGACGTTTTTGGCCTCACAACGTTTTGTGAAAAAAGCAATTTTAGTTTGCGATAAAGAGCAATTGCAAGAATTAGTTTCTGGGTTAGAACAAGCCGATCCTCATTATAGAATTATAGGATTTGTAAATTCTGATGGCGATGATAGCTTTAAAATTAAACTTAACGGAATTAAAAACATAAAACCAGATGATTTAGAAAATTATGTTAGAAATAATTCTATTTCAGAAATTGTAATTGCATCTCAAAAAACAGAAGGAATAACAGTTAGCTTATACAATCAGTTGATCCATCTTCTTGAAAATGGATTTATTATTAGAGAATATACGCAGGTTTATGAAACAATAACACAACGAATTCCAGTGCAATATGTTTCTAGAGATTTCTATCGCTATTTTCCTTTTAGTAGAAGTAATCAAAATCACTTGTACCTTTTGGTGTCTAGAGTTACAGAAATTATTTTTTCGGGAATAGGTTTGTCTTTCGGACTGGTGTTTTTTCCCTTAATTGTCGTTGGAAACTTTATCGGAAATAGAGGTGAACTTTTCTATACACAAGAAAGAGTAGGGCAAAACGGAAAAGTTTTTAAAATATTTAAGTATAGAACAATGGTAAAAAATGCCGAGTCTAATGGCGCCGTTTTTACAACTATCAATGATACAAGGGTTACGCCTTTCGGCAAATTTTTAAGAAAAACTAGATTGGACGAATTTCCTCAATTTATAAATATCCTTAAAGGCGATATGGCAATTATTGGACCAAGGCCAGAACGTCCAGTTTTTGTAAACGAAATTGCAGAAGTAATGCCGTTTTATGAAACACGACATGTTGTAAAACCAGGACTTACAGGTTGGGCACAAGTAAATTATGCCTATGGTGATTCTATAGAAGACAGTTTAGTGAAACTACAATATGATTTATATTATATCAAACATAGAAGCATATTTCTTGATATCAATATTATTATCAAAACCTTTAGTACAGTTCTTTTCTATAGAGGACAATAGTAAAATCAATTAGTTGATTTCTAAATTGTGTAACTTTCTATTTTGTTTCAACAATCTAACCAATATATAACTGTTAGCAATAATAAACGGAATCATTAATGGTAAATGCGGTTTGTTGATCATTATAATACAATAAACAAGCACCATAACCAAACAACCAATTGCTGTATTCTTGAACCATTTTCCTTTTAAAAATACCAATACCAAAAAAACTGGATTAAAAAGTAGTGCATTATAGTTCCATAAAATCTCTTTGTGAAGCGAATAAAATCCTACTAAGCAAAGGAATAATCCAAATAATCCCATGATGAATAAATAGGGTAAAGTGACCAATCGTTTGTTTACCAAAACTACTATCAATAACAAGAGTGCTATAAAATAAATACTGTTTACAAATGAAAATCCCGACTCAAGTGCAGCGCCAGTAACTATAGTTTTCTTTTCTGTAACAAGTGGTTTTCCGTCAAGAACGGCTTTATCAAGACTGTGCATTAATTCTACAGGAAGAAATAGTTTTTCTGCTTTGGTATCGGTTTTTGCACCAAATATAATGTTAATTCCAAGTTGATAATAAAAGTGATTTTCAAAAAATGGATAGAGTAATTTTCTATAAGAAATACTGGTGTCGTCAACTTTCTTAATCATTGGTTTACCCAAAATTTCATTGATTTTTTCGACAACCATTGTGGTGCAATTTTTATCAATAAATTTGTAAGTATAAAATTTTTGATCAGAATATAAAGAAGCGTTTAATAGTTCAAAAAGTTCTTGTTTTTTGGCAAGAGGAAGGTTTAACGTTTGCTCAATAATTTCTCTATTCTCTGTTTGATATTCAAAGACAAAATCATCATACGACGAAGCAACAATAAAATATTGTAAATCACCTTTTACAAATTTAAAGTAGAAATTTTCAGTTCTAAAGTCAAAGGCACCATAGTTGTAAACAACATCAAGATTGTTGATAGAATCTTTTATTCTAATGGCTGTATGACCAAAAGTAGTATACAATTCATTTCCTCTTCCGCATGTAAAAACACTAACAGAAACATTATTAGAAAGTGGTGGGTTTTGAGAAAATCCAAAAAATTGAACTAGAAGCAATAAAACAAGAAGTAATTTTTTCATTAGGAGGTACAAATTATCTAAAAATACTTAAATCAACTTTAACAGAAAAAATATTAGAATACAAAGCGGCACTTTGATCTCCTAAATCAGTTAGCGCATAATCTATTTGAATGCCTTTATATTTAAATCCCAAGCCAATATTAGGTTGAAATCCTACTTTTTTAGAATTATCAATTTGGGTTACATTCTGAAAATTTCCAACACCAGCTCTAAGAAATACTAAATCGGTATAACTGTATTCAAATCCAATTGCTGGATCAATGCTTACAAAATCGGTTGCTATTAAATCGTTGGTTTTTGTAAATTGCATGTTTAAATTTCCAGATGCCAAAAGGCTTGTTTCATTGTGAAATTCAAACTTTTTAGACATTCCAAATTGTGCTTTTGGTAAAGTAATTTCGGTGCTTTCTGGTAATTCTTGGTTTTCGCCAGGAACAGCATCTTTAATTTTCTTGTATTCTTCTTCATTAATACTCCACACATTATAAGTTGTAGTAATATCACGAAGCATCAATCCGAATTTCCAATCGTCTCTTTCAAATTGCAATCCAACATCAAACCCAAATCCCCATGAATTGGCAAAATCTCCAATAACACGTCGTATTACTTTTGCATTTACACCATATTGAAATCCCGGAATTTTTAACTTTCGAGCATACGATAAAGTCAAGCCATAATCGGCAGTAGAAAATTTACTTATTCTATTGTAATCAATGTTTCCGTTGCCATCAATAAGTTGTGTTGTATTTAAAATATCATCTACTCCAAAACGAATTAGCGAAATTCCCCAAGCACTTTCAGTATCAATAGGTTTCGCATAAGCGGCATAATCGTATTGAGCAATATTTGCAAAATAACTTGCGTGCATTAAAGCAACTTGTCCATCTTCAAGACCAATTAATCCAGCTGGATTCCAATATCCAGAGTTTACATCATTAGTATGAGCCACCACAGCATTAGACATTCCTAACGCAGCAGCATCAACGCCAATATTCATAAACTCATTGGAATACTTTCTAACGGCTTGACTATGAGCTAAAGTACATCCAAATAAGAAGGTTAAAAAGAGAATTTTCTTCAAAGCAAATTATTTTTTCAAAAATAGAAATTTTTATTGAGCTTATGCAATTAACGATTGATAATAATATCTCAAATAAAATCTCTAATTACAAACGTACTTATGTATAAACTTATTGTATTACATTTGTCTTTAGAAAAATTAAAAGCATGAACATCAAAAAACACATTCCCAACTTTCTTACTCTTTTAAATTTATTTTGTGGTTGTATAGCCGTAGTTTTCATTGCAGAATTCAAATTTGATATTGCATTTTATTTTGTTTGTTTAGGGATATTCTTTGATTTTTTTGATGGTTTTTTCGCTAGAAAATTTGGAGTTGCTGGACCATTAGGTGTTCAGTTAGATTCTTTAGCAGATATGGTTACAAGTGGTGTTGCACCAGGATTTGTGATGTTTAAAATATTGTTGAAATTAGAAGATCAAATTCAAGTTTGTAATGGTTGTGACCCAAATATGGCATTGGGTTTTAATTATTATGCATTACTTCCTTACTTAGGGTTTATAATTACACTTGGAGCTTGTTATCGATTGGCTAATTTTAATATTGATACACGTCAATCCGATTCGTTTATTGGTTTGCCAACGCCAGCTAATGCATTGTTTATTATGAGTTTGCCACTAATATCAGTTCCATTTATTGACAATCAATGGGTTTTATTGGTCATTACTTTATTGAGTGCTTATGTTATGAATGCTGAAATTCCGTTGTTTTCTTTAAAAATAAAAAACTTTAGCTTTCAGAAATACAAACTACAAATAGGATTTCTAGTTGCTTCCATTGTAATGATTGTGACTTTACAATTCCTTGCAATTCCTTTAATAATACTAACTTACGTTTTATTGTCGGTATTGAATAATATATTGGCTAAAAAATAGTTATTAATTAAGAATTAGCATTTGCAATTTCTTCTATTTATGGCAAAAACTACAACCCGAAAACCTCCAGTTAGAAGAAAACCTATCAAGAAAAAGAAGTCTTTTTTTTCTCCAAAATTTGTTGTTATAGCGGTTTTAGTTTTGGGATTATTTTTCGGACTTTATCATTATCGTAATGCTATTCTGTATTATTTTAGTTTTAAAACCGATAAAGTTCTCAAGGATGATAAAGTTGCACAAGCCAGAATTTACCAAGTTTTGCAAGCTCACAAGCAAATGACTTTTGGATTTGATGTGTCGCAATTTCAAGGCGAAATTAATTGGAAAGAAGTCTATTCGATAGAAAATAAATTTCCGTTGCGTTTTGTTTTAATTCGGGCAACCGCAGGAAATGACAAACAAGATTCTCAGTACAATAACAATTGGGAAGGAGCTAAGGAGCAACATTTTATTCGTGGTGCTTATCATTATTATCGTCCCAACGAAAACTCTCTTGAGCAAGCACTGAATTTTATAAAAACGGTCAAACTACGAAAAGGCGATTTGCCACCAGTTTTAGACATCGAAAAATTACCCAAAAATCAATCTATTGATAGTTTAAAAGTTGGCTTAAAACGTTGGCTTAAAAAAGTTGACGAACATTATAAAGTAAAACCAATTATTTATACTGGCGAAAAATACTATGAAGATTTCTTGAAAGAAGAATTTAAAGGCTATACCTTTTGGGTTGCCAATTACAATTTTTTTGTAGAAAACATCAAAGACGATTGGTTGTTTTGGCAGTTTACAGAAAAAGGAAGAATAAAAGGAATCAATGAACGAGTTGACATTAACATCTATAACGGAACGCCAAAAATGTTAGAGTATTTGACAATTACTAATTGATTATTTTTTGAGTAATTGAAATTATAAAAGAACAAATCCAAAAAAGAACATCATTCCAATCAAAAAATAAATAGGAGTTGGAATGCGCAAAATTAAAAGTTGTACCGTAAATAGGATTAGGTTTATCAACAATTAATCTTTTGTCTTCTTTGTTGTAATAAAACAATTTACACTTCCAATTATTTGAATCTTTTTGCCATTTATCTTAACTTTCTTTATCTGGCAATAGCATAGTTCTAGATGTCTAAATCAACTTTTGGAACATTAAAATCGATTTTGGTTTTGCGAAGCTCAAAGTTTTGACCTAAATAAACTCTTCTTACCATTTCGTCTTCAACCAATTCTTCTGGTTTTCCAGCTTTTAAGATACCGCCTTCAAACATTAAATAGGTTTTGTCTGTAATGGCTAATGTTTCTTGAACGTTGTGATCGGTAATAAGAATTCCAATATTTTTGTTTTTTAATTGCGCTACAATTCGTTGAATATCTTCTACAGCAACAGGGTCAACTCCGGCAAAAGGTTCGTCCAAAAGAATGAACTTTGGATCGGTTGCGAGGCATCGTGCAATTTCTGTTCTACGACGTTCTCCTCCAGAGAGTAAATCACCGCGATTGGTGCGAATATGTTCTAAACTAAATTCATCAATTAAACTTTCCATTTTTGCAATTTGCTCTTCCTTAGATAGTTTAGTCAATTGCAAAACGCTTAAAATATTATCTTCAATGCTCAATTTTCTAAAAACTGATGCTTCTTGTGCCAAATAACCAATTCCGTTTTGTGCACGTTTGTACATCGGAAACTCGGTAATGTTCATATCATCAAGATAGATATTTCCTGAATTTGGTTTAACCAAGCCTACAATCATGTAAAAAGAAGTCGTCTTTCCGGCACCATTTGGTCCTAAAAGCCCAACAATTTCTCCTTGATTTACTTCGACAGAAATTCCTTTTACAACGCTTCTACCTTTGTAGGTTTTTACTAAATTTTCTGCTCTTAATTTCATCTTTAATTAGATAATTAGATAATTTGAAAATGAGATAATTAAAAAATTAACTCAATTATTTTTTTTTAAACAAATTAAATTAAAAATTATCAATCAGATTAATGAATTAACATATTATTGCATTTTCTAATTATCTAATTGAATAATTATCTCATTATCTAATTGTTTTCTAAAGCTTCCCAAAACTCGTATGCTCTTCTCAAATGAGGTACTACAATTGTTCCGCCTACTAAAGTAGCAATTCCCATAGCTTCCATCATTTCTTCTTTAGTAACGCCTTCTTTATGAGATGTTTCTAAATGATATTTGACACAATCATCGCAACGCAATACTGCCGAAGCTACCAATCCAAGTAGTTCTTTGGTTTTTACATCAAGCGCGCCTTCAGCATAAGCATTGGTATCTAAATTGAAAATGCGTTTAATAATTTTGTTGTTGTCTGCCAGTAACTTTTCGTTCATTTTAGAACGATACTCATTGAATTCTTTAACTTGGTTGCTCATTTGTTTTTTGTTTTTTAGCTACAACAGCAGCAATTATTATACTTACTTCATACAAAATCAATATTGGTATAGAAACAATAACTTGACTCGGAATATCTGGTGGTGTTACTATTGCAGCAACTATTAATATGATTACAATTGCAAATTTTCTGTATTTTCTTAAAAAATCGGGTGTTACCAAACCAAGTTTTGCTAAAAAGTAAACTATTATAGGTAATTCAAATACTAATCCGCTTGCAACTAACGAGGTTTTTACCATACTTGTATAGGAGTCAATACTAAATTGGTTTACAATAGTGTCACTCACATTAAAGGTTCCGAAGAAATTTATAGAAAGTGGAACAATTATATAGTATCCAAAAACAACACCTATAAAAAATAATAATGATGAAACAATTACAAAAGCTCCAGCATGTCTGCGTTCATGTTCATAAAGCGCCGGACTTATAAATTTCCAAAGTTCCCAAAGAATATAAGGAAAAGCTAAAATAAATCCAGCCGTAATTAAAGTCCATAAATACATAGAAAATTGACCTCCTACTTCGGTATTCTGAATAATAAACGAAAATTCAGTCGCACAAGCATAAGTATCATCTACACCGAAATAATGCGTTACTTCACAAAAGAATTTGTAAGTAACAAAATTGGGGTCTTTTGGACCAAAAATTATTGTGTCAAATATAAATCCGTCTATAAAATAACAAGCACACGATAGCACAATTATTGCAATTGAACTTCGCACCAATAACCATCTTAAATCTTCAAGATGATCCATGAAAGACATCTCTTTAAGTTCTTTTTTTGCCATTATACAATTCCTTCTTTTAAAATATCGTGTAAATGTATCACTCCTTTATATTGGCCATTGTCAACAACCACCAATTGGGTAATAGAAAAATCTTCTAAAATATTTAGTGCATCACTAACCATATCAGTTGATTTTATTGTTTTCGGATTTTTGGTCATAATATCCTTAGCTGACAATCCAGTTATTGTTTCCGTTTTATTTAGCATTCTTCTAATGTCGCCATCGGTAATAATTCCGATTACCTTATCATTTTCTATAACGGCTGTAACGCCAAGTCTTTTTTCAGAAATTTCTACAATTACATTTTTAATACTTGATTCTGGCGTTACCATCGGCTTGTGCGTATTGTCGAGCATGTCGTTAACACGCATCAATAATTTTTTACCCAATGCGCCACCAGGATGATATTTTGCAAAATCTTCGGCAGTAAAATCTCTCATTTCCATTAGACATACAGCAATAGCATCGCCCATTACTAATTGTGCCGTAGTACTATTAGTTGGAGCCAAATTGTTAGGACAAGATTCACTTTCTACATAAGTATTTAAAGTGTAATCTGCTTCTTTACCAAGATAAGAAGTTGTGTTTCCTGTGATTGCAATAAGTTTGTTTCCAAATCTTTTTAATAAAGGAACCAGTACTTTTATTTCTGGACTGTTTCCACTTTTTGAAATACAAATTACGGCATCTCCATCTTGTACCATTCCTAAATCCCCATGAATTGCTTCAGATGCATGAAGAAATAACGAAGGAGTTCCAGTAGAATTTAATGTGGCAACAATTTTTTGAGCGATAATCGCACTTTTTCCAATTCCTGTCACTATCAATCTTCCTCTAGAATTATAAATAATTTGGACAGCTTCAACAAAGCTATTGTCAATGTAATCAGTAAGTTTTGCTATTGATTGACTTTCAGAAAGCAAGGTCTTTTTTGCCGAATCAATAATATTTTCTTTAGTTATCAAAATAGATTTGTTATAAAATTTGTATGAGTAAAAGAAATTTGTATATTTATGGTTGCAAATTTATGTAAAAATACTATTAAGTAAGAATGAATTCAAACGAAATTGACATCCACAAGGAATTAAAAAAATATTTTGGTTTTAACCAATTCAAAGGTTTACAAGAACAAGTTATAAAAAGTATTTTAGCAAAAGAAAATACTTTTGTGATTATGCCTACAGGTGGCGGAAAATCATTGTGTTATCAATTGCCATCACTTGTTCAAAACGGAACTGCAATTGTGGTTTCGCCTTTAATTGCCTTGATGAAAAATCAAGTTGATGCCATTAGAAGCGTTTCTACCAACGACGGAATTGCACATGTGTTAAACTCATCGCTAACAAAAACCGAAATTAATCAGGTTAAAAAAGATATTGTTTCGGGAATTACCAAACTATTATATGTTGCGCCAGAATCGTTAACTAAAGAAGAATATGTAGAATTTCTTCAAAGTGTACCTATTTCTTTTGTAGCCATTGACGAAGCGCATTGTATCTCAGAATGGGGTCACGATTTTAGACCAGAATATAGAAATTTGCGTTCTATTATTAAGCAACTTGGCGACGTTCCTGTTATTGGTTTAACAGCTACTGCAACCCCAAAAGTGCAAGAAGATATTCTTAAAAATCTTGACATGTCTGATGCGACAACTTTTAAAGCATCATTTAATAGACCAAATCTATATTACGAAGTAAGAACTAAAACTAAAAATATTGAATCGGATATTATTCGATTTATTAAACAACATAAAGGAAAATCGGGAATTATTTATTGCTTAAGCCGTAAAAAAGTAGAGGCAATTGCCGAAGTACTTCAAGTAAACGGTATAAGCGCCGTGCCATATCATGCTGGTTTAGATGCTAAAACTAGAGCCAAACATCAAGATATGTTTCTTATGGAAGATGTAGATGTAGTTGTGGCAACAATTGCATTTGGAATGGGAATTGACAAACCAGATGTACGTTTTGTAATTCACCACGATATCCCAAAATCGTTAGAAAGTTACTATCAAGAAACTGGACGTGCTGGTCGCGATGGTGGCGAAGGTCATTGCTTGGCTTACTATTCGTATAAAGATGTAGAAAAATTAGAAAAATTTATGTCGGGTAAACCAGTTGCCGAACAAGAAATTGGTTATGCACTTTTGCAAGAAGTCGTAGCTTATGCAGAAACTTCTATGTCTAGACGTAAATTTTTATTACATTATTTTGGAGAAGAATTTGATGGCGAAACCGGCGAAGGTGCCGATATGGATGATAATGTTCGTAATCCAAAAGCCAAAGTAGAAGCTCAAGATAACGTTGTTAAACTTCTTGAAGTAGTTCGAGATACCAAATATTTATACAAATCAAAAGAAATTGTTTTTACTTTAATAGGAAGAGTAAATGCAACCATAAAAGCCCATAGAACAGATGCTCAGAGTTTCTTTGGAACAGGAAAAGATCAAGAAGAACGCTATTGGATGGCACTAATCCGTCAGGTTTTAGTTGACGGAATGTTAACTAAAGATATTGAAACTTACGGAATTTTGAAAGTTTCAGATAAAGGACATAATTTTATAAAAAAACCTCACTCGTTTATGATGAGTGAAGATCACGAATACAATGAAGCCGAAGACGATGCTATTGTAACTGCTGCAAAATCATCAGGTACTGCAGATGAAGCTTTGATGGCAATGTTGCGAGACTTGCGTAAAAAAGTAGCTAAAAAATTAAGTGTTCCTCCATTTGTGGTTTTTCAAGATCCATCTCTAGAAGATATGGCATTGAAATATCCAATATCAATGGATGAATTAATTAATATTCATGGAGTTGGTGAAGGAAAAGCTAAAAAATATGGTAAAGAATTTATAGAATTAATAAGTCGTTATGTAGATGATAATGATATTATTAGGCCAGACGATTTAGTAGTAAAATCTACAGGTGTAAATTCGGCCAATAAATTATATATTATTCAAAATATCGATAGAAAACTTTCTCTAGAAGATATTGCCAAAGCTAAAGGAATGAAAATGGACGATTTGTTGAAAGAAATGGAACAAATTGTTTACTCAGGAACCAAATTAAACATTAAATATTGGGTTGATGAAATGCTAGACGATGATCAGCAAGAAGAAATTCATGATTATTTTATGGAATCAGAATCGGATAATATTGAAGCAGCGCTAAAAGAATTTGATGGCGATTATGACATCGAAGAATTACGATTGATGCGAATTAAGTTTATTAGCGAAGTAGCGAATTAGTTGAGAGTTACGAGTTGCGAATTTAAAGTTTTAAAACTCGCAACTCGCAATTTTTTAACCCGAAACCAATTCTCCACGATGGGGTTTTAAAGCATCACGAACCTGAAGCATGTTTTCGTCGGTAACTACCATAAAAGCAATAGCATACATATCGTTTAAAGATTCAAATCCAGTAATATCTATTGGTAATTTCTCAATAGCAATGTATTCTTTCAAATGAATTTCGTGATGTTGGGCAGTTTTCTCAGATGCTGGTCCACGAAAATCCCAAATTAGTTTTATTTTTCTTGACATTTTAGATTTTTTCTAAGTAAGATTGATTTTTAAAAATTCGTGAAATTTCGACCAACTTAATTTTGTGTAATTTCGTAAAATTCATGACACTTTTTTTAATTAAAATTGTTGTTCTATTGCAAAATTACAATAACAATTTTCAAATTACTATTTTTGTCAAAAATTACCTTTATGCCTCGCGAAATTCAAACCCAAGTCTCACCAGAAGTTGCTCACAACGAATCATTACTTAATGAACATGTTGCTAAGTTATTCAACACTTCTGTAAAAGAAATTCAAAAGGTTGTTGTTTTAAAACGTTCTATAGATGCACGTCAAAAAGCCATAAAATTTAATATAAAAGCCGATGTTTTTTTTGTTGGAGAAGCACTTACTTCACAAAAAATTGAACTTCCAAACTATAAAAATGTTTCCAATTCGCAAGAAGTAATCGTAATTGGTGCTGGTCCAGCCGGATTATTTGCCGCTTTACAATTGATAGAATTAGGTTTAAAACCAATAGTTATTGAGCGAGGAAAAGACGTTCGTGGACGCCGAAGAGATTTAAAAGCCATAAATGTTGATCATATTGTAAATGAAGATTCCAATTATTGTTTTGGAGAAGGTGGAGCAGGAACGTATTCTGACGGAAAATTATATACGCGTTCTAAAAAGCGTGGTGATGTAGATAGAATTCTAAAATTATTAGTAGCTTTTGGAGCTTCCGATGCTATTTTAGTTGAAGCACATCCGCACATTGGAACCAATAAATTACCTCAAATTATTCAAGATATTCGTGAGAAAATTATCGAATATGGCGGACAAGTTTTATTTGAAACAAGAGTTACTGATTTTATTGTAAAAAACAATGAAATTCATGGAATTACAACGCAATCTGGTGATACAATTTCTGCCAATAAAGTTATTCTTGCAACAGGACATTCTGCTAGAGATATTTTTGAATTATTAGATAAAAAGAAAATTTTCATAGAAGCCAAACCTTTCGCATTAGGTGTTCGCGCAGAACATCCGCAGGAATTAATTGATAAAATTCAATATTCTTGTGATTTTCGAGGTGAATTTTTACCACCATCGCCTTATTCTATTGTGAAGCAAGTAAATGGTCGCGGAATGTATTCTTTTTGCATGTGTCCTGGTGGCGTAATTGCTCCGTGCGCTACAAGTAATGGCGAAGTTGTAACTAATGGTTGGTCGCCTTCTAAACGTGATCAAAGTACAGCCAATTCTGGAATTGTAGTCGAATTAAAATTAGAAGATTTCAAACCATTTGCTAAATTTGGAGCTCTTGCCGGAATGGAATTTCAAAAATCTATCGAACAAAAAGCATGGCATTTGGCTGGACAAACTCAAAAAGTTCCAGCGCAACGAATGATAGATTTTACTCAAAATAAAGTTTCAGCGGATATTCCAAAAACTTCGTATGTTCCTGGAACGACTTCTGTAGAAATGGGACAAGTTTTTCCAGGATTTCTAACTCAAATCATGAGAGAAGGTTTTAATGAATTCGGAAAATCAATGCGCGGTTACATGACAAACGAAGCCATTCTTCATGCTCCAGAAAGTAGAACTTCATCGCCAGTTAGAATTCCCAGAGATGATGAAACGTTGGAACATGTTCAAATAAAAGGATTGTATCCTTGCGGCGAAGGTGCAGGTTATGCAGGTGGAATTATTTCGGCAGCTATCGATGGTGAAAAATGTGCTTTGAAAATTGCTGAGGTTTTAAAGAAATAAAAAAAAATCGCCCAATTTCTTGAACGATTTTTTACTTGAATTAACAATTATTTCTTTTTCAATCTATCTTTAAAAACCTTTTCAAATTTTTCGATTTTTGGTTGAATTACCATCTGACAATAAGGTTTGTCTTTATTATTTTCATAATAATTTTGGTGGTATTCTTCGGCTTTGTAGAATTTTTTGAAAGGTTCCAAAGTGGTAACTATTTTGCTAGAATACACATTAGAAGCATTCAATTCGTCAATAATACTTTGCGCTGCTTTTTTCTGTTCTTCATTTTTGAAGAAAATAGCCGAGCGATATTGCGTTCCAACATCAGCACCTTGACGGTTTAAAGTTGTAGGATCGTGAACGGTGAAAAATACTTTGAAAATCTCGTCTAAATTAGTGACCGATTTATCATAAGTGATTTCTACAACTTCGGCTGCGCCAGTTCTACCAGTACAAACTTCTTCATAACTTGGATTTTCAACTGTTCCGCCAGCAAATCCTGAGGCAACACTTTTTACACCTTGAAGGTTTTCATAAACAGCTTCAACACACCAGTAGCAACCGCCACCAAGAACTATAGTTTCTAAATTTCCTTCACTTTTTGTAGCAACAACGCCATCTGGAACAAAATCTAATGAAATAGCATTCATGCAATATCTTTTTCCTGTTGGTTCTGGTCCATCGTCAAATAAATGTCCTAAATGACTGTCGCATCGTCCGCAAAGTGCTTCTGTGCGTTTCATTCCGTACGAATTATCATCTTTAAATGTAATACTTTCTTTGTTTTCTTGTTCAAAGAAACTTGGCCAACCGCAACTGCTAGTAAATTTTTGATTGGATCTAAACAATCTATTTCCGCAAGTGGCACAATAATAAGTTCCTTTGGTTTCAGAATTCCACATAGTCCCAGTAAATGCTCTTTCGGTGTCGGCTTGTCGTGCAACGGCATATAAATCTGGCGATAAAATTTTCTTCCATTCGGCATCAGAAACATTTAGTTTTTTGGTGTCGGTATTAGAATAGTAAGGATTTTCGGGTTTAGAAATAACATTTTCCATAGCGATTGTTTTTGTTGTTTTTGCTGAGTTTTGTTTATTTGATGATTGTCCGCACGCATTCAAAACGAATAGAGGTAACAGGACCAAAAGATTGAAAAGTGATTTTGAATTTCGCATAGCATTCATTTTTAAATTATAGTACAAATTTACAACAGATATACGAGGCAAAATGTCTTATAGTTTACAAAATGAGTTCCTTTAAGGAAAGTTTAACGGATGTGGAGTTTATCAATTTCTAATAATAAGTTTGAATTGTATTCACAACTATATTTCTTCAATGCTGCTTCAAGATATTGAATGTATTCTTTAGTAAATATATCATCAGATTTACTTAATTTGTCAAATATGTTTTTCTTTATCTTGTTTACATCATCTATACAAAATGATGCGATAGCCTCGTAATAATCTAAATTTTCTATATTTTTTTCTTCATTATTTTGAAGAACTTCGACAAAAGATTCATCAGGGAATTTTGAAATTGCTAAAAAAGAGTTGTCGATATTTTGATGAAATAATGGTAAATCGTTTTTATTTTGAAAATTAGCTAACGTAGCTAGTGTTTCTCTTGAAGGGTATTTAGTTGCAAAATATTTTACTTTATCATAATTGTCAAACTCATAATTATTTAAATTGAATATTATGTTAAGTGTAATTGGAGCTATTTCTTCTGAATCTAATACTGCAAAATTTAGTTCTTTCAAAAGATTATCTATTTCTTTTTTAGTCCACTTTGTATTAACTTCAAATTGATATTCTTTGATTTCTTTACGTGTATAATTTTCTTTGTTGAATTTTATATTTTCTATTTTTTCGTTTTGATAAAATATATAACTATATAATTGACCGGCTAAAGTAGAATTGTAACCCATACATCCAGTTTGAATGTGTATTTCTTCTTGATTATTTAAAAATGTTTTAAATAAGGTTAAAATTTTATTAAATTTTCTATCAACTAAAATAGCAGACATATAATTTTTCACAACATTATTACCATTTTCAGCCATAAAAAGAACTTCAGAGTCTGTTGCAATTTTATTTAATTCAGAATAGAGTAAATAAACTTGACTTTCCTGACCATTGTAACCAATATTTTGACTTTCAATTTGTTTTTTTGTATTTAATTCTTGGTAAATAATGTTTGCTTTTTCTGAAAGTTGCGAAAAAGAAAAATACGGAATAATGAGTACGATTAATAAAAAAAATATTTTCATATCGTATTTAACTTTAGAAATTGAAGACATTAACTTTTTCAGTAATTCCAGAAGTTTTGGTTGGATTGTGTGAGTTTGTAACATCTAAAATTTGATTTGTCAATTTTAAAAAGATTAGATAAATAAGACAATGTTAGTACATCTAAAGTTCGAAGTTCTAAAGAAATTTTTTTGATTGTTTCTAAACCATAAACTTCCTTTATTATATTCCAATCGCTCATTAATCCAAATTCTAGAACCTTGTAAATAATTTGTAATTTAGATTTGTCAAAATCCAAAGCATTTTTATCTACATCCCAGAAAAGATGCGAGGAAAGATTTTCTATCGAATAGGAATTTGCCATATAACAAAAATAGTGAATTTAGTTATTTAATACAAATATAATTTCACGACTTCAACACTCGTTAAACTTTTCACAAACTCAAATATCTACATAAAAGCGAAAATATTTTCGTATTTTTGACCATCTTATTATACGTATGAAGGAAGAACAAGTAATATTAGTCAACGAAAATGATGAGCCAATTGGCTTGATGAATAAATTGGAAGCTCATGAAAAAGCAGTTTTGCATCGTGCGTTTTCGGTTTTTGTTTTAAATGATAAAAACGAAGTCATGTTACAACAACGTGCGCATCACAAATACCATTCGCCTTTATTGTGGACCAATACTTGTTGTAGTCATCAACGTGCAGGAGAAACCAATATCGAAGCAGGAAAACGCCGTTTATTTGAAGAAATGGGTTTTAAAACTGAGTTGAAAGAACTGTTTCATTTTATCTACAAAGCTCCATTTGATAACGGTTTGACCGAACATGAACTAGATCACGTTATGATTGGATATTCTAACGAAGAACCAAACATTAATGAGGAAGAAGTAGAAAGTTGGAAATGGATGACTATTGAAGACATCAAAGAAGACATGATTCAAAATCCTGAGATTTACACCGTTTGGTTCAAAATTATTTTTGACCAATTTTATCATTATCTCGAAGATCATAAACTATAAAATTTAAGATTAAGGAATTTTGATTTAGGATTTTAAGTTCTAATTCAAAATCCTAAATCCTTTAATCACAAATCCTAAATCAAAATGAAAGTTACCGTTTCAAGAAAAGCACATTTCAACGCAGCTCACAGATTATTCCGAAAAGATTGGACGATGGAACAGAACGATGCTATTTTTGGCAAGTGCAATAATCCTAATTTTCACGGACACAATTACGAATTAATTGTTTCGGTTACTGGCGAAATTGACCAAGAAACTGGTTTTGTTGTTGATGTGAAAATACTTTCAGATTTGATAAAAGAACATGTCGAAAATGCTTTTGATCACAAAAATTTGAATTTGGATGTTACCGATTTTGCAGATTTGAATCCAACAGCCGAAAATATTGCAGTCGTAATTTGGAATAAACTAAGAAAATATATTGACGCAAATAAAGAATTAGAAGTAGTTCTTTATGAAACACCACGAAACTTTGTAACCTATAAAGGAAACTAAAATGGCACTAAAAGTAGGCGACAAGCTTCCCAATTTTAAAGCAAAAGATACCAACGGAAATATTTTTGATAGTCAAAATTATATTGGAAAACAACCACTTATAATTTATTTTTATCCTAAAGATGAAACTAGAGTTTGCACCGAACAAGCGTGCAGTTTTAGAGATAATTATCAGGAATTTATAGATTTGGGCGCCGAAGTTATTGGTATCAGTGCCGATTCTGTTCAGTCGCATTTAAAGTTTAAAAGCAAATTCAATCTTCCATTTATTTTACTTTCTGATAACGATAAAAAACTCCGTAAACTTTTTGGAGTAGAAAATGATTTTTTAATTATTCCAGGTCGTCAAACTTTTGTTGCCGATGAAAAGGGCATTATAGTTTTGGTTTTCAATAGCATGCAAGGAAAAATACACATTAATAAAGCATTGAAAATTTTGAAGGAATTGACAAAATAGTATTTTTAAAATTTCGCATCTTTGTACTTTAACAAAATCTAATGAAAATTTATCCATTGCAATTTCAACCCATTCTGAAAGATAGAATTTGGGGCGGAACAAAGTTAAAAACTTATCTAAACAAACCAATTACAAGTGAAATTACTGGCGAAAGCTGGGAAATCTCTACCGTTGAAAATGATGTTAGTATAATTGCAAACGGATTTTTTAAAGGAAAATCGTTAAACGAATTGATAAATGAATTTCCAGAAGAAGTTTTAGGAACAAAGGTTTACAAGCAATTTGACAAACAATTTCCATTACTTTTTAAATACCTTGATGCTCGCGAAGATTTGTCCATTCAAGTGCATCCAAATGACGAGTTGGCAAAAAAGCGTCACAATTCCTTCGGAAAAACCGAAATGTGGTATGTAATGCAAGCCGATGCCAATGCGAAATTAATAGTAGGTTTTAAAGAAAAATCATCTCCAGAGGAATATTTGAAATCTCTTGAAAACAAAACCATAATCGATATTCTTGATACTAAAAAAGTTAAAAAAGGTGATGTTTTCTTTTTAGCAACAGGAACGGTTCACGCCATTGGTGCAGGAACTGTTATTGCCGAAATCCAGCAAACATCTGATATTACCTATAGAATTTACGATTTTGATAGAGTAGACGCAAACGGAAATACACGCGAACTTCATGTAGATTTAGCTTTGGATGCTATCAATTATAATGTTGTTGATGCTCAAAAAAACTACTCGAAAGTTGAAAATGAAGCTAACGTAATGGTTGATTGTCCTTATTTTACTACGAATTTTATTCCGCTTGACGGCGCAATGAAATTTGATAAAAATAAAGAATCATTTTCGGTTTACATGTGTGTTGAAGGAAGTTTTGAGTTGCTTTATAAAGAAGAAAAATACGATTATAAAACAGGTGATACACTTTTAATTCCTGCAGAAATGACTGGATTTGAAATAAAAGGAAAAGCATCAGTGTTAGAAATTTACATTTCTTAACCCATATTACAAAGATTATGTGTAATTTTGCACCGAATTTAAAAAATAAAGAAAATGCCAAGCGTTAAAAATTTAAAAAAAGACATCAACTTCGTTTTAGGAGATATTATTGAAGCGGTTTATATTCACGAAATGACTAGCGAAGGAAAGCCTACAGAAGCTACTAATGCAGTTATAGATGAAGCGATTACATCTTTTGATGCTTTAATCGTTAAGGTTAATGCTAAAAAAGTAGAAAATAAAAAAGCGCATTTCAAACAAATCAATGTTGAATTAGAACAAACTGCTAATCAATTGATTGAAAAAATCAACGCACTTTAATTAAAAAAATCATTAAAAAAGTGTAAAAAAGTTTTGGAGATTTAAAAATCGATATTATATTTGCACCAGAAATGAGACCGGCCAGCGTAGCTCAGTTGGCTAGAGCAGCTGATTTGTAATCAGCAGGTCGTGGGTTCGAGTCCCTCCGCCGGCTCTTCGTTAAACCATCACAGCAATGTGGTGGTTTTTTTTATGAATAAAATTTAAACAAAAAATCCGTCTAATTAAAAAACTAGACGGATTTGATATTGTTTAGAAAAAATTATTTTCTCTTAATCACTCTTTCAACTGCTTCAACAATTGCTTGATTGTTTAGTTTGTATTTCTCCATTAATTGTTCTGGAGTTCCGCTTTCGCCAAATGAATCTTGAACGGCAACAAACTCTTGAGGTGTTGGGTTGTTTAAAGCTAGTGTTCTAGCAACGCTTTCGCCTAAACCACCAAGAATGTTATGCTCTTCTGCAGTAACCACACAACCAGTTTTAGCAACCGATTTTAGAATTGCTTCTTCATCTAAAGGTTTAATTGTGTGAATGTTTATTACTTCTGCAGAAATTCCTTTTGCTTCTAATGCTTCTGCTGCAATTAATGCTTCCCATACTAAATGTCCGGTTGCAATAATAGTTACATCTGTTCCTTCGTTTAATAAGATGGCTTTTCCAATTACGAATGGTTCGTCAGCAGGCATAAAATTAGGCACAACTGGACGTCCAAAACGCAAATAAGCTGGACCATGATGATCGGCTAATGCTAAAGTTGCCGCTTTAGTTTGATTGTAATCGCAAGTGTTGATTACAGTCATTCCAGGCAACATTTTCATCAAACCAATATCTTCTAATATTTGGTGTGTTGCTCCGTCTTCACCAAGTGTTAAACCAGCATGAGAAGCACAAATTTTTACGTTTTTATCTGAATATGCTACTGATTGACGAATTTGATCGTAAACTCTTCCTGTAGAAAAATTAGCAAAGGTTCCAGTAAAAGGAATTTTTCCACCAATAGTTAATCCTGCTGCAATTCCAATCATATTTGCTTCAGCAATTCCAATTTGGAAAAAGCGTTCTGGATGATTTTTTTTGAAATCGTCAAACTTTAACGAGCCAATTAAATCGGCGCAAAGTGCTACAACATTTTCATTTTTTTGTCCTAATTCGGTCATTCCTGCACCAAATCCTGAACGGGTATCTTTACTTCCTGTGTTTGTATATTTTTTCATTTTATATTTTTTTGCCGCTAAGGCTCGAAGTCACAAAGTTTTTTTTTTATAATAAATGATTATTCTTAATATCTAATATATACCTTCAATATTTATTTTTAATATTTAAGTCATACTACTGAACACTAAAACCTAATCAATGAACACTAAATTAATAATCTCCTAAAGTTGCTGCGTTTTGTCCTAATGCATTTGCTAATTGTTCGTCACTTGGTGCTTTTCCATGCCAAGCGTGTGTGTGCATCATAAAATCTACACCATTACCCATTTCGGTATGAAGAATTACACAAACAGGTTTTCCTTTTCCAGTTCTTGATTTGGCTTCGTTCATTCCGGCAATAATTGTTTCGATATTGTTCCCTTCAGTTATTTCTAAAACATCCCAATCGAAAGCTTCAAATTTAGCTTTCAAGTTACCCATGTTCAATACATCTTTAGTTGAACCATCAATTTGTTGACGGTTATAATCAACAGTTGCAATAAGATTGTCTACATTTTTTGCAGAAGCATACATTATAGCTTCCCAGTTTTGACCTTCTTGTAATTCGCCATCTCCAGTAAGAGCATAAACTAAATTATTATCATTGTTTAGTTTTTTTGCTTGTGCAGCACCAATCGCAACAGACAATCCTTGTCCTAATGAACCTGAGGCAACTCTAATTCCTGGTAAACCTTCGTGAGTTGTTGGGTGTCCTTGCAAACGCGTGTTTAATTTTCTGAAAGTTGCTAATTCTGATACTGGAAAATAGCCACTTCTAGCTAAAACACTGTAAAAAACTGGTGAAATATGACCGTTAGAAAGGAAGAATAAATCTTCATCAATTCCGTTCATATCGAAACCTTCTTTTCTGTTCATTACTTCTTGGTAAAGCGAAACTAAAAACTCGGTACAGCCCAAAGAACCTCCTGGATGACCTGAATTTACAGCATGAACCATACGGAGAATGTCTCTTCGCACTTGTGTTGTTAAATCTTGTAGTTGTTGAATGTTAGACATTTTATGTAGTTAAAAATTATAATGGTGTAAAAGTAATTTTATTTTTTTGGTAGGGCAAAAGATTTTGTTATAAGTTATTAATACTCTTAATCTTTAAATTATATAACATTGAACAAATATTATGTAAAATTTATAATTACATCTTAGATAATTTTACAATTATAAAGATACCTGCTATGGAAAATTCAAAAAAAATATTTTATTTAGACGACGATTTAGATGATTTAGGCTTCTTTAAAGAAATTGGAGATGAATTAGGATATCAAGTTACAGTATTTCTTGATGGGAAACAAATGCTAAGAATACTAGATAATGAAAATGAACTCCCATCAATTATCATTTTAGATATTCACATGCCAGTTTTAAATGGTGAAGAAATACTAGAAATTATTAGAAAAAATGAAAAGCTACAAGATATTCCAATAGTAATGATTTCGGGTGCCTATCCAAAAAAATTAGTTAAAAATTACAATAATATAGGCGTTAGATATTTATTGAAAAAGAATAATTTTAAAGAGTTTAAAGAAGCTATTGAATTAGTTTTGGAAGATTCCTTATCGAATTAAGAGAACGTTAAGTAAAAAAATATATATTTTAACTTGAAGCTAGCAGTCACTTGTTTGATTGCTAGTTTTTTTATAAAAAAAAGTCCCACCGAAGCAGGACTAAAGATTTACATCTACGGCATATAGCCTTATTGTGATAAGATTAAAGATTAGAAATTTTAATCAACACAAATGTATAAATTAAATTTTAAATAAAACACGTATTTATACTTGTTTTTAATTCTAAACATTGTATTATTTTTACAATTGCAATAAATAAAAATATATTTTACCAAAATGCGGAAAACCGTAACATAGGTGTTTTAAAATTATTTACCTTTCAAAATTCTTACAAATATAGATTATTATGGCAAAGATTTTAGGATTAGATTTAGGGACAAACTCGATTGGTTGGGCATTAATCGATGATAAATTAAATAGAATTATAGGTATTGGAAGTAGAATTTTTCCAATGGGCGTTGAGAATTTAGGTGATGGCGATAATGAAATGTCTAAAAATGCAAGTCGAACAGGTGCAAGAGGAATTCGTCGTCAGTTTTTTAGAAGACGATTAAGAAAGAAAATTTTGCTTGAGGCGCTTTCAGAAAATAAAATGTGCCCAATTGACAAAAATGATTTTAATGATTGGAAAAAAACAAAACAATTTCCAACAGATAGACTTGCATCTTGGTTTGCATTAAATCCTTATGAATTGCGTCAAAAAGCAATAACTGAAAACTTATCTTTAGAAGAAATAGGTAGAATATTTTATCATTTAATTCAAAGACGAGGATTTTTGAGTAATAGTAGGAAAGGCGGTAATGATGATGGAGCTATTTTTAAAGGTAATGCAAAAGAAGGGAAAATAGGAATTGATGAAACGCTTGAAAGCATTGAAGGAAAAACATTAGGTTCTTATTTGTATGAAATTTATCCAAAAGAAAATGAGCCTTTTCAAGATGGATTGGAAAGAATCAGAAATAGATACACCACTCGCAAAATGTATATTGATGAATTTGAATTGATTTGGGATAAACAAACGCAATTTCATTCCGTTTTAAATGATGATTTAAAAACAAAATTTGGAGGCAGAAAGCAAGATAATTATGCAGATGACGGAATTTTGTTTCATCAGCGACCATTACGTTCGCAAAAGCATTTGGTTGGTAATTGTTCGTTTGAACCTACAAAAACCAAATGTCCGATAAGTGCTATTCCTGTTGAAATGTTTAGAATTTGGCAATGGGTAAATACTGTTGAGTATAACGGAAATAAAATTTCTCAAGTTGAAAAAGAAAAACTAATTGAACAATTACTTTTATCCGATAAAATTGAATTTAAAAAACTACGAAAAGCAATTGGCAAAGAAAGTGCCGAATTCAAATTCAATTATAAAGACGATGATAAAATTGTTGGAACGCACACAATCTCTAATCTGTCTAACAAAAAATTCTTTGGAAAACGATGGTTTGACTTTTCAGAAAAAGAGCAAGAAGATATTTGGCACGTTTTATATTTTTTTGATAGCAAATCAAATCTAAAAGAGTATGCTATTAAAAACTGGAATTTCACAGATGAACAAGCCATTGCAATTTCTAAATTCAATGTAAAAGATGGCTATGCGAGTTTGAGCAGAAAAGCAATTGCAAATATTTTGCCTTTTCTTCAGCAAGGCTATACTTATGATGTAGCAGTCGTTATGGGCGGTATTAAAAATACTTTTGGCGATAAATGGCAAAATGACACATCAGAAAATAATCAAAAACAATTAGATTTAATTGATAATGTTGAAGCAATTGTTAGGTCTAAAATTTCAGGTGGTTTTATAGATACAATTAAAGAAGAACTTAATAAACGTTTTGAGTTTAATGAAAAACAATTAAAAAAACTTTACCATCATTCAGCAACGATTGATGTTGCAGAATTATTAGAAAAATTGCCAGTTGGAAAAGATGCTGATAAAGAAATTCAAGTCATTAGAAATCCTATTGTAATTACTGCATTATTTGAATTACGAAAATTAGTAAACGAATTAATTGAAGAACACGGACAACTTGACGAAATAAAAGTAGAAATGGCTCGTGATTTAAAAATATCTAAATCGCAACGAAATAAAATTCGCAGAGACCAAAAACGATTAGAACGAGAAAACGACAGAGTTAAAGGTGAAGTTGAAAAATACACTAGAGTTTCTCACGATAACATTTTAAAATTCAAACTTTGGGAAGAATGTAAACAGACTTGTCCTTATACTGGAGTTGCAATTCCTGTTTCTAAATTATTTACAGGAGAAGTTCAAATAGAGCATATTCATCCTTGGAGTCGTTCGCTTAACGATAGTTTCAATAACAAAACCTTGTGTTATGCCGATGAAAATCGACGAAAAGGCGACAAAACTCCTTTTGAATTTTATGGCAATGATGAATTAGATTGGAGTGCAAGAAAAGAACGTGCCTTGAAATTATTTTCGGACACTAAGGAATATCCAAATTCTTATCAGAAATTTAAAAGATTTGTGCAACAGAAATTCGATGACGATTTCAGTTCAAGACAATTAAACGATACAAGATTTATAAGCAAAGAGGCAGCAACTTATTTGAAACAAATTTGCAAAAAAGTAAACGTTTCGCCAGGACAAATGACAGCCAATTTGCGCCAAAAATGGGGTTTGAATACGGTTTTGAATGATGAAAATGCCAAAACTCGTGAAGACCATCGCCATCATGCAATTGATGCACTTGTTATGGCTTGTGGCAAAACAAGTTATTTGCAAGAATTATCAAAATGGAATCGTTACAATAGAAATTATGATTTAAAAGATTTTCCAATGCCTTGGGAAACCTTTAGATTTGATGCAGAAAAAGCAGTAGATAAAATATTGATTTCGCATAAAAGAATTTCAAATGATATAACAATTAGATATACCAAAGTTGAAAAAAACGGAAAAACACATATCAATAAAGGCGTTGCTGCACGAGGACAATTGCATAAAGAAACCGTTTTTGGTAAAAGAAATTTTAATGGAGAAGAAGCATTTCACGTCAGAAAAGCAATTGATAGTTTAACAACCGAGAAACAATTAGACAAAGTGGTTGATGAATCTATTAAAAAATTAATTTTTAAAAGAATTAATGAACTAGGCGGATTTGTAAAAGGTACAATTCCTACAAGCACTTTTTTTATTGTTGATGAAAATGGAGTAAAACAACCACGAATTTTCTTGCCTAATAAAAATGGTAATCCAGTTCCTATTTTGAAAGTAAGAATGAAAGAAAATATTGGTGGAGCAGAAAAATTAAAAAATAATGTAAACCAATGGGTAAATCCTAGAAACAATCATCATGTACTTATTTACAAAGATGAAAAAGGAAACCTAAATGAAGAGGTAGTTACTTTTTGGACAGTAGTGGAGCGAAAAAGCAA
Source organism: Flavobacterium sp. (assembly GCF_043778725.1). GTDB lineage: Bacteria > Bacteroidota > Bacteroidia > Flavobacteriales > Flavobacteriaceae > Flavobacterium. The sequence goes on along the minus strand of NZ_JAYWFT010000081.1, from coordinate 1,627 downwards.
AGGATTTCCAGCATATCAATTACCAGCAGACGGAAAAGAAATTGTAACGACTTTACATATTAATGATATGTTTTTATTGGGAATAAACGAAGATGAAATCAATTGGGAAAATCCGGATTATGATGTTTTGAAAGAGCAGTTGTATAGAGTTCAGAAATTATCTTCTAAATTTTATGAATTTAGACAAAGCTCTCAAGCATCAATTCAAAATAATTTTGAACCATTTTATAAAAGCATAAGAGGATTTGGAAATGGTAAAACAGGTTGGGAAACATTTAATCCAATCAAAGTAAAAATTTCAGTTTCTGGAAAAATTCAAAAGTTATGAACCGTTCCGATTTTTTAAAAGTACTAGGATTAGGTACGACAGGACTAATAATTCCTAATACCACTTGGTCACAAAAACCAGTAAAAATTTATGATAATTATGTCAAAGGTTTAGCGCATTATCAATTTGAAAAAATTAGAAAGCAACTTGATGTTGGTGTTGAATTACATTTAAAAAGAGAAAATACAAATGTATATGACAGTTTTGCTATTGAAGTTTATTTTAACGAACATAAACTTGGTTATTTAGCTGCATATGAAAATATTGCAATTGCAAATATGTTGGAACAAGGTGTAAAGTTCACAGCATTTGTTAGTAAGATAACAAGCAATGTCGAAAAAGTGTTTGACGGATTAGCTGTAGAAGTTTATACTAATATTATAATTGAAACCCCAAAAGTATTAGAAACCGATTTATTAGAAAAAAGAGCCGATGATGCTCATGATCAATATAGAAAAGGATATGTTTTGTAAAAATTATTTTTTCGTTGTAATTTTTGGTGTATATTTACACCACTAAATAATTTTATTATGTCAAGACAAAGTATCACTTTAGCCAATCAAAATGATGAATGGTTAAAACAACAAGTTGCCAACGAAGAATTTACAAGTAAAAGTGAAGCGGTAAATTATTTAATTCAACAAGCAAGAAAACAAGAAGAATACTATGAATTTGTGAGGATGAAAATTGAGTTAGGAGAAAAAAGTGGTTTAGCAAAAAAACAAACAAAAGAGGAAATGCTTGCCGAATTTAAAATGCGTTTGAATGTATAATTATGATTTGAGCGAAAAAGCCAAAGAGGATTTCTTGCGTATTTATGAATATGGAATTGGTCAGTTTGGTTTAGATCAAGCCGATAAGTATTTTGATATGATGTATCAATGTTTTGATAAAATAGCTTCAAATCCATATTTGTTTCCAGCTGTTTCAAACATTAAAACCAATTATCGAAAATGCGTTTGTGGTGTTGATGCGGTTTATTATAAAGTAACAGGTAATTCAATAGAAATTAATGCAATTATTGGAAGACAAGATTTTTAAAAGTTCATTGACATAAAATTTTCATAGTCTTAAACAGCCAAACCACAACTGGAAGTTATGGCATCTGCCTTGCAAAAGATGCAGTAACTTACAGTTGTGGTTTGATTAAAGATTAGAAAACACGATATTAGTTGTAGTTTCTTGACAACTTAAAGTATTGTTGTGGTTTGATTAAAGATTAGAAAACACGATATTAACAATAAAAGAAATGGCAATATTTGACATGTTGTGGTTTGATTAAAGATTAGAAAACACGAT
>NZ_JAYWFT010000080.1:0-13497 GCF_043778725.1 Flavobacterium sp. | reverse complement strand
TGTAGTGAAAATAAAAATATCTTTTTATTTAAAAACTGCTCTTATTGTAGCGAAAGTGGGAAAATGGACAAATTAAAAGGACCAGAACATTCGATGCTGATTAATTTTTCTTTTTATTTAATTCTTTCGATAGATTTTCCCAATAAATATTTAGTTCATCTATATCAACTGGGTTTATAGATTTTTGCTCAATTAATCGACCGCTAACAAATGCTCTATATAATATAGTCTCTATTAGAAAATCTTCATTGTCTTGATAAGGCTGGTATTTTGCTTTTAAATTTATATCAAATAATCGTGCTGTGTTGTTTGACCAGAAAGCTTTCCAACCGCTTTTGTAATCTTTTATTAGATCGTATGTAGAAATTCCTGTTTGCCTATGAATTAGTTTTACTAGAATTTGTCCCTGTTTTCTTGAGAGTTTTTTTAATTTTTCTTTAAATTCATTATCCATATAATCTTCTACAATCTTAAAGTATTTCTTTTTTTCTTTATTAGATTTGAGCTTACTCATGGTATTGTTCATGAGAGTAAGTCTTTCGGCTGCTGATTTTGCAAATGGGTATACCTTATATACTCTGTTTTGGAGTAATTGAAATTGTTTTAATGCTTCGGGATTCGGTTTAACTTTTGAAATAAGAACTTCGTCTAATAAAATAGTATCCATTTTTATGGTATCTAATTCTTTTAATTCAATTTCTTTATCATGTTGGTCTTTATTTATAATCTGGCCAAAAGATGTAATAGTAAATAAAAAAACTACTCCAATATATATGTGCTTTAACATTGCTAATAAATTTAGTGTAAAAATATAGAATATCCTTAACAAGTGTAATGCCAAATTTATAATTTAGCAAAAAAATATTTTATGGCAACAAAATCTATACTTACAAAATCATCGATTACCTTTTTAGAAAACTATTTGAACAATCCATCACCTACAGGATATGAAGCTGGAGGACAAAAAATATGGATGAATTATTTAAAACCATATGTTGATACGTTTATAACAGATACTTATGGAACAGCTGTTGGAGTAATTAATCCTGAAGCAAAATTTAGAGTTGTTATTGAAGGTCATTCTGATGAAATTTCTTGGTATGTAAACTACATTACTGATAACGGACTTATATATGTAATACGCAATGGTGGATCTGACCATCAAATTGCACCTTCTAAACGTGTAAATATTCATACTAAAAACGGAATTGTAAAAGGTGTTTTTGGCTGGCCTGCTATTCATACGAGAAATCGCGGAAAGGAAGAAGCAGCAACTTTACACAATATATTTATAGATTGTGGTTGCGAAACTAAAGAGCAAGTTGAAGCTTTGGGTGTTCATGTGGGATGTGTTATTACTTATCCTGATGAGTTTATGATATTAAACGAAAACAAATTTGTATGTAGAGCTATCGATAATAGAATGGGTGGATTTATGATTGCAGAAGTTGCTCGTCTATTAAAAGAGAACAAAAAAACATTACCATTTGGATTATACATAGTAAATTCTGTTCAAGAGGAGATTGGTCTTCGTGGTGCAGAAATGATTACACAAACTATTAAACCAAATGTTGCTATTGTGACTGATGTTTGCCACGATACAACCACTCCAATGATTGATAAAAAAATTGAAGGCGATTTACAAATGGGAAAAGGCCCAGTTATTGCTTATGCGCCAGCAACTCAAAATATACTTCGCGAATTAATCGTTTCTACAGCCGAAGAAAAGAAAATTCCGTTTCAACGTCATGCTACTTCAAGAGTAACAGGAACCGATACAGATGCTTTTGCTTACAGTAATGGCGGTGTTGCATCGGCTTTAATCTCACTTTCTTTGCGATACATGCATACAACAGTCGAAATGGTTCACAGAGAAGACGTAGAAAATGTAATCAAATTAATTTATGAAAGTCTATTAAAAATAGAAGATAATCACGATTTCTCTTACTTTAAATAATAATAAAAAACTTATGCATTATGTAAAAACTCAATCTTAAGTTTTCTTTTCTTAGAGTGACAACTTAAAGTGATTTTATATTATTAACACATTAAATTCTAAAAAACCGAATACTGCATTAGGTTTTTTAGAATTTAAAGAATCAATTAAAAAAAATATGAAAAAAACAATCTTAATTCTTGCCCTTCTTTGCCTTACCATTTCCAACGCACAAAAATTTAAAAAAATAAAAGGTAACGGAATTATAACAACTGTTAAAAGAATAACTTCAGAATATGATAAAATCATTATTGAAGGATCATTTGAAGTAAAACTGATAGCTGGAAAAGAAGGAAACATTTCTATTAAAGGTGATGAAAATTTATTAGAATTTATAAAAACCGATGTCAATGACGGAACTTTATCTGTTAATTTCGAACGTGGAAAAAACATTCAATTCAATTACAAATCATCGATTGAAATTACCATTCCTTTTGAAAAAATAGAAAAACTTGAATTTTCAGGTTCTGGAATTGTAACAACATCTGACATTATTAACTCTGATAATTTTGAAGTTGAAGCTTCTGGTTCTGGTAGTGTAAATTTTGAAGCCAATGCCACTAATCTTAAAATTAAACGCTCTGGCTCAGGAAGTGTTGGCGTTAAAGGTAATACCCAAAATCTTGAAGTAACCTCAAATGGATCTGGAAGTACTGATGCATTCGATTTGTTATCAGAAAATGTTACCGCAAATCAATCAGGTTCTGGAAGTGTTAGAGTTAATTGCAACAAAAGTTTATCTGCCAATTCATCTGGTTCTGGAAGTATTTATTACAAAGGAAAACCAGAAAAAGTTGACAAACATTCTTCTGGTTCTGGAGGTATTTCAAAAAGTTAATCAACATGCTTTAAAAAAAGTCCCAAACTTAATTGTCTTGGGACTTTTTTGTAGCTTTTAATTATGATTTCAAAGCATCTTTACTTTTAAACTCGAAGTTATTTAGTGCACTTTTAGATTTATTAATTAACTCAAAATCTAAAGGAGCAACTTCGTTAGAAATAGTACTTTCAATAATTTGGTTATCAATTCTAATAATGTCTTCAATTGTAGTTCCTAAATATAATGGTTGAAAAGGTACTTCTTGGCTCTCAGTAATTTTTTTATCGTCTTCAATGGTTTCTTCAATTGATTTTTTATAATTAGACGATAAAACAGCCACGGATTCTTTTATTTCAGATTCTGATTCTAAATTTACCATAGGTTTTTGCAAATTGCTATTGCTAACTGAATTTAAACCTGATGTTGTTTCTACTCTTGAAAATTCTGTTTCAAGATTTTGTTGCTCACTTGCAACATTTCCGGCAAACGATGAATTGATAAACATCGCAGATAAAAGCCCTAAATAAATGATTGATTTGTTCATGATGATTTGTTTTTAAATTTGTTGATGATTGATGATTTATTTTATTTTTTTTGATTGTTTTTTATCTAATTTCTTAAAGATAATACCTTGTATTACATAGTAGATAGCTATGTGTTTAAATTTATTTGCTACTTTCATGATTTTAAATAATTTAAGATTATAATGATAAGACGATAACAAACTAAATTTGTTACATAAAAAGTATAAAAAATAAAAAAGCCACGAAAAATCATGACTTTAATTATATTTTGAATAAAAATCTATTTCAAAAATTCTAATACATTTTTTTCTATACGTTCATCAATATTTGAAATAATAAAATGAAAAGTAAAATCAACCTAGTTTATTAATTATAATATCTATTTTTTTATTTAAATCCTCAAAAAAATGGTTAGGTGCTTTTATAATAATCTCAAAAGCATTTAAAGAATTATCCTTATTATCTGTATTATTAACAATGTTAATGATTTTAGGTTCACTTTCATAAATTTCATCTTTTGAAACATTTAGCTCTTTAGCAAACCTATTCCATTCAATTTCTGTTATAGGAACTTTACCGGTCTCTCTTCTACTATATTGTGCCTGATCCATTGAAACCTTTTCAGCAAACGCTGTTTGCTTAAAACCATTTTTAATTCTAATTGTTTTAAGTTTTTCTTTTGGTATAAAAACTCCTTTACTCATAATAACTATATTTTATTATTTGCTAAAATAATAATTTTTATCAATAGAAAAAACATATATGCACAAAATGTAAACATAAATGTCTAAAAAATCACATTGGAAAATAAGTAAATTAACAAGAATTTTACATAATGAAAGTTTCTCGAGAAAATTTTTATTAAATAAATATAAATTTTAAAAGTTTAAAAATGAAAAAAATAATTTTCGGCTTAATTGCCACAGTAGTTTTAGCGTTTAATGTGAATGCACAAAGGCCTAATTTAAGTTTAACAACACCTTGTCCTTTAGGTGAACACCCTGTTCTTAGCTTTGAATTTAATACTATTAAATTGCACAGAGCTTCAACAGGCTGTAATAAGAGGTTTTCGATTTGTTCTGACGGTGAATGGCTAATTGATTGTGTCACTGATATAACTCATAGAAGTTCTAGTTATAATGCAACAAATAATACTACATTAGTGATTGGTGATTTATCAAATGATAAAAAATACCTAACATTACGATTTCCTATCGAACTAACTAAATTAAAAGAGTTTTCATCTGAAGATTTTAAAGTTTTTGGTTTTGATAATGATTATATTTTAGTTGATGGTCTTTCAATAGAAAAAGGCGATTATATTCCTACATTTACAGAAAAAGAAATTCTAGTAAAAGTAAAAGTAAAATAAATGAAATTAAAACATCTAACATTATTCCTAATTTATATTTTGTTAGCATCATGTAAATCAATCATTTCTTTAACAGAAAACGTTAATGAAAAAAATAAATTTATTACTAAAGAAATTTACATATCAAAAATTATAAATAAAACAAAATTTTTAAAGGAAAAAATATATGTTATTGATGATGATTTTTTTAGTCCTTTCTTGAATGAAATAATTTCTAAACATCTAAGCACTTTTTATGGAATTACTAATAATCAAAAATTTGTTAGTGCTGATCAATTAAGTGTTAAAAGTTGTTCTGGACAAATCATTAACCTTTACAGTATGTTTTTAGATAATTCTAAAGATATAAGAAATGAGGATGTTACTGAAATTAAAATATTATCTAAATTAAATTTAGATAATACAAAAAACACAATAATATTTTTATACTCTTATAAACTGGGAGGACTATATAAAACTAAAATTAGTTCAGTAATTAAAGAACTTGAAGGGAAAAATAATTTTGATTACAGAATTATTTCAATCGATAATTATGATATACTAAAAAAATAATTTAACACTAATAAACAAAGCAAATGAAGTTAATATTTATGATTCTATTATTTCCATTAATTACTTTTTCTCAATCCAATATTGACAAAATTTTAAAAGGCGGAGAGATAATTGTAAATGGGTTAAGCTTTATAAAAGGAAATAAAGTTAATACAGGTTCTAAAATTATTGAAAGTATTTGTGTAAAAAACAAACTTGAAGAAAAAATTATTTTTAGGATCATTGGTAAAAATGACGATGGAGAGGCTATAAATAAAGAGCTAGTCATTCAAAAAGATGGAAAAGAATGCTTTTTTCTTTTACAAAAAGGTGTTTATACATACGAAGTTGTATTGACCAATAAAGATGTTTTCAAAAAAGGTGAATACAAATTCGATGATGAAATTATAATAACAATTAAAAATATTTAGAAATAAATCTATTATTAATTTTAAAATTATGAGTTTGATTTAGTATCAAACTCATTTTTTTTATTTCAAAAATTCTAATACATTTTTTTCTATACGTTCATCAATATTTGAAATATCCGCTTTTACAAACTTTTCTCCCAAGATATTTTCATACAATTCAATATATCGTTCAGAAACAGTATCTATATAATCCTCTGTCATATCAGGAATTTGCTGTCCTTCTTTTCCTTGAAATCCGTTTTCTATCAACCAACGACGCACAAATTCTTTAGACAATTGTTTTTGTTCTTCTTTATTGTCCTGGCGTTCTTGATAACCATCAGCATAAAAATATCGTGATGAATCTGGTGTGTGAATTTCGTCAATAAGAACAATAACTCCTTCTTTAGTTTTTCCAAACTCATATTTGGTATCAACCAAAATTAAACCTCTACTGGCAGCAATTTCTGTTCCTCTTTGGTACAAAGCACGAGTATATTTTTCAAGAACCAAATAATCTTCTTCACTAACAATTCCGTTTGCTAAAATAGCTTCACGAGAAATATCTTCATCATGCGATCCATTATCTGCTTTGGTTGTAGGTGTAATTATTGGAGTTGCAAATTTATCGTTTTCTTTCAATCCTTCTTCCATTATGACACCGCAAATAGTTCTTTTTCCGAGCATATATTCACGTGCTGCATGTCCAGAAAGATAGCCACGAATAACCATTTCTACTTTAAAAGGCTCGCATAAATGTCCGACAGCTACATTTGGATCTGGCGTTGCAATTAACCAATTGGGAACAATATCCTGAGTCAACTCCATGAATTTTGTTGCAATTTGATTTAAAATTTGTCCTTTATAAGGAATTCCTTTTGGTAAAACCACGTCAAAAGCCGAAAGTCTATCGGTAGCAACCATAACAAGTAAATCATCATTGATGTTATAAACTTCTCTTACTTTGCCGCGATAAACCGATTTTTGATTGGGAAAATTAAAATTGGTTGTAGTTATTGTGTTCATTATAGTATGTGTTGTTGTATCGTGCAAAAATAGTTTCTTTTAAAGAGAAATACAATTATTTATTGGCTTAAAACATATCTTCTAATAAGTCTATCAAATAATCGATATCCGAGAAATCTTCTCAGGTTTTTCATCAGATTTGCATCAAATCCTATCGCGTGTTTTTTAAATCCTTTTGATGGATTCGCTGCAATTTTATACAGTTTATCTAAAATTGATTTTGATAAATCATGATTATCACAGGTTTTTCTGTTCATAATTCCATCAATACTTTTCATCATTTCATTATAGGATTCAATAGAAGATTTTTCGCATTTAGAAATATTTTTTTGAAAATTAGACGGCGCATTTCCAAATTGAACAGTGCTTACGCTAATATTAAAGTTCAATAATTCATAAGCCATACATTCTGAAAAACTCTCTACGGCTTGCTTTGTTGGATGGTAAAAACTTCCTAAAGGCAAATTAACCAATCCGGCAATTGAAGTAATATTGATAAACTGACCATTCATTTGTTGGCGAAAATGCGGAATAAAAGCACGACAAACTTTAACAACTCCAAGCCAATTGACATCAACAATTGCATCAATTTTGGCATCTTCAGATAATTCTACAAAACTTCTGTAACCAACTCCTGCATTATTGACAATAACATCAATAGAATTGTAATCGTTAAGAATTGCATTTTTTGCTTTTTCGATACTTTCAGAACAAGTTACGTTAAGTTCGTAACATTTTATATTTGGAATTCCTTCAAAAACTTCTGCAGCTTTTATACAAATCATTGTAGCTATAACGCTCCAACCTTTTTTTGAAAAATGTATTGCAATTTCTTTGCCAAGTCCACTTGATGCACCTGTTATGAGTATAGTTTTGATATTTGGTTGGTTTTTAGATTTCCAAATCTATACTATTTTAAAAACATAACCAAAGAATAAATAAATTTAGGATGCTTAATGTTTACTTAAACTAGGTTAATAAATTTATTGACTTCTTCTAAAACCTCAATTCCTTTGGCTTCAATACTTTTAATTTCTTCAAAATCTTCTACGTTGTTGGCATTATAAAAAATGATTTTGGCAGATGTTCCAGTAATTTCAATAGACTTAATTTTAGAAATTGGAATTTTATAGCGTTTTCCGGTTTCTCTTTTCATATAAGCAAAAGCGCCAAGACCTAATAGAATAATCCCAAAAGGAATAGAACCCGATTTAGATTTTGAAAGTATCAATAGTATCAAACAAGCTATTACGAAAAGATAAATATAAATTTTAAATCCTTTAAAGTTATTCTGTTTTATTGATTTAGGCGATTTCTCAAGCAATTCATGAGTTTCCGACCAGTTGCCTGAATTGGTCAAAAACAAATTATCGTCATTTATGTTTACAAATCCGTTGGCGTATTTAAAGTATTCTTTCATTTTAATTTTCTATTACTCCAAATTTAATTCCATTTATTTTCAAAAATTCATTAATCAAATCTATCATTTTAAATGACTCTTCTAAATTAGAAAACAAATTAAAATTGATTATTGTTTCTTTTGGCATTTGATAAAACTGATGACATTCAAAGCAAACCTCAATGTAAGAGATAATTTTCTCATTAGAATCCAAAAATAAAATAGCATTTCTAGGATTGTAACAACCTGTGCCTAATATTGAATACTCTTTGGGTAATTTATCTCTCTTTAATTTATAATTTATTAAAATAGTACTCAAACTATCTACTTGATTTTGGTTTAATTCAACAACTTCTGTTGCATAATATTTATTTATTTTATTAGGTAATTCAAATGATTTAATAATTTTATAGTTCCATCTAACCAAATTTAAACTATCAATTGCAAGCTCATTGCGGTCTTCATTAACAACAGATTGATTTGGACCTGGAAATGCAACTAGTAAAACTTTTTTAGCTTCACTAAATGGAAAGATAGCTCTTCGTTCTTCAACTGTTTTTTTTCCAAATAATCCCCATTGAATTTTTGAGTTTTGAGAAAAACAATTAAATCCAAAAAAAACAAATAATAGTATTGAATAAAAATAAGTTAAAGTATTTTTCATTTTACGACTTTCACATTTTTAAAAATAGCATTTATTATTTTTACAAATATCTGTATCAAAATCATTACAATTAGAAAAAAAACAAATAAAGTGATAAAAATAATAAATGCATAGTTCCATCCTGAGTTAATCGTTGTATGCCAACCAGGAATTATAGAAGTAAAAAAATCAAAATTGAAATAAATTAGAAATAGACATAATATAAGTAATCCAAATAATATTGGTAAACTATTTTTCATCCTTTAATCATTATTCTCAATCTGCTTGTAAGCATCAATTACTTTTTTAACCAATCTATGTCTCACAATATCTTTATCGTCAAGATAAATAATCCCAATACCTTCAATATCTTTCAATACCAAAATGGCTTCTTTCAATCCCGATATTGTTCTGCGTGGTAAATCTACTTGTCCTGGATCTCCAGTGATAATAAATTTAGCGCTTTTTCCCATACGAGTCAAAAACATTTTCATCTGAGAATGGGTTGTATTTTGGGCTTCATCAAGAATTACAAAGGCATTATCCAATGTTCGTCCACGCATAAAAGCCAATGGAGCAATTTGAATAATTCCTTTTAAAATATAATCTTCTAGCGTTTGTGGCGGCAACATATCGCGCAAAGCATCATATAAAGGTTGCATGTACGGATCCAATTTTTCTTTCATATCACCAGGAAGAAATCCTAAATTTTCTCCTGCTTCAACTGCTGGACGCGTTAGTACAATTCGCTTTACTTGCTTTTCTTTCAAAGCCTTTACTGCAAGTGCAACACCTGTATACGTTTTTCCTGTTCCTGCTGGACCAACGGCAAAAACCATGTCATTTTTAAAAACCGATTCTACCAATTTCTGCTGATTTGGTGTCATGGCCTTTATCAATTTTCCGCCTATTCCGTGAACCAAAATCTTATCCTGATCGGGCATGCGCTGCTCTTCTTGCGAATTGCTTTGAATAACACGTTCAATAACATTGGCGTCAATATTATTGTAGCGTGTAAAATGAAGCATCAATCTGTTAAATCGATTTTCAAATTCATCAAGTTCTGCTTTTTCGCCAAATGCCTTGAGCGTTGTACCGCGAGCGACAATCTTTAGTTTTGGATAATACTTTTTAATTGTTTCAAGATGAGTGTCTTGTGCACCCCAAAATTCTTTTGGAGCGATGTCGTGTAATTCAATGATACGTTCGTTCAAATGGAAGGAGTTTTTTAATTAATTTTTTACTAAATAGTAGTAGCTTTGCAATCAATTCAAATTTAAGAAATACACCAATACGTTTCTCATTTAGTTATAAACAATTTTATGTCAATAATTACCCTTACTACCGATTACGGACTAAAAGACCACTTTGTTGGTGCTTTGAAAGGGAAAATACTATCGCAACACGAACAGGCTGTGATAGTTGACGTTTCTCACAACATCGATCATTTTAATACAAGTGAAGCTAGTTATATAATAAGTAATAGTTTTAATAGTTTTCCAAAAGGAACAGTTCACATTATTGGTGTTGATATTGAATTGACTTTAAACAACCAACATATTGCAATGGAGTGGAATGACCATTTTTTTATAGCTGCCGATAACGGAATCTTGAGCATGTTAATTGAAAAAATTAAACCCCAAAAAATAGTTGCCATCAACATTCACGACAGATTATTACCAGAAGCGACTGATATGGATGTTTTTGTAACAGTTGCAGTTCATATCGCCAAAGGTGGTTCGTTGAGCGTTATTGGTAAAGAAATTAAAACCATAAAAGATGTTACCGAGTTGCAACCAGTAATTGCATCCGACTTGAATTCGATAAAAGGATACGTAGTATATATTGACCATTTTGGAAATGCAGTAACTAATATTTCAAAGAAATTATTTTTAGATACTGCCAAAGGTCGACCGTATGAAGTTAGTTATAAAAGTAAAAAAGTAAAAAGTATTTTTGCAAAATATTCTGATATTGAAACAACAGACAAACAAGCTACTAGCATCACAGGAAGACATTTAGCAATTTTCAATGAAGCTGGTTTTCTAGAAATTGGTATTTATAAAAGTCATCCCAAAAAAACTGGTTCAGCCGCATCACTATTAGGATTGACATACAGAGATTTTGTAATGATAAATTTTAATAGTTAGTTTTTAATGAAAAACATAATTAATATTGCACTTTTATTATTTATATCTTATTCTTCATTAGGTCAAGATTTAGATAGTATTTATGTGAAATTTTATAAATATTCTGATGCGCTTACAACCAATAAAACCATTGGCAAACTTGATGAAAATGTATATAGTATTGCAAAACAATTAAATACGCTTCATCCAAGAGAATTTATGAATAAATCTATAGAACTTTTAAAGCAAGATAAGTTTAACGAAGCTAGTTTTATATATTATCTAGGTAGCATGCGTTGGAAATACTTTGAAAATTTTACAAAATATACAGACAACGATAATAAATTGAAGCAAGATATTAATGATGTTATCAATACGTTTTTGAGAAGTAACGTCAACAATTTTTCGGCTATTATCAATGCTTCTGTCAAATATCATTTTGCAAATGATTATACTTTTTGTACTAGAAAAAAGAACCCATTGCAATATGAAGAATCAGCCGCATTTTATAATAGAATGAGCAATCAATTCATCATAAATCAAGATTATTTTAGAAACATGTGGAGCAAAGAAAGACGCGATTTTGAAAATGATTTAAAAAAATAAATTATGTTTGTTAGAATAGTAAAATTATCATTTCATGAAGAACATATTCCTGCATTTCTTGAAAATTTCGAATTAATGAAAAACCACATACGAAACGCGCCAGGAAATCGTTTTCTTGAATTGTATCAAGACAAAAACAATAAAAATATTTTCTTTACCTACAGTTATTGGGAAACCGAAGAAGATTTAGAAAATTACAGAAAATCAGCATTGTTTGATGAAATCTGGACCTTTACAAAAAAATTATTCAACGATAAACCCGAAGCTTGGAGCGTAGACAAATTAACTTCTTTAGTTTAAAATTGTTTAATTTAGTTTAAAGTTGTTCTTGAAAACAATCTTAAACTTTTAAACTTTTAAATGATTAAACAAAAAATAAATGAAATCAATATTAATAAGAGAAATAAAATCCTTTTTTGGTTCGCCAATAGGGTATTTAGTAATTGCCATTTTCTTACTTCTCAACGGATTATTTCTTTGGGTTTTCGAAGGTGAATACAACATTTTAAACAGCGGATTCGCCGATTTATCTCCGTTTTTCACAATCGCACCTTGGATATTAATTTTCTTAATTCCTGCCGTAACCATGCGCAGTTTTTCTGATGAGAAAAAACAAGGAACTATTGAGTTGTTATTAACCAAACCAATCTCTATTTGGGAAATAGTAGGCGGAAAATTCTTTGGTGCTTTTCTTTTAATTGTAATTGCAATTATTCCAACATTCATCTATGTTTATGTCCTTTACGGATTGGGAATGCCCGAAGGAAATATCGATATGGGAAGTACAATGGGTTCCTATTTTGGATTGTTATTCTTAATTGCAGGTTACACAGCCATTGGAATCTTTACTTCTACGTTATCAGAAAATCAAATCGTTGCCTTTATAGTTTCGGTTTTCTTGTGCTTTATTTTCTATTTCGGATTTCAAGGTGTTGCTTCTCAATTTAAAGAATTTGAAGATTTAATAGCCTTTTTCGGAATGGATTACCACTTTAAAAGTATGAGTCGCGGTGTAATTGATACGCGCGATGTAACTTATTTTGTTAGTATTGCCATCGTATTTTTATCGCTAACCGTTTATAAATTAAAATCGTTAAAATCGTAATGGAAAATAAGAAGATAAACTTAAAAAACCTGCTCACAATTGTTGGAGTTTTACTACTACTAAACTTTGCAGGATATTTCTTTTTTAAACGTTTCGATTTAACTTCAGACAAACGTTATACACTATCAACAACTTCTTTAAATATTATTAAAGAAGTAAAAGAACCAATGTATGTGGATGTTTTCTTAGAAGGAAATTTTCCAGGAGAATTCAAAAAACTGCAAACAGAAACACAACAATTACTTGAAGAATTCAAAGCTTACAATTCGAATATTATTTTTCAATTTGTAAATCCATTAGAGAAAGAAGAAGATCGCGAAAAAATAATGCAACAGTTTTACGATAGAGGTTTGACACCTTTAAACGTAACTATGGACGAAAAAGGAAAGCAAACACAAGAAGTTGTTTTTCCGTGGGCTGTTGTAACTTATGGCAATAAGAGCACCAAAGTTCCTTTATTAAAAAATATGATGGGTGCATCAACGGCACAAAAAGTGGTAAGTTCTGTGCAACATCTTGAATATGCTTTTGCAAATGCTTTCAACACCGTTTCTAAAACGCGTGAGAAAAAAGTAGCAATTATTAAAGGAAATGGCGAATTACACGAACTTCAAATTGCCGATTTTTTAAAGTCGGTTCGCGAAAACTATTACATCGGACCATTCACTTTAGACTCGGTTGCAAAAGATCCAGAAAACACGTTAAAAGCGCTTAAAAAATATGATTTGGCTATCATTGCTAAACCAACAGAAGCGTTTTCTGACCAAGAAAAACAAGTGTTAGACCAGTTTATAATCAATGGTGGCAAAACGCTTTGGTTAGTAGATCAGGTCAATATGGAAATGGACAGTTTAATGACAACTGGTGAAAATTTGGCCTATCCAAGAGATTTGAATTTGAACGATATGTTCTTTAATTCTGATGCCATATTTAAAG
>NZ_JAYWFT010000079.1:0-38190 GCF_043778725.1 Flavobacterium sp. | reverse complement strand
GCTCAACAGTAACAGGATTTGAATACTGCTTTCTAGTTACATTATATCCATTTTGTTTCATCCCAAATGGATAATATTGATTTTCTTCCAATATCGTTAAAACGCCTGTTGATGGATTTTTTGTGTAACTCAATCGTATATTACCCAAATGATCTGTATAATTATAAACATAATTATAATTGTTCTGTCCACTACTAACAGTATTTTGAACATAACCTTCACTTGTTCTAAAAAAGTTAAGAACGCTATTTAAATACTGAAAACCATCTAGATACGTTGTTACTGTCACAGCACTTGCCTCAGTCACTTTCTTCTCTAACTTTTGTCCTACTGCATTGTAAAGATAATTAATTTTTCTATTAGTCCCAGTAAATATAATTTCTACAGGTAAGTTTAAATGATTGTAAGTAATACTAACTATTGCTTTATTATCATCCTTGACCATATTGCCATTGCTGTCATAAAGATAATCATCAACAGTATCATTTGTACCATTACTATCGTCTTTAAATCCTGCTGTTACATTGGTAGTATCAGTTACTTTTGCAAGCCTATTAGAAGCGTTACTATTTTCATACGAATAAGTCAAGTTATCAATTAATAAATTGTAAACACTATCTTCATATTCTCCTTTGCGTTGCAAAGTCATTATGTTCCCATTCTTATCATAAGTTACACTCTCATTATACGAGTTTGTAGTTGCGGCAGCTAAATCTGGCTTTTGGTAAATTGCTTCTTTTAGTCTGTTTAAATCATCATATTTATAACCGTATTTTCTAATTACATTGTCATTGCTAGTTCGCCAATACGTTTCCGATATATTGCCGTTGTATAATTCTTTGCCAACATAATTAGTTTCGTTCTCTACCGTATCATAGTTAATTTTAAAAGCAAATAAATCTAATGGGTCAGTACTTCTTCCTAATGGGTCAGTAAGCCCATCAACTTTATTGATATCAGTAAGCCATCCTCTTATGTTATAATTATAATCTACTTTTTGCAATGGCAATAAAGCAGTATTTCCAACTTTCTTAGTCATCAACTGTCCCAACTCATCCTACTTAAAAGCATTACAATCATCAATATAAAATGGATATTTAGAATAGGTATTTATAAATGTAACTTCTTTGTGATTAGGAGGAAGAGCACTTAATCGGATTAAAAATCTTTTATTAGTATCGTAAGCGGAATATTGAAAATACACGGAATCATTTTGAACTCTCAGGCTTTTAATTTGTTTTAAATTTTCGCTAATTAAGAACTGAAAGTTTTTATAGCATTTTTTTAATAAATCACTTTTTATGACAAAAACAGTAGTAACTTTTACTTTAACTCCTTCAAAAAGGGTATAATCACCCAACAAATAAGTATTAAAAATTCTCATGTCCTTATTATCAGATATTATATTTTTATTTCCGCAAGAGAAATTAATTATAATCAATAAAATTAAAATTACTTTTTTCATTGTTATCCATTCTTTTAATAGTTGTATTGTTATAGGTATAGTACACCTCATCATTTTTGCATGAAGTAGCCATAATCAAAATTAATACAAATGAATCTAACGCCTGATAATATGTTATTTAATTTCGTTTGTAATAATCACTTACATAAATCTAATTTTCTTTGTTTTTGGCTTGGTCAATAGAGCGAGCAAGGAAGTTGTTCAGAATAGGTTATATTTATTTCAGATTCAAATTTTTATTCCAAGATTTCTCAGCTTCAATTTGATACGATATTTGACATACATTTGCGTTGTCTCCTGGTCTTCCATCAGTCCCTATTTCTTTAAAATTAAATAAAGTTGTAGCAATGTCCTTTGTTTGAAAATAGCCATCACCTGAAAACAATAGAACCTTACCATTTTTTTTAAATTTTAAGTATCCTTTAAAACCATCATTTATTCCAGAGTATTTCGCCCAAATTTCACCATTTTCTAACCCATTTTTCAAGTAATAGAATGTGTTTTTCCCATCCGTATTAACCCTTTTTATCATTACATCGTTATATTAATAATAAATTTCGTCATTTTTACATGATGAAGTTATTCCTAAAATAAATATTAATAAAACTCTTTTCATGACAAGCATTTATTTTTTATTTTCAATGTATGCTTTTCCCAAATCGATTGAACGTTAACTAAGTTTGTCTTCCCCAAATTTACCAATCAGACATGCAACGCCCATCGTAGTTAGAGGTCTAGTTGTTGCAATTTAACTTATCCTAGCTGTAATTATACCTGCCAATAATTTATTGTTTCCACTAAAATTATAAGCTCCAAATCCAAATTGAGCTAACACCACAAAATCTGATTATTGTGCAACAGCACCAGCTGTAAAAATTGCCTGCATCTCTTTGAGATGCATATTTACCAAACAAAAATGACCCATTGTCAATATGAATCTTGATATCCCAAACTCCTTTTGCTCCTGCCTTATCAAAATAATCTTTTAAGTTTGGTTTAGAGCTAAGTATATTACTACAATATTGTTTAAAGTATTAGATACAAAATTTATTTTAACCTTAGAAACTAGACATTTACGGAGCTTTTTATAGGAAAACTTTGTGGAGCTGAAAATTAGTAATATTAGAACTCTTTGCTCCTTTCTTTTGGATTTTCTTGAATAGCTTTGATGCAACTTCTGCTCCTATTGTTCTTTTTACCAAAATTAATGAAAACTTTGTTTATCAACAAAAAACTTTCTTGATTGTATAGAACCACTCGAAAGGATTAGCGCGGTAGTTGACTTATCTATTATTAAAAATTACTGTTGTTACTCTTATAAAAACCTTTTTTTGCTAATTATTTAGTTGCCTAGCGAAAGGATTTATGCTGTACCTGAAGCAACAAGCCCACAATACAAACAAGTAAGCGGCTTAGAATTTAAAATAATAAAAACCGAATAATGTTTTTTAAGCGGCTTTCAATAAGTTACTAACAGTAAGTATAAAGTAAGAAACTCCGTTTACTATTCTTGCAACTGCAAGTATAATGTGAGCTACTGCAAGTATGATGTTAGCAACTGCAAGTATAATGTAAGCCACCGCAAGTATAATGTTAGCTACTGCAAGTTTAATGTAAGCCACTGCAAGTACAATGTTAGCTACTGCAAGTATAATGTAAGCCACTGCAAGTACAATGTTAGCTACTGCAAGTTTAATGTGAGCTACTGCACTTTCAAAAAAATAATTTACAAAAACAAAAAAACCTCGTTTCAATTAAGAAACGAGGTTAATATAATTATTTTTTATGTATTAGCTACTTTATACTTTGCATCCTATATTTCGTACATCGTGCCTTGTATTTCGTATTTAGCGCCTAATAATTATCCTAAAGCAACTCTTTTAAATCCAGTTACAACCAAACCTGCATCTACAGATTTAATATAATTAGCAACACTCATTGAGTTGTCTTTAATATAATCTTGGTTTACCAAAGTATTGTCTTTGTAAAAACGTTGAATTTTACCTTTAGAGATATTGTCTAACATTGCTTCTGGTTTACCTTCAGCACGCAATTGATCTTTAGCAATTTCAATTTCTTTTTCAATGATTGCAGCATCAACACCAGATTCATTAAGAGCGATTGGGTTCATTGCAGCAGCTTGCATAGCAACGTTTCTTGAAGCTTCTTCAGCACCATCAACATTAGCAGAAAGAGCCACTAAAGTAGCAATTTTGTTACCAGCGTGAATGTAAGATCCAATGAAAGTTCCAGACAATCTTTCAAAAGAAGCGATTTCAATTTTTTCTCCGATAACTCCTGTTTGCTCAATTAATTTATCAGCAACAGTAATTCCGTTAAAATCTGAAGCCAAGAAAGCTTCTTTAGTATCAAAGTTTAATGCTTGATTAGCTAAGTCTGTAGCCAATTTTACGAAACCTTCATTTTTTCCAACGAAGTCAGTTTCGCAATTTAATGTGATTACAACACCAGATGTTTTGTCAGCGTTTACAACTGCAATAGCTGCACCTTCTGTAGATTCTCTGTCCGATCTGTTAGCAGCAACTTTTTGACCTTTTTTTCTTAGGTTTTCAATTGCTAAATCAAAATCTCCGTCAGCTTCTACTAAAGCTTTCTTGCAGTCCATCATACCTGCACCTGTTATTGTTCTTAATTTATTTACGTCTGCAGCAGTAATTGTTGCCATTTTGTGTTTTATTTTAAGATTAAAAATTTAAAAGTAAAAATTCCAATTCTTAAATCCCAAACTCCAATTTTAAAAAATCATTAACATTAAGTTATCGATTTCTTTTGGAATTTGGAATTTATAAAATTGGAATTTATTTTATTTATTCTTCTGATTTAGTTTCTTCTGTAGCTTCAACTTCTGCAACTGGAGTTTCTTCAACAACAGCAACAGCTTCTGGAGCAGCAACAGCTTCAACAACTTCAGCAGTTTCAACTTCTGTAGCATCATCACTTTCTTTGTCAGAAGTTCTGTTAGCTAATCCGTCTTTTACAGCGTCAGTTACTAAAGTTAAAATTTTATCAATTGATTTAGAAGCATCATCATTAGCTGGAATAACGTAATCTACTTCACGTGGATCAGAGTTAGTATCAACCATTGCGAAAACTGGAATGTTTAATTTTTGTGCTTCTTTAATTGCGATGTGTTCTGCTTTGATATCTACTACAAATAATGCAGCAGGTAATCTAGACATGTCAGAAATAGAACCTAAGTTTTTCTCTAATTTCGCACGAAGACGATCAACTTGAAGTCTTTCTTTTTTAGAAAGCGTCATGAAAGTACCATCTTTTTTCATTCTATCAATAGTAGCCATTTTTTTAACAGCTTTTCTGATAGTAACGAAGTTTGTTAACATACCACCAGGCCATCTTTCTGTGATGTAAGGCATGTTACAAGCTAATGCTTTTTCTGAAACAATATCTTTTGCTTGTTTTTTGGTAGCTACAAAAAGTATTTTTCTACCAGATGCTGCAATTTTTTTCATAGCTTCTCCAGCTTCTTCAATTTTTGCAGCAGTTTTATACAGATTAATGATATGAATACCATTACGCTCCATATAAATGTAAGGAGCCATGTTTGGATCCCACTTGCGAGTCATGTGTCCAAAGTGAACACCTGCTTCTAATAATTCTTTAACGTCAATTTTGTTTGCCATTGTGTAATAGTTTACGTTCCGTTGATTAGCAATGCGTCACCTTTTTCGCTTTGAGACTTTCGTCTGTAAGACTTTGTACTGCATTTCGATGCTAAACTAATTCCCTTTTTACAAGGAATATCGACAACTTTGTTTTAAATTCAATTTTAATTGTAAAAATAACATTTCGAATGCGCTCAATGAGACACAAATGAGATGTGAAGTCAAAATATTAACGTTTAGAGAATTGGAATCTCTTACGTGCTTTTTTCTGACCGAATTTTTTACGTTCTACCATTCTTGGATCTCTTGTAAGTAATCCTTCTGGTTTTAAGATAGCTCTGTTTTCTGCATCTACTTCACACATTACGCGTGCTAATGCCATTCTTACAGCTTCTGCTTGTCCTGTTGAACCACCACCATATACATTTACTTTTACGTCAAAGTTGGTTACATTTTCTGTCATAGACATTGGTTGTAAAACTTTGTACTGCAAAGTAGCTGTTGGGAAGTAAGTTGCAAATGGTTTTTTGTTAACTGTGATTTGTCCAGTTCCTTCTTGAACATAAACACGTGCAACCGCACATTTTCTTCTACCGATTTTGTGAATAACTCCCATTACTTTAAGTCGTTAAGGTTAACGGTTTTTGGCTGTTGAGCGCCATGTTTGTGCTCAGTACCAACATTTACATCTAAATTACGGAATAATTGTGCTCCTAATTTATTTTTAGGCAACATTCCTTTTACAGCTTTTTCTACTAATAATGCAGGATTCTTTTGTTGCATTACTTTAGCAGTTAAACTTCTTTGACCTCCTGGATAACCTGTGTGACGAATATATGTTTTTTCGTCAAGTTTGTTTCCAGTTAAATTAATTTTCTCTGAGTTGATAACAATTACGTTATCTCCACAGTCAACGTGTGGTGAGTAACTTGGCTTGTATTTACCTCTTAAAAGCATCGCAACTTTTGAAGCAAAACGACCTAAGTTATGACCTTCAGCGTCTACAACAATCCACTCTTTTGTTACCGTGGCTTTGTTGGCAGAAACTGTTTTGTAGCTTAATGCGTCCATAATATTATTTTAATTAAACATTCCATTCCCAATTAAGGGAGTGCAAAAGTACAATTATTTATTATATATGCAAAATTCATTTTCAATTTTCTTTTAGCCTGAAAATCAGACTATGTATTTAAATTAAAATGCCAACTTAATATTGTTATTAAGTTGGCATTTTTTAATAAAATTAATGTTGCAAAAAAATTATACTATGAACAAGTTTGCAATATTCACTGTTGCTTGTGTAGATAAAGGCTCATCAAAGGCAGCTGATCCTGCATCAATCCCAAAGAGTGCTGCTGCATTATATCCGCCTTGAGTAACATTTTGTTCTCCATCATAAGTTCCTTGTGCTTGTACAGGAAGTCCGCCACGATCGTCTCTTACAATCCATCCTTTTTCTCCTCGCAATCGCCTTACTTCTGATGCGTGACGTGCTTCTACAGAATGAATTTGCAATGCCGCAGTTAGTAAATCGGGACTCGACATTAAATTGACAGCTTGTCCTTTATATGCTCTAACCCCAGTATCTTCGAATGCTTGTGCTAATGCAAGAAATGTTGGGTAATCATTAAATGGATTAAATAATCCGCCTGCAGTGAAGTCAAAAGTTGGTTTTGCAACAAAGTTGGCGCTTGCCGTTCCGCCAAGTCCTGCAATTAAAAAAGCAACATGATCTGATTCGTGCTGGGCAATTTGTTGAAAAACTTTTAAATCTCTACCACCATTTTCTAATGGTGAAATTACTCCTGAGGACAATCCCATTTGGTAAAATTCGTCTTCAAGATACTCTAAAACTAGTGCAAGTTGAAGAGCACCGATTGGTGTATTTGGAGTTGGAGTGATATCTGCTGCATAGGTTTTATTTACTAAAGCAGAGAGTCCAAATGGTATTGAAGCCAACGCTAAGTTTTTTCCTAATTTTCCAAATTGTCCAAAGCTATCTCTTCTGTTTCCAGTAGCTTTCATAAAGTTTTCATCTGTAAAACTCTCTATAAATTTTATAATATTCATAATCTTTCAGTTTTAATGTTATATTTAAGGTAAGAAACTAGCTGTAAAATTGGTGGTGATAAATCCGCTTGCTATTGGCACTACTTCCGATGGTTTTTTTACAGTATCCAATCCGTTGGTTGCACTTACAATATCATCACCTGCAAAGTCTTTAGAATTAGGATTGATTAAACTCCTAATTGCTGATGCATGTCTTGCTTCTACAGAAACTATTTTTCCTGCCAACAATAGATACTCTGGATTTGTAAGTAGTTTTCCTGCTCCATTATAGGCAGCAACTCCAGTATCTTCAAGTGCTTTAGCTGTTGCTAAAACTTGTGCTCTATTATTAAAATTTAAAGTTCCATAATCAAACGCTAGTCCGGGAAGGAGCTGTGTGGTAGGATTTGGCAAAGCACCAGTTAAAGCGGCTTTAAAAAACTCTCTGTGAATTACTTCATGATTATACAAATCAGTTAAAACCGCTCTGTCCTGTGGAGTAAAGGCAGTATTAAAAGCAGATGCATTTACAACTTTAGTGTAAAAATCGGCTTCCAATTGTTCTAATGCATAGGCATACGTTAAAACTCCAAAATCGCCTCCACCCAAATCAAAAACTCCATTTCGTACTCCAGGAAACATGTCTATGTTTCCATCTTCATCATCATCACTACAACCAGCTAGTAATAGTGAAGTACCAACTAGTGTTAGTCCACTAATTTTTAAAAAACTTCTTCTATTTGTAAAAGAAGGATTTACTTCATTAATTTTTAATGTCTTTTCCATAATTTTTTTTTTAACGGTTAATTAATAGATTTTGATTGATGATATCTTAAATATTTTTATATTTGTAAATAATCTTGTTTTTTAAAGAAATTCTTACATAAATTTATATGGTTGATTTTCAGTTATTTAATATCGTAAAGTTCCTTTTAAAACCATTAGAACTATTACACATTAAGATTATTTAGTTGTATAATTCACTTATTAACAGAAACTAACAATTTTTATGAAATCTAAAGCTACACTAAAACAAATTGCAAAGGAACTTGGAGTTTCGGTTTCTACTGTTTCTAAGGCACTAAACGATAGTCCAGAAATTAGCGAACCAACTAAATTGCGTGTTCAAGAATATGCCAAGCTAAAAAACTATAAACCAAATGTTATTGGGTTGAACTTAAAAAATCGATCTACAAGAACTATTGGCGTTATTCTTCCTAATATTTTAAATCAATTTTTTGCAAAAGTTTTTACTGGTATTGAAAAAGTAGCCGATGAAAAAGGATATAAAGTGATAACATGTATTAGTAATGAATCTTTAGAAAAGGAAATTGGTGCCCTTGAAATGCTGAGTAATGGAACCATAGATGGATTTATTTTATCTATTTCTGAAGAAGCGCAAAAGCTGCAACAATTTGGTCATTTTAAATCTATCATTAATGAAGGAACACCTATTGTAATGTTTGATAGAACCGCCGATGAAGTAAATTGTGATAAAGTCGTGGTAGACGATTTAGATTCGGCTATAAATGCCACAGATCATTTAATAAAAACTGGCTGTAAAAACATTGCTTTGTTTTCATCAATTGACAATTTAAGTGTAGGAAAGTTAAGAGCTGATGGTTATAGAAAAGCTTTGCAAACTGCCGGATTAAAGGTTGATGATAAACTAATAGTTTTATCTGAAACTGCCGAAGATTTTGATATTATATCTGCCAGATTTTTTGATGAAAATAAAGTAGATGCTGTTTTTGCTTTAGACGAACACGCCTCTGTAATGGCAATGAAAATGGCTATTAAAAAAGGAATGAAAATTCCAGACGAACTTTCAATAATAGGGTTTGCAGATGGAGTTTGGTCTAAAAGATTAACACCAAGTTTATCAACAGTTAGCCAACACGGACCAGAAATTGGCGAAGTGGCTACTAAAATGCTTATAGAAAAACTAGAAAGTAAAGAAGAAATTTACAATCATAAAACTACAGTTGTAAAAACAGAATTACGCCAACGCGAATCGACTAGAAAACTCATTTAATTGCATTTTTCTTGTCATCATCCCAAGTAATATAACCAATTATAGCGTTAAAAAAATAGAAAGTATATTTAGCAACATTGGCAATATTCATTAAAAGTAAATTTTGAATAATTTTTGTCAAATTATAAAATTGCCACATAAACCAGTTATCGGGATACATTCTTGCTGTATTAAATGTTCCTCCAAAAGTTATTCCGGCTGGAATTGCCACTGCAAAAAATAATTTCCAATCAATTGATTTTTCAGAAAAATAACGAAATGCTATATAATTTAGACCCAACGAAAAAACAAACCCAAGAATAATATTTCTGTAAAAAATAAAATCTATAGAACGTAAAACCTTGCTTTTCTTCCATGCTTTAAAAACTAATAAATTGGCAATAAAAGAGACAGGATAGGTCAAGATAGCGCCTGCATTTCCTAGTAAATAATCAATGCATCCGCTTAGAAAAGTATTGCAAGTTGTAATTAGATTTCCAACATTATTTTTTTTAGTAACCAATCTATTTCCTATCATAGAAAAACCAGTATTTACTATAGACACATAACCAAGAAAGAAGATATAATCTTTGCCTTGAAAAGTGAATTTATATTGGGTATTGTGATAGCCAAGAGCTAAAGAAGCAGATATAACAACTAGTAAACCTATTATGTCTAAATAAGTGCTGTTGGTAATAGACTTAACTATTTTTACGTTTTTTTCTGACAAAGAAAGTACATTCATATTATTGATTGAAAAAAGCAAAAGTATATTAGAACTAATAATAAAAACAGAAAAGCTTTATTTTTTATGTTAGAATTATAAACTTTACATAAATGGTTTCAAATTATAATTCTGGTTTTTTACGATTACTTTTAATTTCTGCGGTTGACGATTTATCTTTCAATCGTTTTTCAATTACTGCTTTAGGAATTTTAGTGGCTTTTCTTGGCTTTGGGATAATTAAAGATTTTTCAATAATAGCTATAAAACGCTTTGTAATTATTGTTTTGTTTTTAACTTGACTTCGATCTTCGTCGCAATTTAAGATTAGAATTCCGTCTAATGTAAGTTTAGATTTTAATTTTTTTTGAGAACGCTCTTTCTCTTCATCAGTCAATGCTAATGAGTTTAATAAATCAAAAGTCAATACAACTTTAGACGAAACTTTATTCACATTTTGTCCGCCTGCACCAGAACTTCTCACTGCTTTATAGCTCAATTCGGTTATGATTTTTTCTTTATCCATTTTTTTACCATAAAGGTGCTAAGTAACAAAATTTAAAAAATTATTTGTTTTTGTTTTATAAAAATTATACTTGTTTTTGTTTATTCTGATGATTGATGTGCTGGCTTCAAAAGATCGTTCACAGTTTTTACAGGATTAAAAGTTATAAGTGGTACTTCTACAAAAATTGTTAACCATTTCGCCATTGCTCCGTTCCATAAACCCGGCAGTTCGTATGCTTTTAATGGTTTTGCATTTTTATTTTTATAAACAATAAAACCAGTATTTTTATTTACAAACTTGGTTAAATCAAAATTTTGACCTTTATAATTTTTTGTAGCACAAACCAAATCAACAGGATTAAAATGTGTGGCACTTTCTAAAATCTTTACTTGATTTATGTCGCTGGTATCAATCTGCGATGTCTCAACAATTTGAAGAAAAACTGTTCCTTTTTTACTTAAAACCCAAAATGGTCCACCGCCAGGTTCGCCTTCATTTTTTACCATTCCGCATACTCTAATTGGCCTGTTTAAAATTGTAAAAAGATATTCTATTTTACTTTCTTTTGTGTATTTAGAAAAATCTTCAATTACAGAAACACACAGCTTAGAGTTTAAAAAAGCTACTATTTCTGTAAGGTTTTCATTAGAAACAGTGTTGCTTTCTAGTAATCTTAAATAATTAAAAATAATATCCTGAGTTTTTATTAAAATTCCAGCTAATGCTTTTTTATAAAGCGCAATAATTTCTATGTGATTTTGAATTACATTGTCTATATTTTTAATAAAAATGACATCGGCATTTAACATGTTTAAGTTTTCAATTAGAGCTCCATGACCTCCGGGACGAAAAACCAAATTGTTATTTTCATCGCGAAAAGGATGATTGTCTAAATCTGTTGCAACAACATCTGTAGATTTATCTTGGTACGAATATTTTACCTGAATTTTTATTTTATACTTTGATTCAAAACTGGGTTTTATTGCATCAATTATAGCGTCAAAATTGGTTTGGTGTTCTTCTGAAACAGTAAAATGCAAACTTGTTCTTTCATTGGATGTAGCATAAAAAACACACTCGTTTAAATGCTCTTCAATGGCCGTTGCAGTGTGGTTTTCATATTTATGAAACGGTAAAACACCTTTAGGTTTATTTGCAAAGTCAAAATACTTGCTAGATAAAAGTGTTTTTATAAACCCATGCTCTTTACTATCTGTATTCCAATTGTCATAATCTGGAAGATTAATTCTTGTAGTATTTAAAACCTCTTTATAGAATGGAAATTTCTGTTTGGCAACTAAAAAAACAGGTAGATCTTTATCTTTTTTTCTATTTATGTAAGCATTTATTGATTCTTCACCAAGTTTAAAATCATTTAAAAATTCGCTCAAGAATTTAAACATTCTACTCGCAGCACCAGAAGCAGGCACAAATTTTTTAAGCTTTAGATTTTTCTTTTTCTCGTCAAAAAAATTGGAATAATATACAGCTTCATCAGGAGAAATAGCCATTATTCCGTCATTTATAACAGCTGGTCTTTCTAGATTTATTTTAGGAATTCCATTTTTAAGAATTTGAAATTGGCTTTGCAATTTATCCAAATTAATATTTCTATTATATATTGCTACAAAATCGTGAGAATTAAATCCTAGTTCTCTAGCTTTACTCAAATCTTTAATTATTTGCACTGCTTTTTCTAGACGTTGTTCTTTATTTCCCGAGAGTTTTATGTAGGGTTTTTTATTTTGCAACAATGCTTTTTCAAATATTTCTAATGTTGCTTCTCTATCTTGAGGTTGATCTCTAAGGTCATCCTTTTCCCAAGTAACATCAACATCGGTAAGAAAAATTAAATCATACTTGTGTTTGCGAGCCGCTTTTTCTAAAATTGGATCACACTTTGAATAATACAAGTCAGAAAAAACTTTAGTTACCAATAAATTAGTATCACAAAAAAGATATTTATTAGCTAATGCTAGAGCTTCGTTTTCTAGTTTAGTTTGACCAATTGCTATAGGAATTAGATCTTCAAAACTGCATATTTGCTGTTCATTATTCCATTTTTCTTGCAAATAATTACGCGCATATTCTGGAATCCAAATAGTATTAAACTCCTTTGCAAGCTGATGTGACAATGTAGTTTTTCCAGTAGATTCTGGACCATACAAAGCAATCTTTATTATTTCTGTGTGTAACTGTTTAAGATTTTCTTCCATTCTAAATAAGCTAATATCGCTAAAATTGTAAAAATTAAATATTGCAATGATAACATTCCTAAACCTCTATACCAAAATAAAGGAACAGCAATACAATCACCAATAATCCACAAGGTCCAATTTTCTATTTTCTTTAAAGCCATGAACCACATACCTGTAAAAAAAATACCTGATGTAAAAATATCAATATAATTAGGAATTTCAAGTTTGTAATTAAAAAAAACATACACAAGATAGGTAATTAAAAGTGTTAGAAAAAATAATCCAACACCAATTATTTTTTCTTTTCTTGTAGTTCTAGTTATTTTCAAATCAGGTTCGTGCGATTTAGACATCCATTTGTACCAGCCATAAATACTCATTATAGAATAATAAAAATTCATGGTCATATCGCCAAAATATTGCGCTTGATACAGCAAATAAACGGTAATTACTGTAGAAATTAATCCGGTTGGATACACCCAAATACTTTCTTTTTTAGCACAGATAACGCTAATTATTCCGAACACAAAAACTATAAATTCTAAAACAATTTGTGTAGTTGATGCGTTTTTATATTGATCAAATAAGAACTCTAGCATTAGTTAAAAAAATTTAAGTCGTTTTCAAATGCGGTTCCTATTACTACTAAATCTGCACCAGCATTATATGCATTTTCAATTTCTTGTTTAGAGCGAATTCCGCCACCAACAATTAATGGTATTGAAATATTTTGCGCTACCAATGTAATCATTTCATTTGGAACGGATAATTTTGCACCACTACCCGCTTCGAGATAAATTAATTTGTTTCCGATGAATTCTCCTGCTTGTGCAGTTTGTAACGCATATTGACAATTATTTCTGTCTAATGGTTTGGTTTTACTTACACGTTCAACAGCTGTTTCTGCTCCACTTTCTATCAAAATATATCCTGTAGAAATAACTTCAAGATTGGTTTTATTAAGAATTGGAACTGCATTTACTTGATGTTCTATTAAATAATCTGGATTTCTTCCTGACAATAATGTTAAGAATAAAATTCCGTCGGCTTTATTAGAAATTTGTGAAGGATTTCCCGGAAATAATAGAAATGGCAAATTAATTTTAGATTTTAATTCGGTTATTAGTTCGTCTAAATTTGTTCCAACAAAAGAACTTCCACCAACAAAAATGTGTGTTGCTGGCGATTGATTTATTTTTTTAATTAAATTAGAAAGATTCTCTACAGCCAACTTATCTGGATCTAGAAGAATGGCTAGGAGTTTTTCACCTTTGGATTTTGAAAATACTATTTGTTGGTAGATTTTTGTCATTGTCATAGCCACTGATAAAACGGATTTAACAGATTCTCGCTGATTTTTAATTTTTAATTGATTCAAAGGCGCAAACAAATATATAATCTTCTTCCGAATCAAATTGGATTTTGAACTTTTCTTCTTTGTTATTAAATTTTAAAGTTGCCGTTGCTTTTTTATCTTCAAAATTGAAATCATCTTCAAAAATATGATTTGGAAAACTAATTCCTTTTTCGTTTTTGATTTTGAAAATACTTTCTTTAATTCCCCAAACTACTGTTGCTTTCTTGATTTGTTCTTCTTTGGATAGATTTTCTAAATGCGAAACATCCATGAAACGAGAAGCAATTTTTAGTGCTTTTTCTTTTATTTGCTCTACATCTAATCCTACTTTTTGCTCGCTAATTACTATCGCAGAAAAATCATTAGAATGTGAAATTGATATTTCAACATCTTTTATACTGCAACCTTGCGGTTTTATATGCGGTTTTCCGAAAGCATCATAATACAAGTCAAAATCGTTATAATCATTATGTTGCAACAACATTCTTACGGCCAAAAATCCTTTTTTATGGTTTTCAGATTTCATAGTTTGCAATCGTGCTAATGATGAATCTTTCAATCTAATTTGATTAAAAAGAGCATCAAAATCTTCTGTAATCTTCCAAAGATACAGTTTAGCGTTGTTAGACAAATAGATAACTTTATGTAAAGGCATTTAGTATTTTGTTGTTTTTCAAAAGATTAAACATGTAAACATTTCACAAATTTTAAAATAAATTATTAAATTCAAAACCTATGTTGTAATTTTGCACCAAATTATAAAAAACAAATATACATAATAGATGAGTACACAAACATTACCTTATGTAGCTTTTAAAGTGAAAGACATTTCGCTTGCAGCTTGGGGAAGAAAAGAAATTGAATTGGCTGAAGCAGAAATGCCAGGTTTAATGGCATTGAGAGCAGAATACAAAGACGAACAACCGCTTGCAGGTTCACGTATTGCAGGATGTTTACACATGACTATTCAAACTGCAGTTTTAATTGAAACTTTAATTGCTCTTGGTGCAGAAGTTACTTGGTCTTCTTGTAACATTTTCTCAACTCAAGATCAAGCCGCTGCTGCAATTGCTGCTGCTGGAATTCAAGTTTATGCTTGGAAAGGTCTTGACGAAGAGTCGTTTGACTGGTGTATTGAGCAAACATTATTCTTTGGTGAAGATAGAAAACCATTGAACATGATTCTTGATGATGGTGGCGATTTAACAAATATGGTTATTGACCGTTATCCTCATTTAGTTGAAGGTATCAAAGGTTTATCTGAAGAAACTACAACTGGTGTTCACCGTTTATACGAAAGAGTAAAAGCTGGAACTTTACCAATGCCTGCAATTAATGTTAATGATTCGGTTACTAAATCGAAATTTGACAACAAATACGGTTGTAAAGAAAGTGCTGTTGATGCAGTTCGTAGAGCTACAGATATTATGTTGGCCGGAAAAAGAGTAGTTGTTTGTGGCTATGGTGACGTTGGAAAAGGAACTGCTGCTTCATTTAAAGGTGCAGGTTCAATTGTAACAGTTACAGAAATTGACCCAATTTGTGCATTGCAAGCTGCTATGGACGGATTTGAAGTTAAAAAATTGGCTACTGTTATTGGTACTGCCGATATCGTTATTACTACAACAGGAAATAAAGATATTGTTCTAGAAAGCGCTTTCCGTGCTATGAAAGACAAAACTATTGTTTGTAACATTGGACATTTTGACAATGAAATTGACATGTCATGGTTGAATACTAACTACGGTAACACAAAAATTGAAATTAAACCACAAGTTGATAAATATACAATTGATGGTGTAGATATTTTAGTTCTTGCTGAAGGTCGTTTGGTAAACTTAGGTTGTGCAACTGGACACCCAAGTTTTGTAATGAGTAACTCGTTTACAAACCAAACTTTGGCTCAAATTGAATTGTGGAAAAACAGCGCAGCATACAACAATGACGTTTACATGTTACCTAAACATTTAGATGAAAAAGTAGCAATGTTACACTTAGCTAAATTAGGAGTTGAGCTTGAAACATTA
This sequence comes from Flavobacterium sp., assembly GCF_043778725.1. Taxonomy (GTDB): domain Bacteria; phylum Bacteroidota; class Bacteroidia; order Flavobacteriales; family Flavobacteriaceae; genus Flavobacterium. The sequence goes on along the minus strand of NZ_JAYWFT010000079.1, from coordinate 22,204 downwards.
CGTGCAGACCAAGCAGAATATATTGGTGTTGAAGTTTCTGGACCATTCAAACCAGAATATTACAGATACTAGTCTGATATTAGATTTTAAATATTAGATTTTAAAATATTAACCTCGATTTCAATTGAAGTCGAGGTTTTTTTATGGCTGTTTGTTGATTTTATAAATATGCATACTATGTAATATTATTTTGAAAATGTGTAACTTATTTTGATATGGATTAGTCAATTTTACAAAACGATTTATCTCTCATTATTGTAATGAAATGAGATAATAACTTTTAAAGAAAAATAGTAAATAATAAAAAAATGTCACAAAAAAACAAAAAGCAGTTTGGTGTTTGGATGGATACACATAACGCTACAATCATTGGAAGAAAAGATTCCGATACAAGCGAATTTACGGTACTTGGTCATGTAAAAAATATTGGTGCTGACGGAAATTCTAACGAAAATGCTGCTAACAACCAAGAGATTGCTTTAACGCAAAAATTCTTCAAGGAAATTGCTATTAAAATGCCGAATATTGACCAAATTCATATTACTGGAACAGGTCAAATTCAAGAGCAATTTATGAAATTCTTAGCCGATACTGCGCAATATAAAAATGCAGAGTCGTCTGATAGTACTTCAAACAAAATGAGTGATGAAGATACTGTTGCTTACTTTGAGGAGTATTTTAAATAGCATTTGTTTTCAAAAATTTAAACCCCGATTTCAATTGAAATTGGGGTTTTTGTTTGGAGTTTATTTGCTATTTTCATTTCCGTAAAAGAAATCTAATTCTTTACATAATTTTCTGATTTTTTTCTTTCCTGCTTTACTAAATCCAAAAGCTGGATAAGCATCTTCTGTGCCTTTGTTAATCATTTTGCTATTCATTGCAGGAATATCTGATGTCGAAATTAAATAGTTGCAACCAAGACAAACATCAACGGTATAAACAACTTTATCATGATCAAAAAACACAAACCCTAAATGCGGATTAAAACATGCCGCAAAACTTCCACCATAAGTTGCATTGCTTGTTAAGCATTTAATCAAAAAATATCCTTGTTTTTCGTTTAGATATTTTTGTTTTAAAATAACATTTGTGAATTTATCATTCTTACCAATAACACTTGGATTTGGCTCTTCGCTTCCTTCAAAATCATAAGCTATAATTTTATCAAACTTTAAAGTATCAAATGGTTTTAAATTTAGCTCTTTTAAATTTAGCTTTTCGGATTGCAAAACATAGGCTTCAAGCTCACTTCTTTTAAGATATTTTGAGTAATCAATTTTAACACTTTTTATCGGTAAAACTTGATTTTTTATTTCCGATTTATCGCTTGTTTTGCATGAAATTGATAGGCAAATTAATACCCATAAAAGTGCGTTTTTAATGAGATTAGTTTGCTTCATATTGTCCTATAAAATATTTTTTTTGTCTAATTACAAATTAGATTTTACTTTGTCTTTTATAAAAAAACTTAAAAATAAAAAAGTTATAAAAAACATTACTAATTGAATTATAAAAACTGGATATAATAAATTTGATTCCGCAAACCTATAACCAAAACTAATAATTGACACAGGAAAAGTTACTACTAATCCTATTAACGACCATTCACCATAAAAAAAATCATCTGGATAAATTGAGCATACAGATAGTGTTGCAATTGCAACATAAATGAAAGAAATTTTAAATGCCAATTTTCTACCGTCAATAACTTTTAAAAAAGCATCCATTCTTAATTCAAATTAATTGAGTTTATAAATATAAAACTACAACGTCTCCTTCAACCATTTGTAAAATTCACTTTGCCAGATAATTGCGTTTTGTGGTTTTAAAACCCAGTGGTTTTCTTCTGGAAAGTATAAAAATCTTGATTTAATTCCGCGTAATTGTGCAGCTTGAAAGGCTTCTTGTCCTTGTCCAATTGGCACTCTAAAATCGATTCCACCTTGAATGATTAAGATTGGCGTGTTCCATTTATCAACATAATTTATTGGATTGAAAGTAGTGTACGATTTCTGCGCTACTTTGTTGTCTTTTTCCCAATAAGCGCCACCAAAATCCCAGTTGTTAAAGAAAACTTCTTCTGTCGTTCCAAACATACTTTGTGTGTTAAAAACGCCATCGTGAGCAATAAAAGTTTTGAAACGATTGTTATGAATTCCGGCTAAATAAAATACTGAATAACCACCATAACTTGCACCAATACAACCTAATCTTGCTTTATCAACATAACTTTCTTTAGAAACATCGTCTATTGCCGAAAGGTAATCGTCCATCACTTGTCCGCCCCAATCTCCAGAAATTTTTTCGTTCCATTCACGACCGTGACCGTACATTCCACGACGATTTGGCGCTACTATAACGTAACCTTGCGATGCCATTAAAGAGAAATTCCATCTAAAAGAATAACTTTGCGTTAATGGCGATTGTGGTCCGCCTTGACAATAAAGTAGCGTTGGATATTTTTTGGTTTTATCAAAATTTGGAGGTAAGATTACCCAAACTAGCATTTTCTTTCCGTCGGTTGTTGTAACGTATCTTCTTTCGTATTTTGGTAACGACAATTTGCTGTAGGTTTGCTCATTGATTTTTGTCAGTTGCAACCACGTTTTTTTCTTAAGATTGTAGGAGTAAATATCGGCTGCATGATTCATATCGGTTCTAGTAACAATGATATCATCTCCAGAAAACCCAACGATATCAGCAACGTCAAAATCGCCGGTAGTAACTTGATTTACCATAATTGCAATTCTTGTTACACCAGGAAAGTTAACTTCAAACACTTGTTTTGTTCCGTCAACAGCTGCCGTGAAATATACTTTTTTACCATCGGCGCTCCAATTAAAACTATCTACACTTCCGTCCCAATTGGCAGTTAAATTCACATCCATACCTTTAAAACGAACAATGATGTCATTTTTATCGGCTTCATATCCGTCGCGTTTCATTTGCAACCAAGTTAAATTTCCTGTTGGAGAAAACGTTGGATTGGTATCGTAACCTAAATTGCTTTCGGTTAAGTTTTTGGTAATTTTAGTTTCTAGATTGTATTCATACAAATTAGTGTTGGTAGAAATTGCGTATTCTGTACCGAATTTCTTTTTGCAAACATAAATTATACTTTTACTGTCTGGCGACCAAATATAATCTTCGTCTCCACCAAAAGGCTTTTGTGGTGCATCATAAGGCTCGTCTTTCATGATGTCTATTGGAGCTTCCAAACGTACATTATCTGCAGGAATTCCTCCGTAGAAAACGTGGTTTACAGTTCCGTCGTTCCAAGTATCCCAATGACGGTAATCTAATCCGTTGTAGATTTGAGCATTCGATTTATCAAGATTTGGATAGTAATCCTTTCCTAAAACTTTGTTGACTTTTACTTCTTGTGATGATAAAATGTACTTTCCATCTAAAGATACATTTTTATCAGAAATTAAGTCTTTAGCATCTTTTACCTCTGAAGGATTTCCTCCATTTACAGGAATGGTGTAGAATTTAGAACTCGATTTATTTTCTTCTACCGAAGGAGTTGAAACTTTATAAACAATAGATTTTCTGTCTTTAGAAATTCCTAAAACAGAAACTCTGCCTAATTGCCAAAGTGTTTCTGGCGCTAAAATTTGTTGTGCTGATGCTGCTATACTCATTGTGCAAACGATTATAAAAAATATTTTTCTCATTATAAAACTGATTTTTATTGATTCGTTAAAAGTAATAAAAAAAGCCGTCACGATAATCGCAACGGCTTTTAAAATAATTGAATTTAAATTATTGTTTGATAAAACGTTTTGAAGTTGAACCATTTTCGTTAGAAACTTGAATTAAATAAGTTCCAACAGATAATGAACCAACGTTAATTGCATCGTTTTCAATTTTACCTTTTGCTAATTGTTGACCCATCATATTGAAAATTGTATATTCAGACACTTTGTCTAAATTAGAAATATTCAACACATCACCATTTACAGGATTTGGATATAAACTGAAAGAAATTGCATTGTTAGAAGCATCTTCCATTCTAGCTGTAGATGTAATATTTACTGTATAATCTTCTACTTGACCGTAAGAAAAAGCTTCGCATGATGTTGGAGTTCCGTTATATTTCATAGAAACTCTCATTCTTGTTGAGCCTAAAGTTGCTGTTGCAGGAATTGTAATTGATCCTGTTGCAGTTGTTGCAGTTGATGTTGCCTTAGTAAAAACTGTTTCGCCAGCATCTGTAAACACACCATTTTGATTGTAATCAATAAAAACAGCATATCCTTCACTATAAGCAGTGCTTGTCCATGCCGGAGTAATTGTAATTGTGTAGGCTGTTCCTCTAACTGCATTAGTAGAAATTGTTGTAAAATTAGTATAACCAGTTCCTCCTGTTGAAGTGTTACTGATGGTTCCGAAAACTACTTTTCCAATTTTTTCATCGGCAACGCTATTTCCTTGAGAGGCACAATAAGTTAATGTACTAGCAGCAGATGTTGTAACACTTACCACATTACTTGCAACTGAAACATTTCCTGCAGCATCTTTTGCTTGAACATAAAAAGTATAAGCCGTAGAAGCTGTTAAACCAGTTACTGCATAAGTTGTTGCAGTAGTAGTTGAGCCTAATAATGTTGTCCCTTTGTAAACATTATAACCAGTTACACCAACATTGTCTGTAGCACCAGTCCAAGATAAATTTGTAGTTGTAGAAGTTGTTCCCGATGTTGATAGAGTTGGAGCTGTTGGAGCTGTAGTGTCTGCAACTGGAGCAAGAGTTGTAACAGAAACGGAATTACTTGCTACTGAAGCATTTCCTGCAGCGTCTTTAGCCTTAACAGTAAAAGCATAAGTTGTAGAAGCAGTTAAACCAGAAACTGCATAAGTTGTAGAAGCAGTTGAACCAAGTAAAACACTATCTTTATAAACGTCATATCCTGTAACAGCAACGTTATCTGTAGCGCCAGACCAAGATAAACTAGTAGCAGTTTGTGTGGTTCCAGAAGCAGTTAAGGTTGGAGTTGTTGGAGCAACGGTATCTGTAGAACCAGAAGTAATTGTAAAGTTTGTATTAGAAACGTCAAAGAAAATATGATTTGTTCCTTTTACCATTATTCTATTTGTAGTCCCAGGAGTGTTTGGAATTGTAACTGCTTGCGTTCCATCATTTGGAGTTGCGGCCAATAAAGTTGCCCATGTTGCACCAGCGTCTGTCGATAATAAAACATCAACATTAGCACAGTTTACACCATTTGCAGTTGTACCACCAACTACCCAAGTAACCGTTTGAGAACTTCCTCCTACATAAGAAACAGCAGTATTTGGTGCGCTTACAGAAAATGGTCCAGCTGTAGCATTTACAGTAACAATCATATCATCTGAATTGTTTCCTGATCCACCAGCTCTGTTATCACGAACAGTAACTCTAAAATTTAAAGTTCTTGCAACAGATGGAATTGCCTCAACAGTAAGTTCTGTGCCTGCAGTTGTAGTTGCGCCAGTTAAAACTGAAGCCATTCTTGGAAAATATCTTGTTGGAGAAGTTGTAGAATTATAAGATCTAAAGTTTACACCAGATGTTTTAGTAGCACTTGGTGCAGTAGCATTTGTTTGAGAATCAAATTGTTCCCAGTTGTAAGTTAGCACATCACCATTAGCGTCTGTTGCAGTAGCTGTTAGCATAAAAGGTGTGCTTTTTGGAACGGTATAATCTAAACCTGCGCTTGCAGTTGGTATTGAATTTCCTGTAGCAGTGTTAACCGAACACGTTTTAGCCTTAATATTATTTGTCACTTGTTGTACACTCACAGCATGAAAGTAAGCATCCGAGTGTGGCTGAACATCTAAAGAAGTTATACCAGCATAACCCATAATTGTAGATCCTGAACCTGGCTCCATTTGAACTCCACTTCCTTCATTACTGTGTGTAAATGTATGATTTGCTCCAAATTGATGTCCCATTTCATGTGCTACATAATCTATATCAAAATTATCTCCGGTTGGAATTGCATCGTTAGGTGAAGTAAATCCACTCCCTTTTCCTAAAGGTACAGAAGTTGTAGGATTTGTACAAACACAACCTATACAACCTGCATTTCCTCCGCCACCAGAAGCGCCAAAAAGGTGACCTACATCATAATTTGCACTACCAATAGTATTTGTTAAAGTAGTTTGTAATTCTTGATTCCAAGCGCCACCAGCACCAGCGGTTGCGGCAGAATATGGATCGGTTGAAGCAGAAGTATAAATAACTAAATCTGTATTAGCAATAAGAACCATTCTAGCAGAAAAATCTTTTTCAAAAACTCCATTAACACGCGTCATTGAAGCATTAATTGCCGCTAATGCTAATGCTTTTGTTCCACCAAAATAAACAGTATATTCACCTGTAACCGACATTGCTAAACGGAAAGTTCTTAACAGTGCGTCATCTGCATTTGGTCTAGCCGTAGATTGATTTACTTTAGGAGTAACAACATCTATAACTTTACATTCAAACTTATCAAATGAAGCTGTTTTATCCGATTTTTTGTAAACAGAATAGGTTGTTAAGTCTTGAGAAAATGGCTCAATAAATACTGCCGATCTATCGCCACCCAAAACCATTGATTTAAAACCAAGAGGCGAAACACTAAAATAAGCTGTTAAAGTAGGATTGTCAATTCCTATTCCTACATACGATTTAATTTCTGGATATCTTGCTGCTAAAGCCGGATCCATATTAGAATTTTCATAAATTCTAAATTGTTCCATTTGGCCATCAGCGTTTGGTAATGACAAAACAATTTCAGATGTTCTTCCTACAGTATTTCTATCGGGAGAATTTACTAAAGTAGCTTTCAATGCGTTTACATCTAAATCTAAAAGATTTTTTTCGGGAAGATTCAATCTACTCTCTAGTGCAACAATGTTGCTTTTAGTAGATTGTTTCCAAAAAGAACCTTTTTGTTGCGCAAAAGAAAAACTCGTTATTGCTAATAACGCAACGGAAAGTAATTTGTACTTCATAATTATATATTTTTGGTTAAAATAGAACATCAAATTTATCAAGTTTTTTGTCATATTTTTAATGTTTGAAAAAAGATATTAACAAATCGATGAAATGCAGTTTTTATTCGCAACACATCATCAATTTTTAACAAAAAAAAATGCACATCTATCATTTAAACAAAAACTCATGTTCTAAAATTAAAAAAATACTATTTTTATAAAAATTTAAAAAAACTATGCTGTTAAGTTATTGGGAAATAAAAAATTGGTTCTCAAATGTAGATTTTACTATTGTTGGAAGCGGAATTGTTGGACTTCACTGTGCTTTAAACTTAAGAGAACGATTTCCAGAAAGTAAAATTTTGGTTTTGGAAAAGGGAATTTTACCTCAAGGTGCTAGTACAAAAAATGCTGGCTTTGCTTGTTTTGGTAGTTTGTCAGAAATTATAGATGATTTAAAATCACATACCGAAGAAGAAGTTATTCAGTTGATACAAAAACGATGGAATGGATTACAATTACTTAGAAAAAGACTTGGTGATGATAAAATAGACTTTAAACCTTATGGCGGTTACGAACTTTTTCTAAAAGATGACGAAAGTACTTATAATGAGTGTTTACAGAAACTTCCTTTTATAAATGACATTCTAAAACCACTTTTTAAATCGGATGTTTTTACTAAAGAAATAGACCGTTTTAATTTTCAAGAAATAAAAGAATACACCGTTTTCAATCCGTTTGAGGCTCAAATAGATACTGGAAATATGATGCAAGCGCTGTTAAAAGAAGCAGTTTCTAAAGATATTTTAATTTTAAATCAAGCCGAAGTTGCTACTTATACCGATAACAATGATTCGGTAGAAGTTGTAGTAAATGATTTTTCGTTTAAAACAAATAAGCTCTTTTTTGCTACAAATGGATTTGCAAGTAAACTAACAAACAATGAAGTAAAACCAGCTAGAGCGCAAGTTTTAATTACAGAACCAATTAAAAACTTAGACATTCGAGGTACTTTTCATTTGGATAAAGGCTATTATTATTTCAGAAATTTTGAAGATAGAATACTACTTGGTGGCGGACGAAATTTAGATTTTGAAGGCGAAACCACAACCGAATTAACGCAAACAGAAAAAATTCAAAATAGATTGGAAGAGTTATTAAAAAATGTAATTTTACCGAATCAAGAATTTAAAATTGCGCATCGCTGGAGCGGCATTATGGGAATTGGCAACAGCAAAAACCCAATTGTATCGCAACTTTCTCAAAATGTATATTGTGGCGTAAGATTAGGCGGAATGGGTGTTGCAATTGGAAGTTTAACAGGAAAAGAATTAGCAGAATTACTATAAATGGCAACAAAAAAGAAAAGCACAAAACCTACAAATCGAACTTTTTTTCAGAAACTAAAAACCTTTATTTGGAAAGCCACATTGTGGTTTTTTGGTGTTTCTATATTTTTAGTGATTTTTTTCAAATGGGTTCCAGTTCCATTTACACCTTTAATGATTACTAGAGCAATCGAACAAAAACTGGACGGAAAAGAAATGACTTGTAGTCATGATTGGGTTGCACTAGAAGATATTTCTCCCAATTTGCAAAAAGCAGTTATTGCAAGTGAAGACGGTAATTTTTTAAAACACAATGGGTTCGATTTTAAAGCCATGCAAAAAGCATTTAAAAACAACAATCGCGGAAAAAAACTTAAAGGTGGAAGTACCATCTCGCAACAAACAGCTAAAAATGTTTTTCTGTGGCAAGGCAGAAGCTATTTAAGAAAAGGTTTGGAAGCCTATTTCACTTTTCTAATAGAATTAGTTTGGGGCAAAGAACGCATTATGGAAGTCTATTTGAATTCTATAGAAATGGGCAATGGAGTTTATGGTGCCGAAGCTGCTGCCGAACATTGGTATCGAATAAAAGCCAAAGATCTTACAAAAAGTCAAGCCGCTGGTATTGCAGCAATTTTACCAAATCCAAGAAAATATAAAGCTACCAATTCTACTTCTTATATAGAACGAAGAAAAGGAAAAATAGTTCGGGTAATGAATCATATTGGAAAAATAAAATATTAAAAAAAAGCGTCGATTAATTTCGACGCTTTTCAATTTTATAAAAACAATGATTTATATTGTGTCCAATGTTTGTATATCAAAATGGCATTAAATACTGTAACTAGCAAAGCTACGGCTACTCCTGGAATGTCCAAAAACAAATGAAAGAGCAAAATATTTATTGAAATTGGCGCTAGCAAAATCAAAGCAAAAGCCACCCATTTTTTTAAAAGCAACATAATTCCTATCGCAACTTCTAAAACTCCTACAACTGGAAAAATATACCCTGTTGCACCTAAGGAATTCATAAAATCGCCTGCTGAACCTGTTGGCGCTTCCATAGGAATAAAATGTAAAAACTTATTGGCACCAAAAACAACAAGCATAATTCCTAAGAGTATTCTAACAATTTTTGTAAACATTGAATTCATAAACATTTCTTTTATTGATTAGTAATATGGTAAAAATATAATTAATTTTTTAAACTATAAACAAATGTTAAGGTATTTTTTTAAACATATAAAAAAAGCACCTATAAATAGATGCTTTCTTGTAGATAAATTCTTTGTATTAAATTGTAAAATTAATCCCTAAAACAATATTTCGTCCAATATTAGGAATTCCGTCTGTTTTTAATCTTGAAAGATGCGAAATATAGGTTTTGTCAAATAAATTGTTGGCATTCAAATTTACATCAAAAGCTGTTTTTCCAAAGGTTATTTTTCCACCAAAACCTAAATTTATCAAGGTATAATCATTGGATTTTGTTTCAAATTGATTTGGATTATTTTGATCTAAAGTATATTCAACATTCAAAACAGCAAAACCATCTTTAACGAATTTAGTCGATTTGAATTCGGTTTTTAAAGCATTATTCCACTTGTTTGCAGGAATTAATGGCAAATTATCTCCGTTTTGCTTTTTTCCAGTTACACTTTCAAAACTACTAGTAATGTGCAACCAATCTAACGGATGCGGATGAAAGTGTATTCCGGCTTCACCTCCATATAAATTGGCATTGGCTTGCGTATAATCATAAGTATCAAATTCATTAGTTATTACTCCATTTGGCGCAATAAATATGTAGTTGTTGATGTGATTGTAAAATCCGTTTACAAAAATTTCAAAATGCGGATTTCTATATTCTAAATTCAAATCGGTCTGAAAATTTTGTTCGTTTTTTAAATTTGAATTCCCAATTTCATAACGATTACTTCCTTCATGAACTCCATTAGAAGTTAATTCTGCCAAATTTGGCGCTCTAAATCCAGAAGCTAAATTTAGTCTGAAAATGATATTTTCTTTCAAATTGGTTTTGAATCCCAACGACGAATTAAAACTTTGAAACTTCTTGTCAATTGCTTGAAAATAGCCTTCATCACCAAGAATTCCATGTTCAATTGAAGTTACATTTCTATTGTCAAATCGAACTCCGGCTTGAAGCACATTTTTATTCCATTCGTAATTTATCGTACCAAAAACTCCAAAATCGTTAGTTGTTGCATCCGGAATTAAATATTCTTCACCCGAATTCACATTGGTTTGATGCATTCCTTGCGTTCCAATTATAGATTCAAATTTTCCAAATTTTGGCAAATAATATTTTACGTTGTAATTGTACGTTTTCAATTTCATATGCAAATTAGCAAGATCACTGTCTTCAAATTCACTTCTATCGTTAGAAATATAACCCAAATCGGCATCAAGTTTAGAATTTTTAAAGAAAACAGTATTGTTCAAACTCAAAATAGTAGCAAAAACTGCTTGTTTTGGAAAGGTTGTTTTCTTGGTTGAAGTTTGCTCGGCGATACCATTTTCAGGAATTCCCAAATCCAATTTATTGAAATTATAACGTAATGTAGAAGTAAATTTAGAATTAGAATATCCTAAAGCGGTTTTAAAATCGGTTTCATTATAACGGGTATTCGTAACTCGATTTCCGTTTGGAATTTTATAATCGGCATGAGTATTGTAACTTCCACGAGCTAAAAATTTTAAATTTTCGGAAGAAGCCTTTACTCCAATAGATGAATTACTTCCGTTGGTATTAGAAAATAATTTTTGACTAAAATTTCCATGAATAGTATTTGGTGCAGCAAATTTTTCAGGATTAAAATACAACACACCACCAATAGCATCGGAACCATAAAGCAATGATGCTGGACCTTTTATAACCTCAACGCTTTCAATTCCGGCATCGTTCAATCCTAGTCCGTGTTCTTCTCCAAATTGTTGGTTTTCTAATCGAACTCCTTGCGAATAAACCAGAACTCGATTGCCACTTAATCCACGGATTACTGGTTTTCCGATAGAAGTTCCAGTTGAAACTTGCGAAACTCCAGGAATTGTTGCCAAACCTTCAATTAAAGTTGACGTTCCTTTTTGTTGTAAGGATTTCATTGATTGATGTTCTACTTTCATTACGTTTTGCGATTGCACTTTATTGAATGCTGTAGAAATAATAACTTCATCCATTTGATGGACAGTTTCTTCTAAAACAACATCAATTTTTATCTCTTTTTGATTGGAAGAAAAAGTCTTAGATTGTGTTTCAAATCCGATAAAGGAAACTACAATTTTGAAATTTCCAGAAGGTAAATTATTAAAAACATAGGTTCCTTTTTCGTCGGAAATTACTTCTTTGTGAAGTTCAGGAATACTTATAGTAGCACCAGAAATGGGCTTGTTTTGTTTGTCAGAAATTGATCCAACAACTTTGTTTTGCGCATTGGCAAGTATTGAAAACCCTAGGAATAGGGCAATTAAAAATGATTTCATTTTGAGAAAAATTTAAATAATTTCTATATTGAACCATTAAAAAATTAAGGTCCATCAAGAAACAATAGATTATTGTTTAATTTTAAAAATAAGAATTAAGCAACAATTGGCGGTGCTCGAAGTGCAAAAAGACTGCCTCGAAACGACTGCGTTATTTCTTTAGAATAGAAATAAGAATAAGAAACCGGAATTTCAACTTTCTTGAAAGTATAAGTAAAAAAATCAGATTTTAAAGAAGTGCTAAAAGTAAATTCACATACAAAACAATGGTCTAAATTGTGATGCGCGTGCGTGAATTGAGTTTTGTTTTTAGCGTATTTGTGATGACATTTTTTAGTAGTAAGTTCTTTTTCTAAGTGATTGAATGAATGCACAGATTGCAGGACAATTGCTAGCAAAACTGTCAATCCAAATAAAAAACTTAGTAAAAGATTCTTTTTTTTCATCAATGCAAATGTAACCAACTAGAAATGAAAAACCATTTGAATTAACAAACTTTAAGATTTGTAAACTCAAATGGTTTTTATTGGTTCGTTTAGCGATATAAAGGTTAAGGAAACCTAATCAATAGGTCAATGACTATATTCAAATATAAACCATCTTTATTTTAGAATTCTACATATTGCCTTAAGTGGGTTAGCTAGTCGATTTTTTTTTAATATTTAAATTCACTTCTTTTATTTTCTAAAAACCAATTAACATAATTATTTCGAATTTTATTCAAATTAAGTTGAGTTGATAGTTTTGTGTTTTCAGGCAATATTTCTAATAAAATTAGATTTACATTTAAGTTTATTATTGAAGATGTTTTGTAGTCTAAAATATTTAATTTTTTCTCCTTTTCGTTTATTTCGATATGATTTATAGAAATCGGTTGACCACAATTTTTTGAAAAATCTAAGTTATATGACTTTGTTTCTTCTTTTGAAAAAGTGATAATCCTTAAAATATTCCATCCGTCCATTGTTAATGAAAATTCGCTTGTGATAGGTTTATTAAGTTTCAAATATTCATCAAAATATTTAAATTCTCTAATTTCAGAATATTTTTTTTCTGTATCACTTTTTTCATCATAATTGTTTTTTAAATAACTTTTACATCCAATTTCTTTTGCAATTTTCAAAACCTCATTTTTATTTGGTTTTGTGAAATTTTGCTTTAAAAATTCTTCAGTAAAGTTTTCTTTATTCGTGTTTAATGAAACTAAAAGATAATTAATTTTATCCTTTAAGATGATTTTAAAATCTGAAGAATTTATTGTTATTGAATCTTTTGAAAAAACTTTACCATCTACCTTTTCATTAATTTTTAGTTGATTTGATATTTTAAAATCACCATTTTCAGTTTTCGCTAATTCTATTATTTCAATTCTTGAGTAAATTCCATTTTTACCCCAAGATGAACCTCCAATTGAATAGGTGAGTTTAATTTTATCAATATTTTCAGAGTTTTGAGAAAAGATAAAGTATACGTTAAAAAGCAAAAAAAGTATTAGATTTTTTTTCATTTAATTCAGATTCTATCAAATTTCTGTTACTTCCAACCCAACTTACAACTAAATGTATATAATATTAAACCAACTTATTAGCCACTAAATATTCAGCGATTTGAACAGTATTTGTAGCTGCACCTTTTCTTAAATTATCAGCAACAATCCACATGTTTAGTGAATTTGGTTGGCTTTCGTCGCGACGAATTCTTCCCACAAAAACATCATCTTTTCCTTGCGCATACAAAGGCATTGGGTAAGTAAAAGTATCTAAATTGTCTTGAACAACAATTCCTGATGTATTGTGAAGAATTTCTCTAACTTGACTCACATCAAAATCGTTTGCGAATTCAACATTAACTGCTTCGCTATGTCCGCCAACAATAGGCACACGAACAGCAGTTGCCGTTACTGCAATAGTTCTGTCGTCAAGGATTTTTTGGGTTTCACGAACCAATTTCATTTCCTCCTTTGTATATCCATTTTCTTCAAAACTATCACAATGAGGAATAGCATTTCTATGAATTGGATATTTGTATGCCATTTCGCCTTGAATTCCGGCATATTCATTTTCAAGTTGTTGAACACCTTTTACACCAGTTCCAGTAATAGATTGATAGGTAGAAACAATGACGCGTTTAATTTTATATTTTTTATGTAATGGTGCCAATGCCATCACCAATTGAATTGTAGAACAATTAGCATTTGGAATTATTTTATCTTCTTTAGTTAAAATGTTGCCATTGATTTCTGGAACTACTAATTTTTTAGTTGGATCCATTCTCCAAGCCGATGAGTTGTCGATTACTGTTGTTCCTGCTGCTGCAAATTTTGGTGCCCATTCTAAAGATGTTTCTCCGCCAGCAGAAAATAAAGCAATATCGGCTTTCATATCTACAGCTGTTTGCATGCCAACTACTTTATACTTCTTGCCTTTAAACTCAATTTCTTTACCAACTGATCTCTCAGAAGCTACAGGAATTAATTCGGTTACAGGAAAATTTCTTTCCGCCAATACTTGAAGCATCACTTCGCCAACCATACCGGTTGCGCCTACAACAGCAACTTTCATATACTTATATTTAGATTTTTATAAAATTTTTGAAATACAAAAGTAATTAGAAAATACTTTTAAAAATGAAAATTTTGAATATTCAACAAGGAATTTTGAATGTTGAAGTTTTAAAAAAGAAAAACCGCCTCAATTAAGAAGCGGTTTACTACTGAAACTAGTTCAGCATAAATTAGAATATATAATGTAGCGGTTTATTATTTTTTCAATAAATCTCTAATTTGCGTAAGCAATTCTTCTTGAGATGGTCCAGCTGGTGCAGCCGCGGCAACTTCTTCTTTCTTTTTAGCTTTTTCAGCAGCTCTTAAAACGATGAAAATGAACAATGAAATAATCACAAAATTGATTAAGGCTTGCACTAGATTTCCATAAGTAATAACTGCAGCTCCATCAGCTTTAGCAGCAACTAAGTTAGCATAAGTTTTACCATTTAAACTAATAAACTTTTGTGTAAAATCTATTCCTCCAGTAATCAATCCAACAACTGGCATAATAATATCATCAACTGCTGATGCAACAACCTTACCAAAAGCACCACCTATAACAACCGCAGTTGCTAAACTCAAAACATCGCCTTTCATTAAAGACGCTTTAAAATCTGCAAAAAATCCCATAATTATTTTTGTTTATTGGTTAACCTTACAAAATTAGTTAAAATTTTAACATATTATTATAAAATTTGTAGAATTATTACTACTCTCTATAAAAAATCCGCTTAACACGTTGAGAAATACTTGTCATAATCTCATACGGAATTGTACCTAGTTGTTTTGCCATAAAAGTTACAGTTGGATTCTCTCCAAAAATAATTACTTCAGTTCCTTCTTTGCAGTCAATATCTGAAATATCAACCATTAACATATCCATACAAACACTTCCAACTATCGGTGCTTTTTTATTTTTTATAACGACATAACCTACTCCATTTCCCCAATGTCTAGAAATTCCGTCAGCATAACCAATTGGAATTGTAGCGATTTTTGTTTGTTTTTCAGCTATAAATCGTCTTCCGTAACCTACACTTTCTCCTGCTTCGATAATTCGAATTTGTGAAACAATCGATTTTAAAGTTCCTACATTTTCTAATGCTTTTTGTTCCTCATCATCGTTAGAAACTCCGTAAAGTCCGATTCCTAAACGAACCATATCGTATTGGGCTTGTTGAAAATTGGATATTCCAGATGTATTTAAAATATGTCGAATTGGATTTATACCTAATTCTGACATCAATTTGGATGACAATTCTTCAAATAATTTAATTTGTGAAAGCGTGAAATCAATAAATTTTATGTCGTCGCTAGTTGCCAAATGCGACAAAATGCTTTTTACGGCAACGGTTTTATTGTCTTTGAGTTTCGCAATTAATTCGTCTATATTTTCTTCTTCAAATCCCAATCGGTGCATTCCTGTATCCAATTTAATATGAATAGGAAAGTTTTTTAATTTCTTTTGTTCGGCAATTTTTAAGAATGCCGTCAAACCTTTAATCGAATAAATCTCTGGTTCTAATTGATGCTGAATTATAGCCGAAAAACTTGTGTTTTCAGGATTCAAAACCATAATTGGCAAATCGATTCCGGCATTTTTTAACGAAATTCCTTCATCGGCGAAAGCCACACCGAGATAATCTACTTTGTGGTGCGAAAGTAATTTGGCGACTTCAAATCCGCCATTTCCATATCCGAAAGCTTTCACCATTACCATCAATTTGGTTTGCTTCGCCAATTCGCCAAGGCTCGGGTCAGGATTTAGTTTGGATTTATAGAAATTCAAATTATGACTTATGGCGTTCAAATTGATTTCTAAAACCGTTTCATGCGTTTTTTCTTCTAAAGCGGCGACTAATTCTTCAAAGTGAAAATGACGCGCACCTTTTATAAGAATCGTTTCATTTTCAAACGGAATTTTGTCAATTGTTTCTAGAAATTTTTCAGTAGTTTCAAATGAAATACAATTTGGAAACTTATTTTTAAATCCAGAAATGGTTTTTCCAATGGCAATAACACGATTGATTTTATTAGAAACAATTAAATGTGAAACTTGCGAATACAATTCATCGGTTACCAATCCGCTTTGAAAAATATCGGAGAGAATTAAGGTTTTCTTTTTATATTGTTTTTGACTTTCTAGAAAATCTAATGCGATTTTTAACGACTGAAAATCAGAACTATAACTATCATCAATGAGTGTTGTGTTGTTGACTCCGTTTTTGACTTTCAAACGCATTTCGACTGGATACAGCAAGGAAATTCGTTGCTGAATTGTATCGTGATCGTATTTAAAATAAAGCATAACCATCAAACAATGCATCGCATTTTCAATAGAAGCTTGATCATTGAACGGAATTGTTATTTTGAAACAAAGTTTCTCGTAAGTAATTTTGAATTCGGTTCTGTCGGAGCTTTCTTTGGCAATTACAAAAACATCGGCTTTCCCATCTTCAGAACTCCAAGTAAACGTTTTTATTTTTGGATTTAGAAATGCCTCGATTGTTCTATTTTTATTCATAATTAAAACTTCAACTGAACTGAAAAGCTTTAATTTTTCTTTTATTTTTTCTCCAGCATCGTGAAAACCTTCGTCGTGAGCCGAACCAATATTCGATAAAATTCCGATAGTTGGCTGAATGATTTTTTGAAGATTCGCCATTTCATTTGTAGTAGAAATTCCAGCTTCAAAAATGGCAAGATTGTGTTTTTCATTGATTCCTAAAACCGAAAGCGGCACACCAACTTGCGAATTGTAACTTTTGGGCGAACGAATGATATTATAATCGGGACTTAATAAGAAATTCAACCATTCTTTAATGATGGTTTTTCCGTTGCTACCTGTGATTCCTATAACTGGAAAATCGAAGTCACTTCGGTACGATGCAGCAAAAATTTGCAATGCTTGAAGTGTATTTTCAACTACTAAAAAATTGGCTTTTCCTTGTAAATTGGACGGAATATAACTCACCACAAAATTCACAACTCCGTTTTCTATAAGTTGCGTAACATAGTGATGTCCGTCATTGTTTGGACCAATAATAGCGAAAAATAAAGTGCTTTCGCTATTTTGCAACGAACGACTGTCAATAGAAACTGCGTCGATAATTGCTATATCATTAATTCCAAGGAATTTGGCTTTAATGATTGGGATGATATTTCTTATGGAGAGTGTCAAGATTATTAATTATTTTCCATGAATAATTAAATCAACTTTTCCATCTACTAAATCTCTTAAATAAGACTCAAACATTTTAGACAAACTAATTTTTTTACTCGCAGCTAATTTTTTAGCATCAATAATGGTTTGTTTATCGGTTTTAATAACAACTCTTACATCCATAACACTATTTATTTATTTATTTTTTATTGTATAAACCTCAATATCATAATTATCACCATTTACAATATACCAATGATAAAATAAAACTACTTCAATTATTCCATCTTGATCAAGGTCTTTTATCAAAAAACCTCGTTCAAAAACATGCCCTAAATCAAATTTTTTTAAAATTAAGTTTTTATTACTTTTATCAGCTAGATAAAAGTAATAGGTAGAACTATAATCTTTGTTTTCTTTAATATTGTAATGATATTTTAAATTTTCTATTATGATATCACCTTTTTGCTCTTGAATTTCTATAAACTTATTCCAAGTTTTTTCTAATAAACTTCGGTCATTTTTATCAAATAAATTCAATTTTTTTAATCCAATATAATAGTTGCTTTTTTTAGAAATATTTCCAATTAAATCTGGATTTCTTTTGTCTAATTCATCCCTTTCTTTGTTGGAAATAGAATCTGGATAAAAATAATTTCTTCTGAATGAAATTTTTTCAACTAAATCAATATGAAACGTTTTTCTGTATTTAATTTCAGTTTTTTTATTACACCCAAAAATGAATAAAATTATAAGGATTACAAATAGTTTTTTCATAAAAACTACTTTTCTTTTTCTTTCGATAAATGCTCAGCATCCTTAACTTCCATATTCTCTCGCATAGCTTTGTAATATGCAGCGCGGCTCAATGGTTCGTATTCTTCAGTTTCGCCAAGAAGAACTAAATTATCACTGTCCGATTTTCTAAAACTATAGTGTGCTAAATTTCCTGTTCGGGTACAAACGGCATGCACTTTGGTTACATATTCGGCAGTAGCCATAAGCGCAGGCATTGGTCCGAAAGGATTTCCTTTAAAATCCATATCCAATCCGGCGACTATTACTCTAATTCCAGAATTGGCCAAATCGTTACATACTCTAATAATTTCATCGTCAAAAAACTGTGCTTCGTCAATACCAACAACATCACATCCTTGCGCAAGAATTCTAATATTGGCAGCGGCAGGAACAGGCGTTGAACGAATTTCGTTTTTATTGTGAGACACCACCATTTCTTCGTCGTAACGAGTATCTATGGCAGGTTTAAAAATCTCCACTTTTTGTTTGGCAAATTGTGCTCTTCGTAATCTTCGGATGAGTTCTTCGGTCTTTCCCGAAAACATCGAACCGCAAATTACTTCAATCCAACCAAATTGTTCTTTATGATTTACTGTATTTTCGAGAAACATTTTGTATTTTTAGACCTTAAAAAAGGATTTGTTTTTATTACTTTGTATCGAGACAAACCGACATAAATATTTTATACATTTACTTCGATTCAAATGTAGAAAATATTTATTAAAGGTTCTTTCTTTCCTTAGGCAAAAATAAAACTAAAAGAAAAAATTTATTAAAAAAGATAAGCGTTATACATTATAATTTCAAAAGTTATGAAAAAAAGATTGGAAGCCGAATTAATAAGCATTGCGCACCGAGTTTTAAAGCTAAAAAACAAATCGGAAGTAGATCAATTGTATTTAGAAACTAAAAAATTATATGAAACATTGGCTGTTTTAAAATTTTATGGTGACAATTATGAAAACATAAAATCGGAAATTTCTAAAGAAGATTTAGAAGAAAAACTTGCCGTTTCTTTTGAAGAGAAAACTCCAATTGCAGCTGAAGTTACTTCGGAACCAACTCAAGAACCAATTATTGTTGAAGAACCAAAAGAAGAAGTTACTGCCCAAGAAGAACCAGAAGTTGTAACAACAAACGAAGAAGCCGAAGTTGAAGCAGTTGCAGAAATTGAGGAACAAGAAGAAATAGTTGAAGAACCAATTATAGTAGGAGAAATCACAGTTGAAGATGATGAAACTGACGAAGAAGAACCAGTTATTGATGAAAAAAGAGATTTAAATTTTGAACCAATATTTGAATTGGCTGCCGAATCTCCAATTGAAGATGTCGTAGTTGAGCAACCAAAAAAAGAAGTAGTCGAGAGTCTGAATCAAGTTCAGACTAAAGCTCAACAAATTTCATTTGAAGATTTATTGGGTGCCAATTATACCGAACCAGTTTTTGTAAAACCAAATGATGTTGTTGTTCCGGCTTCACTGAAAAGCGTTATTGACGACAAACCACTTTCGTTAAATGACCAACATTCTAAAGCAATTAATATTGGAATGAATGACAGAATTGCTTTTGTAAAACACCTTTTTGCTGACAGTAATGAAGATTTTAATAGAGTAATTTCGCAACTGAATACGTTTAGTTCTGCTATTGAAGCAAAAGATTTTATTGAAGAAATCATTAAACCCGATTATAATAATTGGATTGGAAGTGAAGAATATGCCGAACGTTTTTTAGAAATTGTAGCCAACAAATTCAACTAAATGTCAAAGCTTTACATCGTTCCTACGCCAATTGGCAATCTTGAAGACATGACTTTTAGAGCCATTAGAGTACTGAAAGAAGCCGATTTAATTTTGGCAGAAGACACACGTACCAGTGGAAAACTGCTAAAACATTACGAAATTTCCACCCATATGCACAGCCATCACATGCACAACGAACACAAAACCGTTGAGAATTTGATTGCACGATTAAAAGGTGGCGAAACGATTGCGTTAATTTCTGATGCAGGAACGCCAGCCATTTCAGATCCTGGATTTTTATTAACGCGCGCTTGTGTTGAAAATAATATTGAAGTAGATTGTTTGCCTGGCGCAACCGCTTTTGTACCAGCATTAGTAAATAGTGGTTTGCCTAACGATAGATTTATATTTGAAGGATTTTTACCCGAAAAAAAAGGAAGACAAACAAGATATTTAACTTTGGCAGAAGAAACTCGAACCATGATTTTCTATGTTTCTCCACATAAATTGGTAAAAACCTTAGCCGAATTTGTGCAGTATTTTGGAGCAGAACGCCAAATTTCTATCTCTAGGGAATTATCTAAACTTCATGAAGAAACCATTCGCGGAACAGCTGATGAAGTTTTAAAACATTACGAAGCAAAACCTCCTAAAGGTGAAATTGTGGCTGTTGTTGGTGGGAAAATTTTGGTAAAGGAAAAAAGAAAAGAAGATGAGTGATGTTTTAAATTTCATAAATAAAATCAAACAAAATCCACAAACAATTTCGTTTCAAGATACAATTGCAGTAATAGATTCAAATTATAATTTTACACCAACTGCATTTAAAAACGGAAATCAATATAACGATGCAAACGAAAATAATGGTTCTTGTAAAATTTTCGCTTTCACCAAAATGAATAATTTAGAAAAAGATGAAACTTTGGTACTTTTTGGGAATTATTATTTTGATGATGTTTTAAAAAATCCTGACGGAAATGACCATCAAAATATTAGAAATTTTATAATCTTTGGATGGGATGGGGTTTCTTTTGATAGCGATGTTTTGGAGTTAAAATAATTGTATAATAAATGATACATTATTATCGTTTAAAATCAATAACGAATCAAAAAAGCTACAATAATAAATTAAATAAACTTTGTATTTCTGTTGCTTGATTTGGTTCTATTTCAGATGCAATTGCGTAATTATTCCAGTTTGAAACCGCATTTCTTATATCATCTATAAGTTGTTTTGGCTTTTTGATGCTGTTGTTTTTAGCAACCGTTAAAACATCTTCTATAGTTATTGTATCGTTATCGCGTTTTCCATTGATGCTCATTTGATGCGTTTTTAACCAAAAATTAGTTGGATTATAGGCAAAAGTCACATCATAAGCTGGCGACAATGACCAAGTTCCAGATTTATCCATTAAGAAAGAAATATTTTTAGTATGATCGTCTTGGTTTCTTACCATAACATTAAAAACCATTCGCTTAAACAATTGTTCACTATCGCGATACGGCAAACGTAGTTCTCGTATAACCTGAAACGTTTGCTCATAGGAATAAGCGCCTGGAACATTATAATCAAAATGCGCCAAACCGCATAAAGTTTGCATGTGAATTTTTTCGCCAGCAACTCTATCAAATCGTTTGGTCATAAAATGTGCTCGATTGTGCTCTTTTTTCAACTCACATTCGGTCATTTCTATTCCTGCCGCTTTTGCCATTAAATGATAAGCATATTCAATATTTCCGTAGCCTTTTGGATCACCCAATTGTCTGTTGGTAACGCCATCAAATTTTATCAACCAATAATCAAAACCTTCTAAACCATCAATTTGTCCCGATCGAACCTCGCCTGTAATTTTATTGTAAGCAATAATAGCTTTAGCCCTTGCTCCACCAGCAGAACTTCCAACTAGCAAAATATCAGAATAGCCATTTTCGGTAGTAAGATTAGTATGAAAATGATTTCTATCGTCCAAAATAGAACTAGCAAATTTTACTAATTCTTGAATTTCTAATTTATTGGATGGCGGCAACTGTTGTTGCGATTCGGGTTCAAATTCTAAGGCACCCATTCCGCGCTTTCCTATATAACAAAGACGATCTACCGAGTTGAAACCTTGCAAATCACGACCTTGTTGCGCCAGCCAAGCATCAATCATTTGATTTC
>NZ_JAYWFT010000078.1:0-13683 GCF_043778725.1 Flavobacterium sp. | reverse complement strand
AATTTGGAATGGTATTGTTTACATTCTGTGCTTTTGTAAAATATTCTTGGTATTTATTTTCTTGTTTTGCGATTTTTTTATCCAAGTTTTTAATCTCGGGATAAAAGTTAAAGTAAAAGGAATCGGTAAAGTGAAGAGCCAATCGGTTCAAGCAGGACAACCAATTATTAAAAATTCAACAATAACATTAGAATTATCGTGAGTGTTTTAAAAGACATATTATATAAAGTAGCCATTGAAGCTGTAAAAGGTTCAACAGAAATTGACGTGAATAAAATCGAATTCGATTCGAGAAAAGTTCAGGCCAATGATGTTTTTGTTGCCATTCGCGGAACAGTTTCTAACGGTCACGATTTTATAGAAAAAGCAATTAATCTTGGTGCAACAACAATTGTATGCGACACTTTTCCAGAAAATAATGTTGCTGGAATAACCTACATTCAAGTGAAAGACACCAACTCGGCTTTGGCTTTTATGGCGTCTAATTATTATGATAATCCATCTTCCAAATTGAAATTGGTAGGAATAACTGGTACAAATGGAAAAACCACAATTGCATCATTATTATATCAATTATTCAAAAAGGCTGGTTTTAAAGTAGGATTGCTTTCTACTGTAAAAATTTTAGTTGACGAAGTTGAATATAAAGCAACGCATACAACGCCCGATTCTTTAACCATCAATTATTACTTAAACGAAATGATTGAAGTAGGTTGTGAATATTGTTTTATGGAGGTTAGTTCGCATGGAATTCACCAAAAACGTACCGAAGGATTGCATTTTGAAGGAGGCGTTTTCACAAATCTATCGCACGATCATTTAGATTATCATCCAACATTTGCTGAATATAGAGACGTTAAAAAATCATTTTTTGATCATTTGCCAAAATCTGCTTTTGCATTGACCAATGTTGATGATAAAAATGGAGCTGTGATGCTTCAAAATACAAATGCTAAAAAATTGACGTATGCTTTAAAATCGTATGCCAATTACAAAGCACTGATCTTAGAAAATCAATTATCAGGATTGCTTCTAAAAATCAATGAAAATGAAGTTTGGGTAAAACTAATAGGAACTTTTAATGCATACAATTTATTAGCAATTTACGGCACTGCTGTAGAATTGGGAATAGAAAGTTTCGAGGCATTGCGATTGCTGTCAGAATTGGAAAGTGTTTCTGGACGTTTCCAATTTATAGTTTCTGATGAAAAAATCACTGCAATTGTAGATTATGCACATACGCCTGATGCCTTAGAAAATGTTTTGAAAACCATAAACGACATCCGAACAAAAAACGAACAATTAATTACAGTTGTTGGTTGTGGTGGCGATAGAGATAAAACCAAAAGACCAATAATGGCAAACATCGCAACACAATTGAGCGATAAAGTGATCATTACATCTGATAATCCAAGAACCGAAAATCCATCAACGATTATCGCCGAAATGGAAGCTGGAGTAGAGCCACAAAATTATAAAAAATCACTTGCTATTGAAGATAGAAAACAAGCAATAAAAACCGCGTGTCAATTGGCCACTGCAAATGATATTATTCTAATTGCTGGAAAAGGACACGAAACGTATCAAGAAATTCAAGGCGTTCGCTACGATTTTGATGATATGAAAATGGTAAAAGAATTTTTAGAACAATTAAACAAATAGTAAACAATATTTGAGTTTGAAATTATACAATTTAAACTCTTAAACTTTTAAACTAAAAGCAATGCTATATTATTTATTTGAATATTTAGACAAAACATTAGACATTCCTGGAGCAGGTGTGTTTCAATATATAACGTTTCGTTCGGCACTTGCGTTGATACTTTCGTTAATGATTTCAACTATTTATGGAAAAAAAATCATTAACTTTTTAAGAAATCAGCAAGTTGGTGAAACTGTTCGTGAACTTGGTTTGGCAGGTCAAACACAAAAAGCTGGAACGCCAACAATGGGTGGATTGATCATCATTATTGCAACGTTGATTCCAGTTATTTTGTTGACTAAATTGAATAATATTTACATCGTTTTACTAATTGTGACAACGCTTTGGATGGGAACAATTGGTTTTATTGATGATTACATTAAAATTTTCAAAAAAGACAAACAAGGATTAAAAGGTATTTTTAAAGTAATTGGTCAAGTAGGATTAGGTTTAATAGTAGGTTCGGTTTTGTACTTTCATCCAGGTGTTACGGTTCGTGAAAAATCTTCAACACCAGTAACCTTCAACAGATCAGAAAATGTAATTACACAACCTGCTAAAGAAATTAAATCTACAATAACTACAATTCCGTTTACCAAAAATAACGAATTGGAGTATGCTAAAATATTAGAGCCATTTACTGATGATTATCAAAACTGGGCTTGGTTAATTTTTATTCCAATTGTAATTTTCATTATTACTGCCGTTTCTAACGGAGCAAATTTAACTGATGGAATTGATGGTTTAGCCGCAGGAACATCTGCAATTTCGGTGTTAGCATTGGGGATTTTTACCTTCGTTTCGGGAAATATGATTTTGTCAAGCTATCTCAATGTTATGTACATTCCAAATTCAGGAGAAATGACCGTTTTTATTGCGGCATTCGTGGGTTCATTAATTGGATTTCTATGGTATAATTCTTATCCAGCATCAGTATTTATGGGTGACACAGGAAGTTTAACTATTGGCGGAATTATAGCTGTTTTAGCAATTTCTGTAAGAAAAGAAATGTTGATTGTTTTATTCTGCGGAATTTTCTTTGCCGAAAGTGCCTCAGTAATTATTCAAGTAACCTATTTCAAATATACCAAAAAACGTTTTGGTGAAGGAAAAAGAATTTTTCTAATGTCGCCTTTACATCATCATTATCAAAAGAAAGGATATCATGAAAGTAAAATTGTAACACGTTTTTGGATTGTAACAATTTTATTAGCAATTGTATCAATTGTAACTCTTAAACTAAGATAATGAAGCGTTTAGTAGTTCTTGGCGGAGGAGAAAGCGGAGTTGGAACAGCAATTCTAGGAAAGAAAGAAGGATACGATGTTTTTGTATCTGATTTCGGAAAAATAAAAGACAATTACAGAGACGTTCTTAACAAATATGAAATTAAGTGGGAAGACGAAAAGCACTCAGAAGAATTAATTCTGAATGCTTCAGTTGTAATGAAAAGTCCCGGAATTCCAGATAAAGCCACAATTGTTAAAAAGCTTCACGAAAAAGATATTCCAGTCATTTCCGAAATCGAATTTGCTGCGCCATTTACTAACGCAACAACCATCGGAATTACTGGAAGTAATGGTAAAACAACAACAACTATGTTGACTTATCATTTGCTAAAAGAAGCTGGGTTAAATGTAGGTCTTGGAGGAAACATAGGAAAAAGTTTTGCATGGCAAGTGGCCGAAGAGAATTATGATTTGTATGTGCTGGAATTAAGCAGTTTTCAATTGGACGGAATTTTAAATTACAAGCCACACATTGCTATAATAACCAATATAAGTCCAGATCATTTAGACCGATATGAATATAAGTATGAGAATTATATCGCCTCTAAATTTAGAATAACAATGAATCAAACCAATAACGATTATCTCATTTATGACGCAGATGATGAAGCTATCGAAAATTGGTTAAAAAATAATAAAGTAAACGCACAATTAATACCCTTTTCAATCACAAAACAACTTGAAAAAGGAGCCTATCTAAATAACAATACTATGGAAATCAACATCAACGAAGAAGAGTTTTTAATGGAAACATCTCAAATAGCACTTGAGGGAAAACACAACATGAAAAACGCAATGGCAGCAACTTCTGTGGCAAATATTTTGCGCATCAGAAAACAGACTATTCGTGAGAGTTTGTCGAATTTCCAAGGTGTAGAACATCGTTTAGAAAAAGTGCTAAAAATTCAGAACGTGCAATACATTAACGATAGTAAAGCGACTAATGTAAACGCAACTTTTTTTGCTCTAGACAGCATGACAACGCCAACCGTTTGGATTCTTGGTGGTGTAGATAAAGGAAACGATTATTCAGAGTTGATGGCTTTGGTTCATGAAAAAGTAAAAGCCATTATTTGTCTTGGTGTAGAAAATAAAAAAATAATTGAAGCTTTCGGTAACATTGTAGACATGATGGTTGAAGTAGACAACATGCACGATGCAGTAAATACAGCTAGACACATCGCAGAAAAAGGAGATACCGTTTTGTTATCACCAGCATGCGCCAGTTTTGATTTATTTGAAAACTACGAAGACAGAGGAAACCAGTTTAAAAGAGAAGTTAGAAATTTATAGGATTTTAAGCTCATAAACCTTTAAACTTATAAACAAAAAATGAAAGAACTAATAAACAGACTACACGGAGATAAAGTCATTTGGGCATTTGTTGCTCTTTTGGCGTTGTTTTCATTTATGCCAGTTTTTAGTGCGAGTAGTAATTTGGCATACATGCGCCATGGATCAGGAAATGCGCTTACGTATTTATTGAAACATGCTATTCATATTTTCATTGGGTTTATAATCATATATCAAGTTCATAAAATTCCGTATCATTATTTTAGAGGGATTTCAAGAATTGCTTTGCCAATTGTCTGGATTTTACTAGTTTACACTTTAGTAAAAGGAACCGTTATTGATGGTGCCAATGCAAGCCGTTGGATACAAATACCTTTTATCGGAATATCATTTCAAACATCAACTTTGGCAGCAATTGTGCTGTATGTTTTTGTCGCAAGGTATTTGTCAAAAACAAGAGAAGCTGCGCCTGATTTTAAGTTGTCATTTATTGAATTATGGATTCCGGTGCTAATTACAATTGGATTGATTTTTCCTGCCAACTTTTCTACGGCAGCATTGATTTTTGCAATGGTAATTATGTTGGCTTTTATAGGTAAATATCCATTGCGATATATCGGATTGATTCTTGGAGTAGGATTGGTTTCTGGACTATTCTTTATTTTAATTGCTAAAAAATTTCCAGATGCTTTTCCAAATCGTGTCGATACATGGATTAGTCGTATCGATAATTTTACCAGCGACAAGGCAGGAGAAGATGATTATCAAATTGAAAAAGCAAAAATAGCCATCGCAACTGGTGGAATTTATGGGCTTGGACCAGGAAAAAGTATTCAGAAAAACTTCCTGCCTCAATCGTCTTCCGATTTTATTTTTGCAATTATAGTTGAAGAATATGGCCTTTTTGGAGCATTGGTAATTTTAGGATTGTACATGTTATTGCTGTTCCGTTTTATTGTTGCGGCGCACAAATCTAATTCTCTTTTCGGAAAATTAGTCGTCGTTGGACTCGGATTTCCAATTGTGTTTCAAGCCTTAATTAATATGGCAGTTGCTGTAGAATTATTGCCAGTTACAGGTCAGACGTTGCCATTAATTAGTTCAGGAGGAAGTTCCGTTTGGATGACTTGTATTGCAATAGGAATTATTTTAAGTGTAACCAAAAAAGAAGAAGAAATAGCACTTGAGCTAGAGGAAAAGCAAAAACGAGAAGAAGCTTTAAAACGCTTAATAGACAAACAATTGCAAGAGGATGAAGAGGAGATTGATCAAGTTGATGAAAATCAAGAGAAAGTAAATCAGATGAAATCCTCTATAAAAAATAAAATTAAGGAAGAAGATTTTTCAATCGAGGAAAATCCAATGCTTGCTATAAAAGGAATGCGAAAAAGACAATAAGAAATTAAAGCAACAGTTTATGTTTTAGGATTGTTGAAAATGAAGAAACATGAATCAGTAAAAATTGTGCAATTCGTGTCAAATAGAAATAAAAATGAGAAATTACAAATTCATATTAAGTGGTGGCGGAACTGGTGGACATATCTATCCGGCAATTGCTATTGCCAATGAATTAAAAGTTCGTTTCCCAAATTGTGAAATCCTTTTTGTAGGTGCGAAAGACAAAATGGAAATGCAAAAAGTACCGCAATCAGGTTACAAAATTGAAGGACTTTGGATTGCAGGTTTACAAAGAAAATTGACGTTGCAAAACGCTATGTTTCCATTAAAATTAATCAATAGTTTATGGAAATCTAGAAAAATAATTAAAAATTTCAAACCTGATGTTGTTATTGGAACTGGCGGATTTGCTAGTGGACCATTGTTGCAAACTGCAAACTCATTAAATATTTCAACAGTTATTCAAGAACAAAATTCCTATCCTGGAATAACCAATAAATTGTTGAGTAAAAAAGCCAATGCAATTTGCGTAGCGTATGAAAATTTAGAGCAATTTTTCCCGAAAGATAAAATTATTTTTACCGGAAATCCAGTGCGTCAAGATATTTTGGATATCGATTCTAAACGAAGTGAAGCACTTTCGTATTTCAATTTAGATGAAAATAAAAAAACAGTATTGATAATTGGCGGAAGTTTAGGCGCAAGAAGAATCAACCAATTAATTGCAAAAGAAATAGATTTTTTACGCAACAATAATTTACAAATAATTTGGCAATGCGGCAATTTGTATATGTCAGATTACAAGCATTTTTCTGAAATAGAAAATGTGCAAGTAGTCGCGTTTATTGATAGAATGGATTTGATTTATGCTGCTGCCGATTTTGTAATATCTCGTGCCGGAGCATCATCAGTTTCTGAATTGTGTTTGGTAGCAAAACCAACAATTTTCATTCCATCGCCAAATGTTGCTGAAGATCACCAAACCAAAAATGCCAAAGCAATTGTTGATAAAAACGGAGCATTGCTTATAAAAGAAAGCGAATTAGACGAAAAATTCGAATCGGTTTTCAATAAACTAATTCACGATGAAAATTTGCAAAAAAATCTGAGTCAAAACATGAAAAAGTTAGGCAAGCCAAACGCAACAAATGCTATAGTTGATCAAATAATAAAATTGATAAAATAACTTTAAAAATCTTAGTTTCTTAGAACCTTAGTAACTTAAATAAATGAATCTTAACCAAATACATAACGTCTATTTCATAGGAATTGGAGGCATCGGAATGAGTGCTCTGGCTCGTTATTTCCAAAACATTGGTAAAAATGTTTCGGGTTATGACAAGACGCCAACTAGGTTAACCGACGAATTAGTTGCTGGCGGAATGACGATTCATTTTGAAGATTCTATAAGCGCAATTCCATCAGATTTTTATATAGAAAATACGTTGGTAATTGTAACGCCAGCCGTTCCGGTTTCGCATTCAGAATGGAATTATTTTATAGAAAGAGAGTACGTAATTAAAAAACGTGCCGAAGTTCTTGGTCTAATTACAAAAGATACCTTTTGTTTTGCTGTTGCTGGTACGCATGGAAAAACTACTACATCAAGTATTCTTGGACATATTTTGTATGAAAGTGGTGCCGATGTTACTGCTTTTCTAGGCGGAATTGTAGAAAATTACCATTCCAATTTAATAGGAAACGGAAAAACAGTTACTGTTGTTGAAGCTGACGAATTTGATCGTTCTTTTCTTCATTTGCATCCAAATATTGCTTGTGTAACCTCTATGGATGCAGATCATTTGGATATTTATGGTGATAAAAAAGCCATTGAAGAATCGTTTAGAGAATTTGCAGATAAAGTACAGGATAAAACCAAAATGTTTGTTCCAAAAGGATTAGATTTAGAAGGGTTGACCATTGCTATAAATGAAGAAGCAACATTCAAAGCATTCAATATCAGAATTGAAAATAGTAGTTACGTTTTTGATGTACAAACACCATCAGAAACTATAAAAGATATTGCATTTGCTTTGCCTGGACATCACAATTTAATGAATGCTTTAATGGCTTTAGCAATGGCCAAAACTTATGGTACCCCAACCGATTCCATTGCTAAAGCTTTAGCATCATTTAAAGGTGTTCAAAGAAGATTTTCATATCAAATAAAATCAGAAAATCGCGTTTATATAGATGATTACGCACATCATCCAACAGAAATAAATGCAGTGCATCAAGCTGTGAGAGAATTGTATCCAAATTTAAAAGTTTTGGCGATTTTTCAACCACATTTATTTAGTAGAACCAAAGATTTTGCAGATGATTTTGCCAAAAGTTTATCACAATTTGATGAAGTAATTTTATTAGATATTTATCCAGCACGCGAATTGCCAATGGAAGGAATTACAACTTCATGGCTGATGTCAAAAATGACAAATAACCATAAAAAATTGGTTTCTAAATCAGATTTAATTGCATCAATTTTAGATTCAGATGCAACTGTAATTTTGACAATTGGTGCTGGAGATATTGGTGAGTTAGTTCCAAAAATCAAAACTGCTTTAAATCAATAATTTAGAGAAGTAGTCTAACAGAATTTAAATAAAAAAATCATGAAATTTCTAAAATGGTACAATATTCGATTACTACTAATGTTTGCATTGGTTATTTTCTTGTATTCTTTTACGTCAAATAGAAATTCACATCGAAAATTAACCAAATCTGAGGTTGTTTTTGTTGGAGATAATAAGAATTTTGTTAAACAAGAATCGGTTAATAAATTGTTAATAGAAAATATTTCAGATGTAAAAACCATAGCAAAAGAGGACTTAAATTTGAACAAATTGGAAAATTCTATCAACAAACATCCTATGGTTGAAAAATCAGAGGTTTTTGTAAGTGTTGATGGTGTGCTAAAGGCAGTGGTTAAGCAAAAAACACCCATAGCACGAGTGTTTGATGAGTTTGGTTCTTTCTACATTGATTATGAGGGAAATAGAATGCCGCTTTCTGATGTAAATACAGCAAGAGTGCCATTGATTTCAGGGGTTTTTGATGATAAAAACAAGAAAAAATTATCCAAAGTTTTGAAGATGATTTATGACGATGAGTTTTTGAAAAAAAACATAATTGGAGTAGAAGTTATGTCTGATGAGAGCTTAATGATGACCAATAGAAATTTTAGTTATCAAATAGAATTTGGCAAAATGATGAATGAGGAAAGAAAATTTAAAAATTACAAAGCGTTTTTTCAAAAAGCAATTTTAGACAGTACGCTTTACAAATACAAAAAAATAAACTTAAGATTTACGCAGCAAGTTGTTTGCACAAAATAACAAGCATATCAAACGAAGAATAGAATTGGCAAATTTATTGACAATATGGAGAACAGAGAAAACATTGCGGTTGGTTTAGACATTGGAACTACGAAAATCGTAGCCATGATTGGGAGAAAAAATGAATATGGTAAACTTGAAATTTTAGGACTTGGAAAAGCTAAAAGTTTGGGTGTTGCAAGAGGTGTTGTAAATAATATCACGCAAACCATTCAGTCTATACAACAAGCAGTTTTAGAAGCCGAAGAAAATTCAGGTTACAAAATTAATGATGTAGTTGTTGGTATTGCAGGACAACACATTCGCAGCATTCAACACACCGATTACATTAGTAGAAGCAATCCAGAAGAAGTAATTAGCGGTAAAGATATTCAGCTGCTTATTGACCAAGTGAATAAATTAGCGATGTTGCCTGGTGAAGAAATTATTCACGTTTTGCCACAAGAATTTAAAATTGATGGACAGTCGGAAATTAAAGAGCCAATTGGTATGTATGGCGGACGATTGGAAGCTAGTTTTCACGTTGTAGTAGGACAAGCATCGTCAATTAGAAACGTTGGTAGATGCATTCAAACTTCTGGTATTGAATTATCTGGATTGACACTAGAACCATTAGCTTCGGCAGATGCAGTTTTAAGTCAAGAAGAAAAAGAAGCCGGAGTTGCATTAATCGATATTGGTGGAGGAACAACAGATTTAGCCATTTTTAAAGATGGAATTATTCGTCATACTGCTGTAATTCCATTTGGCGGTAACGTTATTACAGACGACATTAAAGAAGGTTGTTCAATTATAGAAAAACAAGCAGAATTATTAAAAGTTAAATTTGGTTCGGCTTGGCCTGGTGAAAATAAAGACAATGAAATAGTTTCAATTCCTGGATTAAGAGGAAGAGAACCAAAAGAAATATCGTTAAAAAACTTATCAAAAATTATTCATGCTCGTGTAGTTGAAATTATTGAACAAGTTTTTACAGAAATTAAAGCATATGGACACGAAGATCCAAGAAAAAAATTAATTGCTGGTATTGTATTAACTGGTGGTGGAGCACAATTGCAACACATCAAACAATTAGTAGAATATATAACTGGAATGGATACTAGAATTGGATATCCAAACGAGCATTTAGCCGGAAATTCAAGCGAAGATATTTCAAGTCCTTTATTTGCAACTGCAGTTGGACTTGTAATGAATAGTATTGAAAACAATACACAAAGTGCTTACAAGTTAGAAGTGTCACAAGCAATTCCGCAGCCAAAACCTATAGTTAGGCAAGTTGTTGAAGAAAAGCAGCAGGTTTTTAATGAAGAAGTAATAGAAGAAAAAGTTGTCAGTAAAGTAGAAAAAGAAGCGGAGACAACAGAAGGAAGAATAAGAAGATCATTCTTTGATAAATATGTAGATAAAATTAAAGAATTTTTAGACAATGCAGAATAAATACGTTTTCAGTGCTAAGTAAAAAGTAGTGAAACCGAATAAAAGAATGAAGTTTTAATTAGTGAAATTTATAGAAATTAAATTTGCTCTAATTTACGATCAAGAAAAAACAAAATTAT
Source organism: Flavobacterium sp. (assembly GCF_043778725.1). Lineage (GTDB taxonomy): Bacteria > Bacteroidota > Bacteroidia > Flavobacteriales > Flavobacteriaceae > Flavobacterium. The sequence continues at coordinate 3,110 of NZ_JAYWFT010000078.1, read as the reverse complement.
AATACAGAATAAAATAAAACCAAAATAGTATGATGAGCAACTCAGAATTTGGAAGCATCTCATTTGATTTACCAAAAAATCAATCAAATGTAATTAAAGTTATCGGAGTTGGTGGCGGCGGAAGCAATGCAATCAACCACATGTTCAAGCAAGGAATAAAAGGTGTAGATTTCATCGTTTGTAACACTGATTCTCAGGCATTACAAAATAGTCCTGTGCCAAACAAAATTCAGTTGGGTGTAAACTTAACAGAAGGTTTAGGCGCTGGAGCAAATCCTGATGTTGGTCAACAATCTGCAATTGAAAGCGTTGGAGATATTGAAAAAATGCTCGACAGTAATACCAAAATGGTTTTTATCACCGCAGGAATGGGTGGTGGAACTGGGACTGGTGCTGCGCCAGTAATTGCTCAATTGGCCAAAGAAAGAAATATCCTTACCGTTGGAATTGTAACTTTGCCATTCTCATTTGAAGGAAAAGTTCGTCAAGACCAAGCTAGATTAGGAATAGAAAAATTGCGCAAGCAAGTAGATTCTTTAATTGTCATCAATAACAATAAATTGAGAGAAGTTTATGGAAACCTTGGCTTTAAAGCTGGTTTCTCTAAAGCTGACGAAGTTTTAGCAACTGCATCTCGCGGAATTGCCGAAGTTATCACGCATCACTATACGCAAAATATCGATTTAAGAGATGTTAAAACCGTATTGTTTGATAGCGGAACTGCAATTATGGGTTCGTCCAACTCTTCTGGCGATAACAGAGCCAAAGAAGCTATTGTTGCAGCCTTAGATTCTCCATTGTTAGATGATAACAAAATCACTGGTGCCAAAAACGTATTGTTGCTTATCGTTTCAGGTACTAATGAAATTACTATGGATGAAATTGCCGAAATTAACGAGCACATTCAAGCTGAAGCTGGTCACAATGCCAATATTATTATGGGTGTTGGTGAAGACGAAAGCTTGGGCGATTCAATTGCAGTAACAATCATTGCTACAGGTTTTAATGTAGAACAACAAGACGGAATAATCAATACAGAAGTTAAAAAAATAATTCACTCATTAGAAGACGAACAGAGATTGGTTCACGATTTAACGCAAAAACCAGTTGATTTTTTCCAATCAATTACAGACGCGCCAATTGAAAAAAAAGAAGAGAAAATAGTATTTGAATTAATCGAAGATGAAGTTACAGTTGAGCCAGTTGTTGCTAAAGTTGACAACGACTTAATTGCAATGAACGAATTCATCCGCAATCTAGATGTTACTTTCGAAATCGTTTCTCCTATAAAAGATATCGATTTCCAATTTACAACTCCAGTTGTTAATGAGATAAAAGTTGTTCAGCCACAAGTTGTTCCTAGAGAAGAAGAGCAAATCACTTTCTCGTTTGACTTACCAGTTTCTAAACCAGAACCTAAAGTAGAACAAGACAGAATAATTTTCGATTTATCTGCAGCAACTAAAGACATCAAAGTAAACGAACCTATAGAATTTGTACCAGTTACAGAGTTAAGTCAAAACGGCGTTATCAAGTATTCTCTAGAAGAGTATATGGAAATCGAAAATGATTTAATAAGCTCTAAACCAGTTGCAAAACTTGAAGATCCAATAGAAGAATCTTTAAATTTCACAATGAAAGTTGCTGAGCCATCTAAGCCAACATACGCAACCCATTCTGAAGATCTTTCACCAATGGACATGACAATTGAAGAAACTCTAAAATTGCGTGCCGACGAAAGAAGACGCAAATTAAAAGAGTTCAATTACAAGTTTCACAACAACCCATCAAGAGTTGAGGAGTTAGAAAAAGAGCCAGCATACAAAAGATTAGGTGTAGATTTAACCGAAAATCAAAACCACAATCACAACTCAAGAATGTCTCTTGGAACAGACAGTAACGATGACGTTCAGTTGCGTTCTAACAATTCGTTTTTGCACGACAATGTAGATTAATTATAAAATAATCATTAAATCTAACCCGAAAGTTCAACGTAATTTTCGGGTTATTTTTTTTACCTTTGCTAAGTTTTTGGAGCGAATGGTTTGGCATTTTACTAAACCTTGTTCCTGCTTTCCATTACAAACTTTCCATTTTTAAAGAAAAAAGGTAAAGGTTTTTCATTGCAAACGAAGTTCACCGAACTCCAATGGAAATAAAAAATACGTGAAGTAATCAGGGCTAGAGGAAAAGCCATTTGAACAAAATAAAGTAGTAAAACAGCATCTAATAATTTAAACAATATAAAACATAAAATCAATATGAGCTTATCAACACAAATCATGGACGAAATGAAAACAGCCATGAGAGCAAAAGATACCGTAGCATTAGAAGCATTAAGAGCCATCAAATCTGAAATATTGTTGGCGCAAACTTCAACTGGATCTAAAGAAGAAATTACAGAAGCAGACGAAATTAAAATTCTTCAAAAACTTGTAAAAATGCGTAAAGACAGCGCAAGCATTTTTACAACACAAAATCGTCCAGACCTTGCCGAACCAGAATTGGCTCAAATAGCAGTAATCGAAAAATTCCTTCCAGCACAACTTTCAGAAGATGAAGTAGAAGCAATTATTACCAAAATCATTGCCGAAACTGGAGCATCAGGCATTGCATCAATGGGAAAAGTAATGGGTTTAGCCTCAGCTCAAATTGGCGGACAAGCAGAAGGAAAAACCATTTCAGCTATTGTTAAGAAATTATTAGTTTAAAAAGTACGAGATACGAGGTTGGATTTACGAGGACAGAAACTTCGTATTTTAGACTTCGTAATTCGTACCTCAAAAAGGCTTCGTAGTTCAACTGGATAGAATATCAGATTTCGGCTCTGATGGTTGCAGGTTCGAACCCTGCCGAGGTCACTATAAACTACCTTAATCATTAATTTGGTTGAGGTTTTTTTATTTTTGAAACGAAACACCACTTTTAAAATCCTATTGATTACTTTTTTGACTATATTTGATATTAATTCAAAATTCAAATATGATGCTAAAACTTTACACTTTGCGCGATAAACTAATATTAGTGAAATTGCCTCTCTTTATTTTATGTTTTCTATTTTGCCAAGTTTGCATTGCACAAATTTACAGCAACGGTAATTTATCTACAGG
>NZ_JAYWFT010000077.1:0-2018 GCF_043778725.1 Flavobacterium sp. | reverse complement strand
TGTATTGTGTATACTGGGCATCTTGTTGCGAGTAACTCACAAATCCCACTAACAATAAAGCGAAAATTAAAATTTTTGTTCTCATTTATTTGGGTGTTATTCCGAGGACATTACTATCCTCGGAAGTTTAACTATTTTCTGTTAATGTATAAATATCCTGCTTTCTCTTTAACAACACCACTTGTTTTAGTGTATTTCAAGACATAAAAGTAAGTTCCTTCAGGTAGCTCATCAGCTTGTTTTACTGTAACGCGACCCTCAGATATACCTCTAAATACTTTTGTGTTATTATCATATCCTTGAGCATCGTATACTAATACACCCCAACGATTATATATTTCAACTGTATTATTAGGAAATCTTTCAATTCCTCCAAGAACAAAATATTCATTAATAGTATCGTTACCTGGGGATAAACTATTGTAAACAATAATATCACAAGTATCAGCACTGTCATCAAAATCACATGGATCCTTAACAATAATAATAGCTATAGCAGTATCACAATTATTTGGATTAATAACATCACAAATAGAATATATAATTGTATATGTTCCTATTGGAGTTCCTGCAGGAACAATTAAGTTTCCTTGAGCATCTATTGTCGCGCCATTGATTCCTCCATTATCTACCAAAGTAAATAATACTTCACTAGGATTTAAAGTATTTTGATTTAATGTATCGTTTGGATAAAGCGGCACTGACGAACCAGACTCTGAGCTAATTGGATCATTATTTAAATCATCAACTGCATCAATAGGTGGCGCAGTAACAACAATGATAATTGTTGCTGAATCACAATTTGTAGGATTCAAAACCTCACAAATACTATAAACAACACTATATGTTCCTGATGGTGTTCCTGATGGAATATTTATTGTACCACTATTTGAAATTGTTATCCCATTTATTCCACCATTATTAATAATTGAAATAACTACTTGATTGGCGATAACCGAATTTCCATTTAATGTATCTTGTCCACTTCCATTATTTGTAAATATATTACCAGGACTTCCTCCTTCATAACCATTTACTGGTACAGTAGAAACGTTGTCATCTTCTGCTATAATTGGAGCAGCTATAACTATAACAGTAACTGTTGCTGGATCACAATTTGCTGGAACTGCTCCTACTTCACATAAATTATAAGTAAATATATAAGTACCAGCAGGTGTTTGCGGATTAACTATTACCGAACCTGTTACAGTATTAAATGTAATTCCCGACGGCAATGTACTTGTTAATGTAATTGTCACTTGAGATGGATTTACAATAACTCCGTTTAAAGTATCATTAACTAAAATAGTTGGAATAGCAGTTCCACCATCATAACCATTTACAGGAACAAGATTTGCATCATTATTAGCTACAATAGGGTTCAAGACAACTACGGTAGCAGTTGCTGAATCACAATTTACTGGAACTGCTCCTACTTCACATAATTGGTAAGTAATAGTATATGTCCCTGAAGTCGTATTTGGCGCTAATGTCAATACTCCATTAACATCAATACTTAATGGTCCTGTTGTTATTGCTGTGACATCTGTATTTGATGGTGTGACTAAAACTCCATTCAATGTATCGTTAACAGTTACGTTTCCAACTGTTGTAGCAACTGTTGTACTTGGAACTTGTGTTGGATAGGTAGTATCATCAACGGCATTAACCCCATTAGACACTACAATTGTAGCATTTGCCGTATCACAATTCGCTGGAACTGCAACCTCACAAATAGTATAAGTTACAATATATATTCCTGTGAAAGTACCTGGACTTACTGTTATAGTTCCGTCAGGATTTAAAGTTAATCCCGATGGAACTGTAACTGGTGTTAAGGTAACATCTATAGGATTTAATGGAGAACCATTCAATGTATCATTTGCTAGTACACTTGATGTTGTTCCGCCACTAGGAACTGGTGTTGGTGTATCATTCACTGCATCAATTGCTGCAACTACTACACTTGCTGTAGCTTGGTCACATACACTTGGATTAGCTACTTGACATATTTGATA
>NZ_JAYWFT010000076.1:0-2019 GCF_043778725.1 Flavobacterium sp. | reverse complement strand
TTAGTGGCAAATAATTATGAAATACAAAAGATTAACCAAAGAACAACTAGAAGCGTTGCATCAAGAATTTGCAAACTTTTTAGCGTCGCAATCTATAGATAAAAAAGAATGGGACGAAATTAAAACCAATAAACCTGAAGTCACTGAACAGGAACTTGATGTTTTTTCTGATTTAATTTGGGAAGGTGTTTTAACAAATGCACAATTTCTTGAGCATTTTTCTAAAAATCATATTTTCTTATTCCATTGTCAAAAAGAGTTTATTCAATCTATGGTGATTAAATCTTTAGTTACTGAGGTAGATTTTATGACTAAAAACGGTTTGCAATGGCTAAGCGATAACCTTTTTACCGAAACAGTAGAAATGCATGTTGGTAAAAAACAATACGACGGTGATCGCAATACGGCAATTTTCAATTTGATTACTGAAGGAGCTATTTTAAGCGATGGACAACTTTATATTCAAATAAATACTATTGTGCAATCATAAAACTTTAACTTTCAAAATAATTGGCTATTTTAGTACTCAAAATGAACTAATCTAGCCATTACTTTTTATGGATATTCAACAAACAATTCAGAATTTACGCGAGGAACTTAACTTGCACAATCACAACTATTATGTATTGGATAACGCTACTATTTCCGATTTTGAATTTGATAAAAAACTAAAACAACTTCAAGATTTAGAAGACAAATATCCTGAATTTTATGATGAAAGTTCTCCTTCTTTGCGCGTTGGCGGAACCATTACTAAGAATTTTCAGACTGTTGTTCACGAAAATAGAATGTATTCGTTAGATAATTCCTATTCTAAAGAAGATTTACAGGATTGGGAAGTCAAAATTCAAAAGGTTTTAGGTAACGTTCAATTGCAGTACACTTGCGAATTAAAATATGATGGTGCTTCAATTTCTATAACATATGAAAACGGAAAATTAAGCAAAGCAGTTACTCGTGGTGATGGTTTTCAAGGAGACGAAGTTACCAATAATATAAAAACAATTAAGTCAATTCCGCTTAAGCTAAAAGGAAATTATCCTCCAAAATTTGACATTCGTGGTGAAATTATTCTCCCATTTGAAGGTTTTGAAAAGATGAATCAGGATTTGATAGAAATTGGTGAAACTCCTTATTCTAATCCAAGAAATACAGCTTCTGGAAGTTTGAAATTGCAAGATAGTGCCGAAGTTGCTAAACGACCATTGGATTGCTTGTTGTATTTTATTACTGGAAATAATTTGCCTTTCAATTCACAATATCAAGGACTTGAAACTGCCAGAAATTGGGGTTTTAAAGTGCCAACGCAATCTAAATTAGCCAATAACCTTGATGAGGTTTTTCAGTTTATTGAATATTGGGATGTGCACCGTCATAATTTACCTTATGAAACAGATGGCGTTGTAATTAAAGTAAACGATTTTAATCATCAAAATGAATTAGGATATACTGCAAAATCTCCACGATGGGCAATTGCTTACAAGTTTAAATCGGAACAAGTTACTACAACTTTAAATTCGATTTCTTATCAAGTTGGGCGAACAGGAGCAATAACGCCTGTTGCCAATTTAGAACCAGTGCAATTAGCAGGAACAATTGTAAAACGCGCTTCTTTACACAATGCCGATCAAATTGAAAAATTAGATATTAGAGTAGGCGATGAAGTTTTTGTTGAAAAAGGTGGCGAAATTATTCCGAAGATTATTGGTGTTGCCAAAAGAGGAAATCAAGCAGAACCAACAAAATACATTACACATTGCCCAGAATGTCATACCGAATTGACCAGGAAAGAAGGTGAAGCCAATCATTTTTGTCCAAATTTCTATGGTTGTCCGCCACAAATTATTGGTAGAATTCAGCATTATATTTCTAGAAAAGCCATGGATATTGAAGGTCTTGGTGGCGAAACGGTAGCTTTGCTTTTCAACAACGGATTGGTAAAAGATTATTCAGACTTGTATGAATTGACAGTAGATCAAATTTTGCCTCTTGATAGAATGGCTCAAAAAAGTGCCGAAA
>NZ_JAYWFT010000075.1:0-2026 GCF_043778725.1 Flavobacterium sp. | reverse complement strand
TAATTATGAAAAAATTAAATTTGAAATTAACAAGAACATTAATTGCATTTTTTATATTAATGTTCTCTTATGGTATAGCTTCTGCTCAAAATGTAGCTAATCAATCTTCATTAAATGTCGATGGAATCAACATTATAAAAACATCCACGGCAAACTTCAATATTTATTCAGGAGTTGATTTTCAATATATCATAAACTATTCTTTACCCGGAAATTTATCTGATGTTACACTTCGAGATGTTATCCCGCAATCGCTTGAGTTATTTAATTTTACGAACAATGTTGTTTCTGGAAATTCTCCTACATCTATTTCCAATGGAAGTTCTTTAAACTTTGAGTTAAATTGGGTAAACACAGGAAATGGTGTAGTAGGAACACTCGTATTTCATGTGAGATTTCCTAATGGAATTACTTGCAATGATACAAAAGCGGAGAATAAAGTTTGTATAAAGTACAAAATTAATAATATAACAAAAGATTATTGCGAGAATAATACTAATCCTCCATCTGCTATTATGTCTCCAATTGTAGATAAAGCTATAGCGAAGAACCCTTGGCAACTTGCAAAGTCTATTTTAGGTAATCCTTCTGTAAGCAACGCTGCTCCTTGTCGTAGGATATTTCCAAATGCAAATGGTAGCTATACTGTTCCTTACCACTTAAAATTGGTGCGAAGTAATGCAACTGGGCTTTTGGGCTTACTGAATTTGTCGAACGGAGTTATAACGGATATTATTCAAACTACATCAAACGGAAAGGTTGGTACAATTGATGGAATAAATACTCCTCCTACTGGTTTTACTGTTACTGGGGTAAATTCAAGTACATTAACAGTAACTTGTCCGAGCCTTTTAAATGCCGCTACTTATACAAATACCCAATTCGTAAATTTTACAGTGACATATCCTGCATCTGCTCAAGGAAGTACAGTCTCAAATAAAGCTATATTAAATGGAACTTTTGGAAATAATTGTGTAAATGAAAGTATTATGTCCAATGAACCTTGTGTGTTTTTTGAACCAGCAGGTGCAACTGGATATTACAAAGATTATCGAACACAAGGAGCACCTGGATGTCCTGTACTATATTTTGTAGGGGCTACTTTCCAAGGAACATCAGAAACAGTTACAGTTAATGATCAGTTACCAATTTTTTCAGGAGGATCATCGAACGCAGGCGTAACAATTCCAACGATACCATCAAGTATTCCATCTGTTACTCCTTATTTAAATAGTGGTTTATTTCAATCGGGTAATATTACAGTAGGTGCTACAGGAGCATTAGTAAATTTATGGACGAATGTACACCCTAATAGTCAAATAGGTTTAAATATAGTGAATACCGCTACTATAACAAATGTGAACACACTGGTTCAAACAAATGTTTCTACAACATTTCCTGTTCAACAGCATAAAGAAAGATTATGTTTACAGAAAGAAATTGTTGATAAAAAAGACTGCTATGCTCCTAATGATAAGGTTAAATATCGCTTGAGAGTACAAAACCTCGGCTCTCAATCATATAGTGATATAACAATAAAAGATTTATTAAGTAGTAATCATACTTATGTTCAAAATTCTTTAAATTATTACACTGTGGATAGAGGAAACCAAGTGCAGATTTTATCAAATGGAAATATGACCGCAGGAGTTGCTGATGCAAATGGGAACATACCGCTTTCTTATGTATTAAATAATATTAGAGGATTTTGCAATAATGTATATATTCCTCCTTTATGTGGAGATACGGGAGCGAGAGATTCTTTGGCATATTTTTTAGAATTTGAAGTAATGGTTACTCCATCATCAGGAGTTGGAAATATTGAAAACTATTTCTCTGCCCAAACTAATGTTAATTCATCGATATGGACATCTAATACTACATTTGCTAATGTTTGCAGACCGAACTCTTATACAATTGAAAAAAAGCAAAGTATAGATGGCGGTATAACTTATACAAGTGGTAATCTTACGATTAGTAATTCTAGTAATTTGATACGATATGAGATAAAAATGACTCCTGTTCT
>NZ_JAYWFT010000074.1:0-2028 GCF_043778725.1 Flavobacterium sp. | reverse complement strand
GGTCAACGTAGGCTAGGACAAGACAAGAAATCCGTAAATTCAAGAACTTAAAAAAATTATGAAACCAATAAACTATTTACAAACGTTCATAATAATATTAATTATAATATCTTGTGCTGAAAAAAAACAAAAAACTTTTAATATTAATTTGCCATATTATTCTAATACAATTGAATTAGATAGAACAAAAAATTATGACACTTTAATAGTTTGGAATTGGTATAATGATAATAGTTCAAATGATTATACATGTTATAGAATTCAGAATTCTAAACTTGGAATTGTAATGGAAAGAGGAATGCTTCCAAAAAAAGCAGAATATTATGACCAAATGACTATAAAAACACCAATAAAGTCCTTTATCAAAAATAAAATAAGCACAAATAAAATTACTGATTTTAAAGTAAATAAATGGCTATCTGAAAATAAAGAACTACACTTGAGCGAAAGACCAATTGACATAGTTTTTAAATTTGACTCAATTATTATAGCAAATAAAAAATTTGGGGTATTTGGAATCAAAATAATTGAAACAGAAACTAAAATTATTTATATGACCAACATAGAAGATCAATCTATTGAATTTGAATTTCGTAATAATTTCCTTTCGACAGAAAAATTATATTTACAATCATTAGAAATGATGAACACAATAAAAATAAAACACTACCGCTAACAGGTACTATCTTAAAAAACAAATTTTATTCGACTTTATTTTTCTAAATTTGTATTAGCAAAGAGGAAGCCTACTGTGATTTTTCACTGGATGTTTACCTTGTATAGCCTCGACTTGATTGGGGCTATTTTTTTGTATTGATGCGGCTTTTGCAAAGCCGAGCAAAGAAGAAAACTCCTGTTCCTTTTCTTGGATATTTAAAATGTAGTTAGCATTATATTTTTCGTTTTTTTTCCATAGATGATAGATCGTTGTAAGTAACTTTTTTTGAACTGCTACATAACTTTTCATTTTGATGCCGTGTTTAGCATAGGTTCGTTCATAAAGTCCAAAAAATGATGGTTCTTGATACTTTACAGCCGTAAATGCTGGCATAAATAGGGCCCGACGAATGTGTGAGTTCCCTTTTTTTGAAATCCTGGTCTTGCCTGTAACACTGCTTCCCGACTCTCGTTCTACGACATCAAAACCAGAATAACTAATCAATTGTTTGTAGTTCTTAAACAATTCAAAGCCGTTGGTTTCTGCTAAAATAGTAGCCACTGTTAAGGTTCCAATACCTTTTATTTGGCAAATATTTTCTACTTTTTTTTTAACTATTGCATCGCTTTCTAGATGTGTTTTTATAATCTTTTCTAATTCTTTGATTTGTTTGTCAAAGAGTTCGATTACCTTGGTAAGTTGTTTTACAACAGTTTTAATTTCATACATACCAAATTCTAAAGCATGTAATTGATTCTTAACAACAGTCTTTTGTTCCTGTAAATTCTGATGTTGCCGAGTATATTGGCGCAGTTCATAAAAATATTTACCCGCTGGTTGCCATAAATCAAGGCATTGTTCGGCACCCATTTTTGACAATCCTTTTGCATCAATTGAATCGTTTTTGGACTTCAATCCAAGAGAAATTAAATAATGCTTGGCTTTGTTAGGCAGAATTATAGAAACATCATACCCTTTTTCAAATAAATAAAGTGCACAGTTCTCGTGATAAATCCCGGTGGCTTCCATACAAATCACAAGTGGAATCTCACACTGGGTATGCCACTTTTTAATCCAATGGGATAACTCCAAAAATCCTTTTAGTGTGTTGCAAAAAACAATACTCGATTTTACAGTAACTTTTTGATTGTCATCAATTAAACTAATACATCCGTTTACTTTTTTGCTCGAAATATCAAGCCCGACTGAATACTTTATAATCATAATTTTGTGTTGTTAAATAAACAAATATTACACTGGTCTTAGCTCATTTTTTATACAGCGTCTTAATACGAAATCAAGCGCTTAAGTACTTATTGTGACTTGAATGTAATAAAACAAAGTTGATTTCCCTGTTAGTCAATATCGTC
>NZ_JAYWFT010000073.1:0-38228 GCF_043778725.1 Flavobacterium sp. | reverse complement strand
AAATTGACTCGTTTCAAAGAAAGTGTATCGTTAAATCCATTAGAACCAACTTCATCTGTAGAACCAGTAATTGATAAGATTTTAGAAGTTTTATTTTTTGAAATCCAATTATCAAACTTTGCTTGTTCGGTTTTGTTTAACTCAAACTTATTATTATCAAAATAAACCACAAACTGTTCTTGAGCTTTAGCCAAAAATAAAGTTCCAAAAAACAAAACTGTAAAAAATAATTTATTCATTCTCATACAACGAATTTACGTAAAATTAATTGTAGAAATCAAAAGTTGTTCCACAAAAAAAACCTGCTAAATAATTAACAGGTTTTCCTCTATATTCTTAATTTTATTTACTAAAAAACTATCTAGTAAACAACAATTCTCTATATTTAGTCAATGTCCAAATTTCGTCATCTACTAAAAGTTCTAGTTTATCGCAGTGTTCACGAATTTCGTCAAAAAACGGTTTTACTTGATCACAATAAGATTCGGCCATTTTTTGAGCATCAGTTAACACATTAGCTTTTTTACGAGCCTCAGTCATTTCATCTACTTTAGTAATAATTCCTTCTATATGTATAGAAATTTCTTTGATTAAAATTATTTGTTCTTTTGCAATTTTCTCAAAGTCTTTTCCAAAAATCTCTTTCAATCCACGAACGTTTTCAATCAAGGTGTTTTGATATCGAATAGCAGTTGGAATAACATGATTACTAGCAATATCGCCCAAAACTCTTCCCTCAATTTGGATTTTTTTAGTATATTCTTCTAGTTCAATTTCATAACGTGCTTCTACCTCAACATGGTTCATTACGTTCAAATCTTTAAATAAATCTAATGCTTTTTGAGAAACTTTAGCTTTTAAAGCCGTTGGCGTAGTTTTGTGATTGCTCAATCCACGTTTTTTAGCCTCTGCTTCCCAAGCTTCGCTATATCCATCGCCTTCAAAAAGGATGTTTTTAGTTCCTTTAATGTATTCTCTCAAGACATTAAAAATAGCTTCGTCTTTCTTTAAATCTTTGGTTTCGATTAAAGTATCTACTTCTTTTTTAAAATCTTTCAATTGTTTTGCAACGATAGAGTTCAATGTAGTCATTGCATTAGCACAATTTGCAGAAGATCCAACAGCTCTAAATTCGAATTTATTTCCTGTAAAAGCAAATGGTGACGTTCTATTTCTATCGGTATTATCCAACATTACGTCTGGAATTTTTCCTACTACGTTTAGTTTTAAATCGGTTTTTTCTTCTGGAGACAATTTCCCTTTAGAAACACCTTCCAATTCAGCCAAGACTTTAGTTAATTGTGCACCAATAAATACCGAAATAATTGCTGGTGGCGCTTCGTTTGCTCCTAGTCTATGATCGTTACTTGCCGTAGCAATTGCTGCACGTAGTAATTCTTCATAATCATTTACCGCTTTAATTGTATTGATAAAAAACGATAAAAATTGTAGGTTGCTCATTGGCGTTTTACTTGGAGACAATAAATTAATTCCAGTGTCTGTAGCCAACGACCAGTTGTTGTGTTTGCCCGAACCATTTACACCCATAAAAGGTTTTTCGTGAAAAAGGACTTTAAAATCATGTCGTTCACCCACTTTAGACATTACATCCATTAAAAGTGAGTTGTGATCTACTGCTAAATTTGTTTCTTCAAATATTGGAGCCAACTCAAATTGATTTGGAGCTACTTCATTATGACGTGTTTTTACAGGAATTCCCAGTAACATACATTCTTCTTCCAATTCTCTCATATAGTTTAAAGCACGAGACGGAATAGATCCAAAGTAATGATCATCAAGTTGTTGCCCTTTAGCCGATGTATGACCCAATAATGTTCTCCCGGTCATAACTATATCTGGGCGAGAATTAGCCAAAGCAGAATCTACCAAGAAATATTCTTGCTCCCAACCTAAAGTTGCTGTTACTTTTTTAACATTTTTATCAAAATATTTATATACATCAGTTGCAGCTTCATCGACAGCATTCAAGGCACGTAAAAGTGGTGTTTTATAATCTAATGCTTCTCCTGTATAAGAGATAAAAACTGTAGGAATACATAAAGTTGTACCAAAGATAAAGGCAGGCGAAGTTGGATCCCAAGCAGTATATCCACGAGCTTCGAATGTATTTCTAATTCCTCCATTTGGAAAAGAAGAAGCATCGGGTTCTTGTTGTACTAATTGTCCGCCACCAAATTTTTCAACTGGATCTGAACCATCATAAGAAGTTTCAAAAAAAGCATCATGTTTCTCGGCAGTTGTACCAGTTAATGGTTGAAACCAGTGTGTGTAATGAGTTACACCTTTGCTCAAAGCCCATTCTTTCATGCCCATTGCAATATAATCGGCTAATTTTCTGTCAATTTTAGTTCCGTGTTGCACGGCGTCTTTTACACCTTTGTGAGCATCTGAAGTCAGAAATTGCTTCATTGCTCTATCATTGAACACGTTAGAACCAAAAAGATCTGATTTTCTTCCTGCTTCTTCAAATTTTACAGGCTTTCTACCTGAAGCCTCTTTTAATGCTTGAAAACGTAAAGTTGACATAAAAATTAATTTTAAAAGTTATACCCTAGTAATTTGATGCAAATATAATAATATTTTAATTGAAAAATAATTAGACCCTATTTTTTTTAGGGGTAAATATAAAAATTTATCTATTTCACAAAAAATATCCTTTTAAGAAAGAGAAATCACATTAATTGAATAAAAATATAATTTATGGCTTATAGAAAATAAGAAGTGATTAGAATTGGAATTTATTTTTTGAATTTAAAAGTTCAATAGGTTACCTTTGTAAAAATTAATACCTTTATGATTGTCTGGATATTATTCTTCGCCTTAGTTTTTATTATTCTAGCTTTAGATTTAGGAGTTTTTAATAAAACACCACATATAATTAGCACAAAAGAAGCTAGTAAATGGACAGCAATTTGGGTTACTGTATCTTTTTTATTTTCGGGAGTTATCTATTGGTTGTATGGTACAGAATTTGTCAATAATACCACACAACTTTCTCAAACAAATGCTGCATTAAAATTTATTACTGGTTATCTAATTGAGCTTTCTTTAAGTGTAGATAATATTTTTGTAATTGCAATTATATTTGCATCCTTTAAAATTCCTCAAAAATACCAACATAGAGTTTTGTTTTGGGGAATTCTTGGCGCAATAATTTTTAGAGGTTTAATGATAACATTTGGTGTAGTAATTATAAATAAATTTACTTGGACAACTTACCTTTTTGGAGGATTTCTATTGTTCACTGCATTGAAAATGTTGTTTTCTAAAGAGGAAGACGCATTTGAACCTAAAGAATCATTTGTTTATAAAATCTTAGGTAAAATAATTCCAATTACATCGGAGCATGACAAAGAAAAATTTTTCATTACAGTTGATAAAAGAAAAGCTGCAACACCATTATTTGTTACACTTATTGTTATTGAAGTGATGGATGTTTTGTTTGCCGTAGATAGCGTTCCTGCAATATTAGCAATTACATCTGATCCTTTTATTGTTTTTAGTTCTAATATATTTGCCATACTAGGCTTGCGATCTATGTATTTCTTCTTAGCCAATATGTTAGAGAAATTTAGCCATTTAGAATACAGTTTAATTGCCATTTTGAGTTTTGTAGGAGTAAAAATGCTAGCTCATGATTTTATAGAAATTCCAGAATGGGCTTCACTAAGTTTTATCGCATTATCATTATTGGTTGGAGTTTTATTCTCTTCATATAAAGCGAAAGAAGATGATGAAAATAAAATTTCAAGAGACGAAGAATAAAAAAGAGGTCGCGAATTAACACAACCTCTGTTCAAACAAACAAACTATAGACTAACCAAAAATCTATTTCATTTTTATAACTTTAGACTCATTTATGTTAAATGCTTTTGCTACAGCATTATAATCACTATAATCTAGTGTAGTAACCATTTTATTTCCAAAATTAGACGGAATAATAACAACTCGTAACACCTGATTATTTAAAAAGGATGCATTTATAGTTCCCAAATTATTACCTATCATATAAATATTTGCATCATACTTAGTGAAATCAAAATTATATCCAAAATCTAGCGTACCGTCATTAAAATAAAAGTTTTCAGGAAGCAATTTCCAAATATCTTGCCCTTGATAAATACCAGACAAACGATAAACCAAAACCATATCTGAAGGATAAATAGCCTGAGGAAACGTTACTAAAGTGCTAAAATTATTAGCTGATGTAAACGATCGAGTGTACTCTAGCGTTGTTGCTAAAAACTCATTATTATTAGTTGTTTGCTGTCCTGGTGTGTCATTAACAGAGCAACTTTGTAGCGATATCATCCCGATAAAGGCTATAAACAATGTAATTTTTTTCATAATTTCTATTTTTTAAATGATTAACGATATAAAGTAATAACCAATAGCTGTGCCAAAATTTACATTTAACAAAAATTTGTAACTTTGGAGCATGAAAAATGACCACAAACTTTATATGATTATGCTTGGTTGTCGTCCTAAAGGTCGATTTACAGAGCAACACGATATTTTCTTTGGAATAGGAAAATCAATGAAAGATTTAATTCCGCAAATGAAATCTTTTTGGCCAGAAGCTAAAGGTCAAATTCATATTGATGTGTGGAGAGAAGTTACTGTTGTAGATAATTATACGATTGAAGTAGTAGCCAAAAACGCTGCAAACACGAGTGAAGCTCAATTGTTTTTTGTTAATCTTGGTGGTTATAAAGAAAATGAATTTGAAGAATTTCATTATAAGATTTTAACAGTAGCTAGTTCACTGGGCGAAGCAACTAAAAAGTCTAAAGAAACCTCATTTTATAAACATTGTGGTTTTAAAGGAGCAACTTCTCATGTTGATGACAAATATGGCGTAGATATTGACGATTTATACAACGTAAAAGAAATTTTAACGCTAAATTTGTTAGAACAATTTGAATTACAAATTACTAAGTCAGAAAATTTTATAGAAGATGTATTACACATTGGTTATTTAAAATTGGAAAAAATAGAATAACAGTTCTTGATATTTCACAATAATTATAAATTGAATATCAATCTAGAACAAACGAAAATAAAAAATAAAATGAGCAGAAATAACGAAGGAAACATTAAGAAACACAACGACAAACTTCACAAAGAACAAGATAAAGCTAAGGCTAAAAAAGTAGCTCGTGAAGAAAAGCTGAAACTAATTTTGAAAAAATTTAACGAATCTAAAATGTAAAACGTCATGACTATTTGCTATTGTGGAAATCACTTACCGTTTCAAGATTGTTGCCAACCATATATTGACGGATTGGCAAAAGCACCAACTGCCGAAGCATTAATGCGATCTAGATACAGTGCTTATGCAACTGGTGCAGCAGATTATTTAGTAGCAACAACTCATGCTTCAACAAGAAAAAAACATAAAAAAGCAGATATTTTAGAATGGTCAACCAATAATAAATGGACTGGATTAGAAATAATTGAAGCAACAGAAACAACTGTAACTTT
This sequence comes from Flavobacterium sp., assembly GCF_043778725.1. Taxonomy (GTDB): domain Bacteria; phylum Bacteroidota; class Bacteroidia; order Flavobacteriales; family Flavobacteriaceae; genus Flavobacterium. The sequence goes on along the minus strand of NZ_JAYWFT010000073.1, from coordinate 32,723 downwards.
TATGGCATCCTATCTAGACAATAGATTACAACCACAAGTACACCAAGAAAAATCGACTTTTGTTTATGACGGTGGAAGTTGGTTTTATTTGGATGGTGCGTATTAAAAAACTGAAGCTTTAGACTTCAGTTTTTTTTTATTTATTTTTCGTTAGATTCTGTTGGAGCTGTTTCATGCACTTCTTCTATTTCTTTGGGTGCAAAAAAATATAGTGCTCCACCAACTACAATTAGTCCAATTTTTATTGCCCATGCAACAGTGTCTCCCCAATTATAAATCCACATTAACAAAGTAGGAACTCTGCCCAAATAATTCATCACAACAGCCAAAATGCCTATTACTGCCATGAAACTTCCAATTTTTTTCATAATATAATCGTTTAAAGGTTGGTTTTAAGAGTACAATATATATAAAAAATCTTATTAATTGACTTTTAGTACTTTAATCGGAATCCAAATTTCTTCTTCAGAAGTTGGATCGTTATTTTTATATTTTTCTCCTAGAATTTCAAACTGCGGACGATTATCTAATTCATATTCTGAGTTAGGCAACCAATCAGTATAAATTGAATTGAAAAAAGCAGCAGCATTATTTTGATTACCTTTATAATTGAAAACAGCATACAATCCTTCGTCAATTTCTAAAGTTTCCATAACATCTGGAACAAAATCAAAACTTGAAACGGCAACTGCAGCCCATTTTACAAAAAGTGAATTGGGTTTAAAATCGAAATTATCTGGATTGATTTGAATATTATACAATTCTGAACCAATGGCGTTTTGAATTTCTTTTCGTCTTGGCATAAAATTACTCCACAATTCGAAAGCGCGATAATCTTCGTAAGTAAAAAAAAGATTTTTACCTATAAATTTTGTGTTTGGGAAGGTTTTGATTGTTGGGTTCATAATTCAAAAATATAAAACCTTTAGTTTGTATAAAGTTTTAAGTTCTATTTTCTTTTACAAAGATCCATTACTTTTCAAAATTTTGCTAAAAAACAAAACGTGATAGGGCAAAGCGTTGTTCCAATATTCCCAGGTATGCGCACCTGGTCGTTCAGTATAATCGTGCTGAATTTTGTTGTATAATAATCTTCTTCGTAATTCTCTATTGCTTTCGATGAGAAAATCATCTACACCGCAATCTATAATTAATGGCATTTTATTGGCTTTAAACAAATCAATTTTATCAATTACTGCATATCGTTTGTATGCTTGTGGCGATAAAACTTCGTCACCCAAAATTGGCCCAAATAATGTTTTGGTACGTTCAATTCCTTCTGGATTTAACATAATATTCATATCGACAGCACCACTCATGCTTCCTGCAGCACAAAAAAGTTCGGGATGTTTGCTTGATAAGTACAAAGCACCATGTCCGCCCATTGAAAGTCCTGTTATTACACGACCATTTTTAGTTGCAATTGTTCGGTATGTAGCATCTACTTTTTGAATCACCTCTTGAGTTATAAAAGTTTCAAATTGACTTTCTTTATTCACCGGACTATCAATATAAAAACTAAAAGTTTCGCCTTCAGGCATTACAATAATGATGTTGTATTGATCGGCTAAATCGGTAACTAAATTTTTATTGGGTGTACTTTTCAACCAATCCCGAAAATGTCCGTAGGCACCATGAAGTAAATACAAAACAGGATAATTTGTTTTTCCTTTTGCATACGAATTTGGAGTTACAACCGCAGCACTGTAGTTTTTATTCATTGCCTTACTGGCAATTTGTAATGTGTCAACTTTGGCCGCAAATGAGGTATTACCTATAGAAAATAGCAACAGTAAGACTAGAAATTGTTTTTTCATGGTTATTATTTTTTTATAAATATAAAGATTTTTTTTAAATGGTAATTTTATAACGATACAACTTTACTATGTAAAGAACTAACATAAAGTTCTTAATAACTTTATAAGACAATAATCAAAAAAAAAAAAAAACATGAAAATCGAAAAAATTATCGGAACAGTATTACTATTAATCTCACTTTATATTGGTTATTTAGGAATCAACAAAGTTTCTAGCAGTAGCAAGGAAGTCAAAGTTTTAGGATTAGAAATTGATGCTTCAAACGAATCTGGAAAAGAAAACGGTTTTATGTATATTGGTCTTGCTGTAGTTCTTTTTGCCGGTGGATTGTATTCTATAAATAAAAAATGATTTTAAAATAAAAACCTTCCATTTCTGAAAGGTCTTTTGTCTATTTTCTTTATTCTATTTTCTTAATTACATATTCCGTCTATACTGACCACCAACTTCAAACAATCCGTTTGTGATTTGTCCTAACGAACAAAATTTAGTTGCGTCCATTAATAATTCAAAAAGATTTTCGTTTTTGATGGCTGCCGTTTGTAATAACTCAATTTGTTCGGCAACTTTATCGGCACTCGATTTTTGTAAATTGGTTAACATATCAATTTGATATTGCTTCTCTTCTTCGGTGGCACGAATTACTTCTGCCGGAACAACTGTAGGCGAACCTTTAGAACTCAAAAACGTATTTACTCCAATAATTGGAAATTCTCCTGTGTGTTTCAACGTTTCATAATACAATGATTCTTCTTGAATTTTTGAACGTTGGTACATCGTTTCCATTGCTCCTAAAACTCCACCACGTTCAGTAATTCGGTCAAATTCTTTTAATACAGCATCTTCAACTAAATCGGTTAATTCTTCAATAATGAACGAACCTTGAATTGGATTTTCGTTTTTCGCCAAACCTAATTCTTTATTGATAATCAACTGAATAGCCATTGCTCTACGAACTGATTCTTCGGTTGGTGTTGTAATTGCTTCGTCATACGCATTGGTATGCAACGAGTTACAGTTATCATAAATTGCATATAACGCTTGTAACGTAGTACGAATATCATTGAAATCAATTTCTTGTGCATGAAGAGAACGACCCGATGTTTGAATATGGTATTTCAACATTTGCGCTCTTTCGTTGGCACCGTATTTATTTTTCATGGCTTTCGCCCAAATTTTACGCGCCACACGACCAATCACAGCATATTCTGGATCAATTCCGTTGGAGAAAAAGAAGGATAAATTTGGTCCGAAATCATTGATGTTCATGCCACGACTTAAATAATATTCCACGTAAGTGAAACCATTAGAAAGCGTGAACGCCAATTGCGTAATAGGATTTGCTCCAGCTTCGGCAATGTGATAACCCGAAATTGAAACCGAATAAAAATTACGAACATTTTGTTTGATAAAATATTCCTGAACGTCACCCATCAATCGCAATGCAAATTCTGTTGAGAAAATACAAGTATTCTGAGCTTGATCCTCTTTCAAAATATCGGCTTGAACTGTTCCTCGAACTTGTGCTAAAGTTTTAATTTTAATATCGTTATAAACATCCAAAGGCAAAACTTGGTCTCCGGTTACTCCTAAAAGCATCAACCCTAAACCATTATTTCCTTCTGGCAAAGTGCCTTGGTATGTAGGTCGGACAGTTCCTTTTTTCTTATAAATTTCGTTTATTTTTTCTTCAACTTCTACTTGAAGGTTGTTTTCAACGATGTATTTTTCACAATTTTGATCGATGGCAGCATTCATAAAAAAACCAAGTAACATTGGTGCTGGACCATTAATTGTCATAGAAACCGAAGTTAACGGATGACTTAAATCGAAACCTGAATATAATTTTTTAGCATCGTCCAAACAACAAATAGAAACTCCGGCATTACCGATTTTTCCATAAATATCAGGACGAATATGTGGATCATTTCCGTATAAAGTTACACTATCAAATGCTGTTGAAAGACGTTTGGCTGGCAATCCAGCAGAAACATAATGAAAACGTTTGTTGGTACGTTCTGGTCCGCCTTCACCAGCAAACATTCGGCTTGGATCTTCTCCTTCACGTTTAAACGGATACAATCCTGATGCAAATGGAAATTCTCCGGGAACATTTTCTTGTAAATTCCATTTTAAAATATCACCCCAAGCTTGGTATTTTGGTAAGGATATTTTCGGAATTTGAGAATGCGATAAACTTTCGGTATGCGTAGCAATTTTAATTTCCTTATCACGGACTTTAAAACTGTAAAACGGATTTTTATACTTGGCTACTTTTTCATTCCAAGTCAGAATTACTTCCCAATTGTAGGGATCAAGATTCATTTTTACATGGTCGAATTCTTTAAGTAATAAATCCATAAATAATTGTCCCTCGACTGCGCTCGGGATGACAGAATCGCTATCAATACCCGACTTGTTTATACTTGGAACTTTATTAGAAACACTTTCAATGGTTTTGTAAATTCCATATAATTTCTGTGCTACCTCAACTTGAGAAAGTGCAGTTTCGTCGTATTTTCTATTATTTTCTGCAATTTCAGATAAATAACGTGTTCTATGTGGTGGAATTACGAAAATTTTCTCGCTCATTTCACGTGTAATTTCGAACGTCGATTTTAAATCGGCTCCAGTTTTTTCTACAATTTTATCCATTATAGATTTGTAGAGTGTGTTCATTCCTGGATCATTGAATTGTGATGCGATTGTTCCAAAAATTGGCATCAAATCTACATTTTCATCCCAAAGATTATGATTGCGTTGGTACTGTTTTTTAACATCGCGGATGGCGTCTAAAGCACCACGTTTGTCAAATTTATTTAATGCTACTAAATCGGCAAAATCCAACATATCGATTTTTTCCAATTGTGTTGCAGCGCCGAATTCTGGTGTCATTACATATAGTGAAACATCAGAATGATCCATAATTTCGGTATCACTTTGACCAATTCCTGAAGTTTCTAGAATAATGATATCGTATTTTGCAGCTTTCAAAACTTCAATCGCTTCGTTTACATATTTCGACAAAGCCAAATTCGATTGACGTGTTGCCAACGAACGCATGTAAACTCTAGAATTATTGATGGCATTCATACGAATTCTATCACCCAAAAGTGCTCCACCAGTTTTACGTTTTGATGGATCAACAGAAATTAATCCGATAGTTTTAGTTGGAAAATCGATTAAAAATCTTCTCACTAATTCATCAACTAAAGACGATTTTCCAGAACCGCCAGTTCCTGTAATTCCGAGAACTGGAATTTTATTGGTTTTATTTTTCTCGTGAATTTCGTCAAAAGCAGCTTTTGCAATTTCGGGAAAGTTCTCTGCAGCAGAAATTAATCGTGCAATTGCAGTTGGATTTTTACCTTCAATATGGGCTAATTCATCAGTCAATTTATCACCAATTGGATAATCCGATTGTTGAACTAAATCGTTAATCATTCCTTGTAAACCCATGGCACGACCATCATCTGGCGCATAAATTCTTGTAATTCCATAGGCTTGTAATTCGGCAATTTCCGATGGAAGAATAACACCACCACCACCGCCAAAAATCTTAATATGACCTGCTCCTTTTTCTTTTAGCAAATCATACATATATTTGAAATATTCATTGTGTCCGCCTTGATACGAGGTCATTGCAATGGCATTAGCATCTTCTTGAATGGCAGTATTTACAACTTCTTCAACACTTCTATCGTGACCAAGATGTATCACTTCAACACCTGTAGATTGAATAATTCTACGCATGATATTTATGGCAGCATCGTGACCGTCAAAAAGTGATGCCGCAGTAACAATTCTTACTTTATTTTTAGGAATATAGGGAGTTTGTGGTTCCATTTGTAATTTTTAATCAAATTTAGGTGTGCAATTTACGAATTTAATAATTTTTATCCGATTTAATTGATCGGAAATTATTTTAAGCAGCAATAGTAGCATTTTATCTACATAAAAAAAGATATTCGTCTGATTTTAAAATGTTTTAAAAAACAGAAAACCAGTATTAACTTATTTTTAAAGCTTTTAAAAGTTTGAGGCATTATATTTGCTTAAGAATTAGAAATCATAAAAAAAATAATATGAAAAATATATTTTTACTTTTATTAGTTGGAACAACATTTTCGAGTTGTGCAGAAATGCAACAAATAGGAAATCAGTTGCCTGGAATTTTAAATCAAGGAAATGTAGATATTGCTGGTGGCTTAAAAGAAGCTTTGAACAATGGAATCAATAAGCAAGTTTCTAAACTAACTGCGACAGATGGTTTTTATAAAAATGAAATGGTCAAAATTTTATTGCCAGAAGAACTTCAAAAAGTTGATAAAGCGTTGCGAAAAATTGGATTGAGTTCTCTTGCAGATGATGGTTTAAGAGCTATTAATAGAACTGCTGAAGATGCTGTAAAAACTGCTACACCAATATTTGTAGATGCTGTAAAAGGGATGAGCTTTACTGATGCCAAAAACATTTTGATGGGAAATGAAAGTGCAGCTACAACTTACCTACAAGGCTCAACTTCAACTGCTTTGTATAGTAAATTTAGTCCTGTTATTAAAAATTCTTTTGCAAAAGTTGGTGCCGATAAAATTTGGGCAACTATTATTACTAAATATAATGCTATTCCGTTGGTTAAAAAGGTAAATCCAGATTTGACCGATTATACTACAAATAAAGCAATGGAAGGCGTTTTCAAAATGATTTCTGTAGAAGAAAAAAGTATTAGAACCGATGTAAAATCAAGAACTTCATCTTTACTTCAACAAGTATTTGCAATACAAGATAAGAAATAAATTTTTTAATTTTAATCAAGATTAAAAGACTCTAAAATTTTAATAATCAATAACATAAGCATAACAGTATCTTAACATAATAGATGAAAAATCGTCGGATATTTGCCTTGTAATAAATTGAGATTTTATTATAGTTTTGTTTGGTTGGGTTAGTTAAAAAAATGTCACACTCAGAAGGTGTGACATCTTTTTTTAACAAAAACATGAAATCTTATTGCAAATTCATACTTTGAATTATAAAATGTATAGTATTTTTGCAGCTTCAAATTTTGAAAAGAAATTTAAATTTTAATGTCAAAATTTCGAAAATACTATGATAAAGAAAAGCCTTATTGCACTCTCTTTTGGTGGATTAGCCATTGGAATGACCGAATTTACAATGATGGGAATTCTACCTGACATTGCAAAAAATCTAAGTATTGATATTCCAACTGCTGGGTTTTTAATTGCCGTTTATGCAATTGGAGTTGTAATTGGTGCACCAATTTTGGTTTTATTTACAGGAAAATATCCGCCTAAAAAAGTGTTGCTTTTTTTAATGTTATTGTTTGTTATTTTCAACGGATTATTTGCAATAGCGCCCAATTTTGACACTCTATTATTATCGCGATTTATGTCTGGTTTACCACATGGAGCTTTTTTTGGTGTTGGCAGTGTTGTTGCCGCAAAATTGGCAGATAAAGGAAAAGAAGCGCAAGCAATTTCGATAATGTTTACTGGAATGACCATTGCAAATTTGGCTGGCGTACCTATTGGAACTTACATTGGGCATTACTATTCTTGGCGCTATACCTATATTTTTATCAGTCTATTGGGATTGGTTACTTTTTTAGCCATCTATTATTGGTTACCCAAAATTGAAGCGCACAAAGACGGAAATTTATTTGGACAACTCAACTTTTTTAAACGAATTGATGCATGGTTATTGATTGCGATAATATCAATTGGAACTGGTGGACTTTTTGCTTGGATAAGTTATATTGCGCCAATGGTTACTAATGTTTCACATATCAATCCAGACAATGTGCCTTTTATTATGGTATTGGTTGGGCTAGGAATGTTTTTTGGAAATCTATTAGGCGGAAAAGTTGCCGATTCGATTTCGCCAACAAAAGCTGCCATATTAAGTTTTGGTTCAATGGTGATTTGTTTAATTGTAGTTTACTTTACAGCTCATATTGAATCGATGGCTTATATAATGTCGTTTACAACTGGTTTAATTGCTTTTACTATTGGTTCGCCTGTGCAAATGATGTTGATTACAAGTGCTAAAGGATCGGAAACACTTGCTGCTGCTGCTGGACAAGCAAGTTTTAATATTGGAAATACGCTTGGTGCTTTTTTTGGAGGAATTCCTATAGCGATGGGTTTTGGATATAATACTCCTGTTTTAATAGGCGTTGCTATGGCTTCTGTTGGCGTAGTTCTATCAATAATTTTCTTGAAATTTTATACTCCAAAAATTAATTTGATTTAATAAATTGAATAGCTTCAATATTAAAAACTAAGTGTTTTTCTACATTAACTACATGTCCACAATTTTTTATAACGAACAATCTTGATGATAAAAAGTGTCGTTCTACTACCTTTTTAACAGATGGTAAAAACATGTAATCTTCATCACCCATAATATAAAATGTTGGTATGTTTAACTCTTTTTGACGAAACCATCTTAAGATTGGATTTATTTCTGCGGTGAGTTTAAACCATCTAATAAATTCTTTTTGATACAATTTCTTTGCTTCGTTTATGAATAAATTTCTAGATGATTTATGGTTTCTATTTGGCATAATCACAAAAGCAAAAAGCTTGTAAAGAAGTAGATAAGGCAAAACGTATTTAAAAACCGTTCCTAATCGCATTAAAATTTGAGATCGAAAATTCATTTTTAAAATAGCACCGCCCATAATCATGCTTTCAACTTTATTGGGATGCATTTCTGCTAATTGCCTGATAACAATTGTACCTAAAGAAATACCTATAAAATGAGATTTTTCTATTTTTAAAAAATCTAATACCTCAACAACATCCTCGGCAATAGATTTAAAGGTATATTTTTTTAAAAATGATTTATTGGAATTTGTCTCATTGGAATTTCCGTGACCACGAAGATCTAAAACCAATAAATTAAAATGTTTTTGAAATTCGCGAACTTGTTTAAACCAAATTGAAGCACTTCCGCCTGCACCATGAACAAAAGTTACCCATTGTTTAGAATTTTCGTTTTTGTATGTTGTATATGAAATCAATTTTTTATTGGTAAATTATAAATCGTTAAATCTTGTGTGTATATTTTTGAAATAGTCAAATGCTTTTAAAATTCGGCTTCCATACCACGAAAACATTTCGCCATCTACAAAAATGGTTGTCGCATGATGTGTGTAACGCCCAAGTTCAAATGCATGTTCGTCTGAAAAAGGAAATGGCTCGGACGATAGAAAAACAACATCAGGATCACCTTGAATTCGCATTTTCTGTTCAATAATTTCAGGATAACGCTCTTCCCTATTTTGGTATATATTTTCGAAATTATTTAATTTCAACATTTCGTTTATAAAAGTATTGTTTCCTGCGACCATGTATGGATTTGCCCAAATAAAATAAACCACTTTTTTACTTGGTTTGTCTTTGATAAAATCAATAAAATCGGCATGAGCAAAATTAATTTTGTCGGTAATATTTTGTGCTTCTGTACGTTTATTGAAGAGTTTTCCAAAATCGGAAATCATTTGTAAATTGTCTTCAATTGTGATAATATCGGTTACCCAAACTGGACAAATTTTAGCTAATTCATCAACAATTTCTTTAGTATTTTCTTCTTTATTGGCAATAATTATATCGGGTTGTAATGCTGCAATTTTATCAAAATTCACTTTTTTAGTTCCGCCAACAATTGTTTTTATTGCTTTTAAATGATAAGGATGCACGCAGAATTTTGTGATTCCGACGATACTTTCTTCCAATCCTAAATCATATAAAAGTTCGGTTTGCGATGGAACTAATGAAAGTATTCTTGTGGGAGTAGTTTCAAATGTATGTAAAGTGGCAAGTTGATCTTTCAGTTGTTTCATTTTAAAAAATACGTTTTATTTTGAAACTTTACTATTTAAAATCACTTCCATTTCTTGTTGCATTTGTAAGGCTTCTCTTCTTGCTTTTTCTACAAAATCAGTTCCGTTGGAAGCATAAATAATTGCTCTGGAGGAATTGATTAAAAGTCCAATTGTATCACTCATTCCGTAGTTACAAACTTCTTGTAAACTTCCGCCTTGCGCGCCAACTCCGGGAACTAATAAAAAACTATTAGGAATTATTTTTCTAATTTCTGTGAAATATTCGGCTTTGGTTGCTCCTACTACGTACATCAAATTTTCTGAGTTTTTCCAAGTTTTTGAAGTCTCAATTACTACTTTATATAATTCTTTTCCGTCAAGACTTTTAGTTTGAAAATCAAATGCTCCTTCGTTAGACGTTAATGCCAACATGATAGTATGTTTGTTTTGGAAAGCTAAAAAAGGTTCAACGGAATCTTTTCCCATATAGGGTGCAACTGTAACGCTATCAAACTTTAAATCTTCAAAAAAAGCTTTGGCATACATTGATGATGTATTTCCAATATCACCACGTTTAGCATCGGCAATTGTGAAAAGTTGAGGATATTTTTCGTTGATGTAGTCAATTGTTTTTTGTAATGATTGCCAGCCTTTTATACCATAAGCTTCGTAAAAAGCAGTGTTTGGTTTGTAGGAAACACATAAATCGTGAGTGGCGTCAATAATGGCTTTATTAAATTCGAAAATTGGGTCTTCTAATTCTAATAAATGTTGTGGAATTTTAGTTAAATCGACATCTAGACCTATGCATAGAAACGATTTTTTAAGCAAAATTTGTTCAATTAATTGTTGTGTTGTCATTGTTTAATCTAGTTGTTGTGCAAAATTACAAACATCCAATCAATAAAAATTAAAATAGTGTAACAATCTGAAAAAATTATATAACACTTATTATTTTCTAAAAGCTACCTTTGTAATATTGTGAAAAAACATTTGTAAGAATTATACATAAAATAGGATTAATTGGTTTATAATTTATTAGTTATTTTTATTACAACCTTTTTTTATCTTTTTTGTGATAGCTTTACACAAACAAACAGTTCTAACTATGAAAGTCTATTTAAAATTTGATTATAATTTACTTACCAAAAAAATACTTCAAGAAAAACTAACGGAACTTGGCTATAAGTTTAACATTATTGGATTTGGTGAATTTGATTTTTTAGAAAACGTTTCTGAAGAAAAAATCAGAGAAATTACTGCAACTTTTCAGCAATATGGAATTGATATTGTTGAAAATCAAAAAAGTGTTTTGGTTCAAAAAATAAAAGATACAATCATTGAAATGGTCAATAGTGATCAACCTTTAAACGTAAAAAGTTCGGTATATTTAGCTGATAAATTAAATCATAGTTATGGTTATATTTCCAATATTTTTTCGGATGTGACCTATACCTCTATTGAAAATTTTATTATTATTCAACGTATTGAATTGGCTAAACAACTTATTATTAACAATCAATTGAGCTTGACTGAAATTGCATATCGACTAAATTATTCGAGTGTTGCCCATTTAAGTACACAATTTAAAAATACTACAGGAATTACACCTTCTGCTTTTCAAAGAATTATTATTAAAAGGCGAGAAATTTCTAACAAAACCAACCTCTAAACTTCCCATTTATGACAACAGATTTTATCAATATTACACTTGCAGATGACGATGAAGACGACAGATTATTCTTTACAGATGCTTTTAGCGAATTAAAAATTAACACAAAAGTTAGTACGTTTAATGATGGTGTAGAATTAATGGATTATCTAAACGATGCAAATTCTATTTTACCCAATGTATTATTTTTAGATTTAAACATGCCAAGAAAAAATGGTGTTGAATGTTTGTTGGAAATCAAGAAAAACAATAGATTTAAAGACATTGCTATTGCAATTTATTCGACATCTTCGTCTGAAGAGCATATTGAAGAAACATTTGTTAATGGCGCTAATATTTATATAAAAAAACCAAACGATTTTAACACTTTAAAAAAAATACTTTCAGATGTTGTTACTATTAATTGGCAATATCATACGTCGGGTTTAAACAAAGATAATTTTTTATTGAGAATGTAAAATGAAAGCATTTCAACTTCATAAATCGCCATTATTTCTTAAAATAATTTTTGTGCTCTCTATTGCCATAATATTTTTTATAGGAGGCGTAACTTTTAAGCACATTACCATTCTAAAAAAATCTTCTATTTGGGTTACCAACAGCTATGAAGTAAATATGGAACTAGAAAAACTTTTGTCTTATATTAAAGATGCAGAAACAGGACAAAGAGGTTACATTATTTCTAGAGATGAAACTTTTTTAAAACCATATTACAACTCTAAAGGGTTGATAAAAAAATCTTATAATAACATTACAAGGTTAACTAAAAACAGTAGAACGCAACAAAGTAACTTAAAAAAGCTTTTGTTTTATATCAATAAAAGGCAAAATTATTTATCTAAATCTATCTATTTAATTCAACAAGATGAATATCAAAGGTCAGATTTAAATAGAAACTTACTTATAGGAAAAGCAGTAATGGACACCGTGCGAATTAAGGTTGAAAACATGATTCAAACCGAAAAAAACTTGTTGCACAGTAGACAAAAAAATTATGAAAACATGATGAGTTACACGCCACTATTCATTTATTTGACATTATTGGTAACACTAATTATGATAACAATTGCTTTCATAAAAATGAATACAGATTTAATTGCACTAAAAAAGGCAAATAACACTCTTTTAGTGGCAAATGAAGCCAATAGTATGGCAGAAATAGTTGGGAAATTTGGCAGTTGGCAACTCAATTTAGAGACCAATAAATTCATCTATTCAGACAATGAATACCGTCTTTTAGGTTGCGAACCTCAATCATTTAATGCTGGTGTAGATGAATTTATTAAATTTATCCATCCTGAAGATGTAGAATCTGTAAAAGAGCGAGCAAAAATAATGTTTGAAAGTGATAATCTTCCAGCTTTTACATATAGAATTATAAGAAAAGATGGTGAGATTAGATATTTTAGGGCATTAGGTAGAATGCTAGAAAATTTGTTAGGACATAAAACCTATATCGGTACAACAACTGATGTAACAGAAGAGGTATTTGCAAACAAGTTTATGGAAGAAAGAAATAGAGAATTGGAAGCTAATAATAAAGAATTAACTGCTTTTAACTATATTGCTAGTCATGACTTACAAGAACCATTACGAAAGATAGAAACTTTTATTTCGAGATTAATTGATAAAGATTATGATAAAATGTCAGAATCTGGGCAACAATATGTATCCAAAATTCAATCATCGGCGAACAGAATGCGCATTCTTATTGATGATTTACTACAATTTTCAAGAACTAATAAAACCGAAAAAATATTTGAATTTGCCAATTTAAATGACTTATTGGACAATGCCAAACAAGAACTTGCTCAAACTATAGAAGACAAAAAAGCAACCATTGATAGTAATGATTTGCCCCATTTAAAAGTTATTCCGTTTCAAATACAGCAACTTTTTACAAATCTTATTGGTAATTCTTTAAAGTATAGTAGCGAAAATGTTACGCCATCAATTGTAATTAATAGTTCATTAATTGTTTCACAAAGTGAACCTTTGCTGCCAAAAAACAAAGATAAATATTATAAAATTACAGTTAAAGACAACGGAATTGGGTTTGAGCAAGAATATGCCGATAAAATTTTCATCCTTTTCAATAGACTTCACAATAAAAACCAATATGATGGCACAGGAATAGGATTGGCAATTTGCAAAAAAATTGTTGAAAATCATAAAGGGTATATTTTTGCAGAAGGAAATCCTAATGAAGGTTCACTATTTACAGTTTATCTTCCAACCTCTTAAAAAAAACTGAAATGTTCAAAATAAAACTGCTTTTAGAAGTTTTCAAAGACACCTTTCATGGATTTTTTGAACATAAAATACTTAAAATGAGTGCGTCACTTGCTTATACAACCGTATTTTCAATGGCGCCATTATTGCTTGTAATTTTATATTTATGCGATCTTTTTCTAAGTAGAGAAGCTGTTGAAGGTGCTATATTTGGTCAAACAAAAGAGTTTATTGGAGTTAATGCTGCTGGACAATTACAAGCTATGATAAAAGGACTAAGCATATCCAACAAAAGTAATTTGGCTGGAATTATTGGTGTTTGCACTTTAATAATTGGAGCTACTTCCGTTTTTGCCGAAATTCAAGATTCAATAAATACCATTTGGAGTATTCGTCCTAAATTAAAATCGGGTTTTTGGTTGTATCTTAAATCTCGTTTATTGTCGTTTGGCGTTATTGGCAGTTTAGGATTTATATTATTAGTTTCATTAGGATTTTCTGCCATCTTAGATTTTGTTAGCCAACAACTCTTTTCATCCTTATCAAAAACTGGGGTTTATCTTATTTATATTTCAAATTTTGCAATTACATCAATCATAATAACGTTGTTGTTTGGATCCATATTTGCAATTCTTCCAGACGCAAAAATTTCTTGGAAACAAGTACGAGTAGCGTCTTTTACAACAGCAATTTTATTTATGACAGGAAAATTTTTAATTTCTTATTACATCACAAAAGCCAATATTTCATCAATGTATGGCACAGCCGGATCGTTTGTAATTTTAATGGTTTGGGTTTATTACTCATCGGTAATATTATATTTTGGCGCCGAATTTTCTAAATGTTATGCCGTAAAATTTGCATCTCCTATAAAACCATCAGAATTTGCAGAGATTGTTCAAAAAGTAGAAATTCCATTAACTTCTGCAACAATTCAAAATGCAGACGAAGAACGTAAAGAAATTAAAAATGCAGACGAGGTACAAATTAAAACAATTAATTCGGAAGATAAAAAATCCAATTAATTCGTCTTATTTTACAAATAAAACTCTCTTTTTTAAGGAGAGTTTTTTTTTATAGAACAACCAACATGGTAATAGTATAACTAAAAAAAAATATCATGTAACGAAAAAACACCATATCTAACGGAAATTTGTACAAATTAATAAAATAAATATATAACCTATAAAACAACATTATCATGCAAAATTTATTATATACCGTAGCCGTAATATTAGTCATATTATGGGCATTAGGATTTTTCGTTTACAGCGTAGGAAGCATTATTCACATCTTGTTGGTAATTGCTGTAATAGCCATTCTATTACGATTAATAAAAGGTAAAAGTGTTTAACAAAAGAAACTAAAAGATTATGAAAAATAGTAATGTAGTATTAGGAATTCTTGGTGGAGCAGCAGTTGGCGCACTACTAGGAGTTTTATTTGCTCCTGCAAAAGGAAGTGAAACAAGAAAAAAAATTAGAGATAAAGGAAGTGATTTAAAAGATTCTGCAATTAATTTTTCTGATAAAGTCGCTAGTTTTAAAAATGGTGCCAAAGTATTGATTGAAGAAGAAAAAGCAAATATTGAAAATTTAAAAGACATAAATAAAGCTAGTTTATTATAGTACATTAGCTTTTATAATCATACTATAAATATAAAAAATGCTATGAAAAAGATGATTAAACTACTAGGATTATTTTTAATTCTAGTTGCCTTCACTTCTTGCAAAAGTGAACAAGAAAAAAGAACTGAATTGCTCGCAAATAATTATGTGAAATATATAGATTCTTTAATAAATGGTGGTTCAGATGCAGCTGCGGCAAAGTGGGATGAAATTGAAAAGGATTTTGACAAAAAAACAGACGAGCTAAATATTGAAGTTGATAAACTAGAAGACAAATCTATGTTAGATCGCATTATCAATACATCTACAGTAAAATATGAAACTTTTAAAAAAGAAGTAGTTGAAAAAAAATCTTTATTGGATGCTAAAGACATTAAGTTAATAAGGAACAAAGATTTATTTGGAATTGATTACATCAAGAACGACACAAAGTTTGAATGGGTAAATAAAGACAACATTCTAGATGTATATACTCAATTTGTGACTACCGTTTCTGCAAATAAAAACAAGTACTCAAGAGAAGATTGGGATGAAATAAAGATGCAATATGAAGCACTTGATTCTAGAAAAAATACAGTTGAAAAAGAAGGATTAACCAGCGGTGACAATATGAAAATTGCTGGATTAAAATTAAAATTTGCTCCAATGTATCAATTAAATCGAATTGCAGCAAAAAATGAAGAAAATGCTAACGCTAAAAATTAGTTAGGTTAAATTGTTTAAAATTGGGTTAAAAACAGCGAAATTTTAGTATTTCGCTGTTTTTTTTATTTTTAAAAAACCTCGTTTTCTTTTAATTTTTCGGTGGTGTTTACTAATTGAAGTTCATCAATAAGTTTTTGAATTTTTCCATTCATAATACCATCCATATCAAAAATATCCATACCAATTCTGTGATCGGTAACGCGACCTTGTGCATAGTTATAAGTACGAATTTTTGCCGAACGGTCACCTGAACTTACTTGAGAGGTACGCTTAGTTGCATCTTCTGCGTCTTTTTTTGCCAATTCTTGTTCATATAAACGAGAACGCAATACTGTAAAAGCCTTATCTTTATTTTTATGTTGCGATTTTTGATCTTGACATTGTGCCACTAAACCAGTAGGAATGTGTGTTAAACGAACAGCCGATTTGGTAGTATTTACAGATTGTCCTCCAGGTCCAGATGAACAGAAAAAATCTACACGAACATCGTTCATATCAATTTGAACATCAAATTCTTCTGCTTCTGGCAATACCATTACCGTTGCTGCAGAGGTATGAACACGACCTTGAGTTTCTGTTTGAGGAACACGTTGCACACGATGAACACCAGCTTCAAACTTTAAAGTTCCATAAACATCTTCACCAGTAACTTCAAAAATCACCTCTTTAAATCCGCCAGAAGTTCCTTCGTTCATATCAACAACCGAAGTTCTCCAGCCGCGAGCTTCACAATATTTAGTGTACATTCTAAACAAATCTCCTGCAAAAATTGAAGCTTCATCGCCACCAGTTCCGGCACGAACTTCAACCATAACATTCTTTGCATCTTCTGGATCTTTAGGAATCAGTAAAAATTTAATTTCTGCTTCTAACTCTGGCAAGCGATCTTTAGCTTCGTCTAGTTGCATTTTGGCCATTTCTACCATTTCTGCATCACTTCCATCGGCTAAAATTTCGTTAGCTTCTTTAATATTAGCATCAAGAGTTACGTATTCTTCACGTTTCTCCATCAGATTTTTTAAACCTTTATATTCTTGATTTAGTTGAACACAACGTTTTTGATCGCTGATCACATCGGGTTGAATAATCAAATCCGAAATCTCGTCGAAACGTTGTTTTACATATTGAAGTCTATCTAACATTTTGTATTCTTTATTTGGAGTGCAAAATTAGTGAAAAGATTGCAGAAATGTAAACACGAATTTCACAAATTTGTATAAAATAGTTCAGAATAGAATTTCGCTTGCAAAAAAACATACTTAACACGGTATTTTTAGTATTTTTACGTTTTAATTTTACCCATAAAATATGAAATCAAAAACTATAAGTTTGTTATTTGCATTTTTAATCATCAGTCTCGTTTCTTGCAATAAATATGATGCAAATGGTAACATCATTAAAGATTATGATGAATTAGGTAAAGCCAAATGGATGCTTGGCGAATGGAAAAAAAACGACACTTTAGGAACTTTGAAAGAAATTTGGAAAACCCAAGACGACAGTACTTTTATAGGAGAATCCTATTATATTAAAAACGAAAAAGACACAATTCACAGTGAGAAAATTGAATTAACTCAAGACCAAGAACACCTATTGTATAATGTAACCGTTAAAGGTGAAAACAACGATGTTCCTGTTTCGCTTCAAATGACAACTGACGAAGATAGCTTGTTAGTTTTTGAAAATCCAAAGCATGATTATCCGCAAAAAATTCAATATAAATTGATAAAAGACGGAAGTATTATAGCAACCATTTCTGGAAAACTAAAGGGAAAGCCAGCCGTAGAAAGTTATCCAATGACTAAGGAAAAATAATATTTTTTCTACTATGCATATAAAAAACTTGCCTTTGAGCAAGTTTTTTTTTGTTTCTAAATTTCAATAAATCAAATAATTAAAAATATTATTTATATTTATTCTAAATAAACTTTGTAGATTCATTTTTCGTATATATATTTGCATCGTTATTTTTAATTATTCCAAATAAATGTACAAATATAGTTTACTCTCAGCCCTAGCACTTTTATCAAGTGCCTCAAGTTTCGCTCAAGAAACTAAAAACAATGAAGACCTTTATGCTGTTAATGACACAGTAAAAAATAAAAAAGGTGAAATTCTTAAAGAAGTAATAGTCATTTCTAAACAAAAAAATCAAGCAACAGTGGTTCGTTCAGGCATTAAGCCAATGGATTTACCTCAAAGTGTTCAAGTCATTTCGGGCGCTGTAATAGAGCAACAACAATCCGTTAGATTGAGTGATGTTGTAAAAAATGCAAACGGAGTTTATGTTGGTTCAGCTCGTGGTGGCGCACAAGAATCTTTTTGGTCTAGAGGTTATGACATGACAGCCAACAATATGTTTAAAAATGGTTTTCGTTTCAATGGTGGTTCTATTCCAGAAGTTGCATCATTAGATAAAGTAGAAATTTTGAAAGGTAGCTCAGCACTTTTGTACGGAAATGTTGCTCCTGGAGGAATTTTAAATATGGTAACAAAAACTCCATTATTTAAAAAAGGTGGCGAAATTAGCATGCAAGCCGGAAGTTATAATTTTTACAAACCGTCTTTAGATATTTATGGTCCATTGAATAAAAGTATTGCTTATCGTTTTGTTGGTACTTATGAAAATTCTGAAAGTTTTCGTGATGTTGTAAAAAAAGAACGTTATTATGTTAATCCGTCGTTTTTATTTAAAGTAAGTGAAAAAACCGAAATTACTTTGCAAGGAGATTATCTTAACGATGATTGGACACCCGATTTTGGTTCAGGATCTATTGGTCGTGAAGTGGCAAACATTCCAAGAAATACTTATTTGGGAGCAAAATGGTCAAACGGAAATACTAAACAAGCAACAGTTTCGGCGTTAGTAAACCATCAATTTAATTCAAAATGGAAATTAAATTTTAACACTTCTTATCAAAATTATAATAGAACATCTGAAGGAACAGAACGTGTTTTACCCGCAGCAAATGGTGATTGGAACCGACCTTTAGGAAAAAACAAAGCTGTAGAAGAAATTTTTAGTCAACAAATTTCTCTTCAAGGAAATTTTAATACTGGAAAAATCAAACACCAATTATTTACTGGAGTTGATGCCGAAAATTCATTTGCAGATGCATATACTTTTACTTTTACTCCTGCAAATTATGATTTGGTAAACATCTACAATTTAGACTTATACCCACAGCGTTCCGATATTCCGCAAGCAACAAATACTAGAATTGTAAAAACTGAAACTAATAGATATGGAATTTATGCGCAAGATTTAATTTCGTTAACAGACAAATTTAAAGTTTTAGCAGGAATTCGTTATTCAATACAAGAGACAAAACCTGTAACTTATAATTTAGTAGCCAATACAGTTGTTGATGAAACAATAAGAAATGATCATGCGTTTTCTCCAAAAGTCGGTTTAATTTATCAACCTACTAAAAACACAACATTTTTTACTAGCTATTCCAATTCATTTACCCCAAATACTGGTATAACAATTTTTAACGAAGCACTAAAACCTTCACTAATAGACCAATATGAAATTGGTGTGAAAAATGATTTTTGGAAAGGAATCTTGAGTACTAATGTAACAGTATATCAAATTGTAAACAGTAATTTATCTCAAACTGCCGAATTTAATGCTGATGGAACTATAAATACCAACACAAATGTAAAATCTTTAAGCGGTGAAACAACAAGTAAAGGTATTGAAGTTGATCTAGCTGTAAAAGCATCAGAATCGTTAAACATTATGGCCGGATATAGTTTTAATAACATGGAATACAGCAAAACTACTGGTGCAACAGGAAGTTTTATTGAAGGCGATAGATTGGTTAGAACACCTCAAAATACTGCTAATTTAAGTGCTTTTTATACCATTCCATCAGGAAAATTAAAAGGCTTGTCTGTGGGTACAATTGCGAACTATATTGGAGAAAGACTTGGTGGATACAATAATACTATCAATCAAGCTGCAACTCTTGGCGATAGAACTATTCCGCTATCAGATTATACTACTGTAGATTTTTCTGTTGGATATACTTGGAATAAATTTTCAATATTGTGCAAACTATCTAATGTTACAAACGAATTGAATTATACTGTTCATGAAAATTATAGTGTAAATCCAATTGCTCCAAGACAAGTATTAACATCACTAAAATATAAATTTTAACACCTATGATTTCACCATTAAAAGCAAGAAACTTACACCGCGATTTGGGATATTTTTATATCGGATTAATAATTTCGTTTGCCTTTTCAGGTATTTTAATGAACCACCGCGAAAGCTGGCATCCAGAAAAATATACTGTAGAAACTAAAGCTATTTTTGTAAAACTTCCAGCAGAAGAAAACATTAATGAAAAGTATGCAGAAGAATTGGGCAAAACCTTAGGAATTGATGATAAAATACGTCGTCACAATGTAAAGAAAGGAACTTTCAAGATTTCTTTTGAAAAACACGATGTAGAAATTGACATGAAAACGGGTAAAGGTGAAATTGTTGCTTTTAGTAAAACTCCTATCATCAGTCAAACGATGAAATTGCATAAAACGACTTCCAACTGGTGGATTTATTACTCAGATATTTTCGGTATTTCACTGATAACAATTGCAATTACAGGCGCAATTATGATTAAAGTAGGAAAAAATACTTTTGGAAAACGTGGCTGGAAACTGGCTTTGGCCGGATTAATAGTGCCATTGTTGATTTTGTTATTTGTTTAAGGTTGAAAAGCTCCAATTTATATTGGAGCTTTTTTTTGTATATTTAGAAAGTGTAAAAAGCTGTTTACTGCTTAAATGTATGTTAGTAAAGATGGTTTCAAGAATAATAAAAAAAAAGAAAATATGAAAAAATATTTTATCGCATTTTTAATAATACTATTATTTAGTTTTCAACTTCCATTTCGAATCTCTGGAAAATATAAAGTTGTTTATGACAAAAAATATTATCCAAATATAGAAACTGATTGTGTTATTAATTTAAAAGAGAACAACTATACTAAAACACAGGGTCAAAATAAAATTTGTGAAGGCGGAATTTCGAGAATATCTTACGGAAATTCAAAAACAATTATTTACCTTCAAGATTTTTATTTTTCACATCCAAGGGCAGAATTAAATAATATAAAACCGAAAGGTTATACAATTATAGAATTTGAAGAAAGTGATCTAGATACTATAAGTTTTAGAACAACATTCACAAAACAGTTAAATATTACAATCAATACAGGAAAATTAATTAGAATGGAATAATTATTAACGCTGACAGCAATTTATGGAAATTAAGATTTAAACTGGCTTTATCCAGATTGATAGTATCATTGTTGATTTTGTATGAAATTGAAAAGCTCCGAAATTATTTTGGAGTTTTTTTACCTACTTGAGTTGAAGTAAACTGAGAAAATTTCACAATTAGACATCATTTCATAGTACTCATCAGGATATTTATTTTTGAAATTTGAAAATGCGTCATCATTAACTTTACTTAATTCTTCATCTGCTACATAGTAATACTTTTCATACTTCTTAAACAAGAAAAACTCTTTTTCCCTAGCATCGCATTTACTTATCATGTAAGTACAAAGCGCATTAAATTTTTTAGATTTAGAACTCTCCAGAGCTTTTATATAATATTCTTTTGCTTTATGACAACGGTAATAATCTAAATCATCATCACAATTTGAATCACGATTTGCAGTTCTGCTAATGCGTTTCATCATCCATGAATTACCATAATAAGTCATGTTATAATAACAATTTGCAATTAAAAATAAATCTTTATTTCTTTCTTTGTAAGTTTTATTTTCGACCTTTTTAATCAAATGCATTAAGTTGAAAACAACTTTTGACTTGGTAAGATTATCAAAGCCTTTCGATTTATCAAAATTCATATACCCTTTAATTTTATAAAACGGATTTTCATTAAATAAAGATGCATTTGTATAATGATTCTTTTCTACTTTAGCGAAATAATGGTATGCCAATTTCAAATTATCATCTTTCATATACTTAATTCCCATCAAATCATTGATTTTGTTGGGTTGCGCTTTTAAATCATTAATTTTCCATTTTTCAAATTCTGATAATGCCTTCAAATTTATTGTATTTATCAAAGTTTGCATATCACTAGTAGATAGTTCTGCATCAATATATCCATACCAATCATCATAAAAATCATCGTAAAGCGTTACTTTACCGCTTCTAGATTTCCAATAAATAGAAGAATTTTCATATTCATTATTTTTAATTTTAGAAATTAAAAAGGCAGCATCAACCTTGTCTTCAAGAATTTCCAACTCTTTAGCGAGTCCAAAAAGAAAACTATAATTTTTATTTTTACATTCAATTCTAATTGTATTTTCTATTGAAGTTAAAATTTTGGCAGTTTTTTTATCTTGATTTGCAGTTAAGATCAAAGCTTTAATCATATTATATTGTCTAATAATTTTTTCATCTTTAAATTTGGTGTGAAAGGAATTTAACGTTTTAAATGCAGTCGCATAATCTTTGGTTAAAAATTCTAAATAGGCTTTAGATAACAACCAAAAATCTTTATCACTAACAGAATTTAAATCAACTGAATTTACAAATTGAAGTACTTTAGCGGCATATTTTCTATCAACTTCTACTCGGCTTAAAATTCTTTTTTCATTACTATTCTCCCAATAATCCTCGCGTAAAGTTGGCAAATACATGGTGTAAGTTGGTGTTAAAACCCAATCTTCAATTTTATTTATTTCTCTTAAAAGCAAAAAACATAAACCTGGATTTTTTGTATCAAATTGCTGTATTTTTTTTAAATTGTCTAGATTTTGATCAATTTTTCTAAAGGAATATAAAACATAAATGTTAGCTTTTTCTTGATTATTTTTAGCAAACTTTACTACTTTATCAATCGGAATGTTTTTATTGAAATACCATTTTATATCAAATTTATTATCAGTTCCTCTTGCAAAAACTTGAGCAGCAAGATAATTCATTTTTACATTGTCATTTTCTGCATTCATCCTATAAAACAAAACCCAATTATCTAAAAAATCGGTAGTTTTATATAATTTAGAATATTTTTCAAACAGCGCTATTGTTCTATCTTGCTCATCCATGTAAGAGAGCAATTTAAAAATTTGATAATAGTATCTCTTTTTTAGAGTACTATTATTTATTAAACCAATTCTTTTAAATGCCTCGTCAATTTTCTTATTCCTAAATTTATTTTGCAGCTCATTATTATTTTCCCAAAGGTCATCACTATCTGGATTTATCTTTTCTAAATCCTTAGCAAAAAGAAGATAATTTATGGTTTGAAAATCCTTTTGTTTAAATAAATATTGAATAAATCGATTTTTAGAATTCGCAGAAACTTCTGTAATATCAATTTCAAAAATTGCTTTTTTTATTTCTTTAATCGGAATTGATTTATGACAATAATCAAACCATAGCAAATCATTTTCTGTTACTCTATCTAAATTAGTGGTGTAATTCTCTTCATAAAAATAAGTAGCTGTATAATTATAAGTTCTAAAACCATCATATTTGAAGTTGTCTGGACTAAAAATACTGAAACGAATATCCTCACCATAAGGATAAAAATAGCAAGCAAATCCTTTTAAGGGATTACTAATTACTAAAAGAAGTATAAAAACCACTAATCGTTTCATAATTGAATTTGTTTGAAATTGTTGAATCTAAATGAAAAAAAGTAATCGTTGTTGTTTTATCAAATTTCAAGTTACTTTTTAACTTCTTAATGGCATCAGTAATATTTTTTTGAGAGACATCTTCATATTTTATTTTATCGCCAATTCTAAAATAAACATTATCTGCACTAGTATCTTTTATAACCTCAAACCATAAATCAGTTTTTTTAATACAAGCTTCTTTTAAAAAGGTTTTGTCGAGATTAACAAATCCTTTAAATTCATCATATTGATAATGATGTGCCCAAGAAAATAAAGGCAATGCCACATCCAAATGCAACGGATATTTCTCATCAACATTAAGATAAGAATCTAATTCATTAATGTCTAAAATGGAATTTTTAGAATCGTCAGAAAAAGGCTGAATTAAATTATAACACATAAGAGTAGCTCTTTTTACTGGAGGAATTCCCATTTTCGTTCTGTATTTGTAGGGATATAATCGCAGTGTGCAACTCAATTCTTTTTTAGATAAAGTAGCTAATGCTTTAAGAAAGTAAAAATAATTATCTTTAGATTTTAAAGTCCAATCGCAATCAATTTGTACTTCTTTATAATTATTATAATTAGAAAATTTTTCTTTATAAAATTTTGAAATTAAATGATTTACATTACTAACCAAAGTATCAATCTCTTTTTGGCTGCTTTTAATAAAAACATCATTTTTAATAAACACTGTTGGAACAATAATCAAATTATTCTTTTTTTTACTTGAATCATACCACATATTACTATAAAAATCAGTTTTAGAAATTGGTATGTTGCCCATAGTTTCATCATGTTTCACTTCAAAAAATTTGATATAAAGTTTTTTTATTTTTAAAGTATCTATCAATTTTTGTTCTGGATCTTCAAAACTAGAGGCATCACTTTTCCAATAATAAAAAGCACGTTCAACATTTTGTACTTTACTATCATTTTTACACGAAAAAAGGAACACAGAAAGCATTCCTAAAAGCAACATTTTTTTCATTGGATTAGTGATTTTTTATATAACGTAAATTCGTATTAAAATTATATATTTAAATTTATATTTTGCAAAAAGCTATAACTATTTTTTAATCAAAATTACACAAACCAAAATCTAGAAAACTATCGTATATTACAATGTAAAATAATATAAAAAATGCGCTATAAAATAACTATCCTTTCCCTTTCAATACTACTATCTCTTTCCAGTTGTGCTTCAAAAAAGTATAAAAATATATCTTATTTAGCCGATGATAATTCGGGTAAAGAAAAACCAACATTAACTATTTTTTCTCCAAGAAATTCAAAACATCAAGACAATCCAGTTTTGGTATTTGTTCATGGAGGAAATTGGAATTCTGGAGATAAAAAAATGTATGGTTTTTTTGGAAGAAATTTTGCCAAAAAAGGAGTTACAACGGTAATTGTTGGATATACTTTGAGTCCGAATGCAAGCTACAACGAAATGGCAATTGAAATTGCAAAAGCTGTTGAATGGACGAAACAAAATATAGTAAAATATAAAGGAAATCCGAATGAAATTTTCTTAACAGGACATTCTGCAGGCGGACATTTGGTTGCTCTGGTTGGTACCAATCCAAAATATTTAAAAGACAAATCTATAGTAAAAGGAATTATTTTAAATGATGCTGCAGGTTTAGACATGAAACACTATCTAGAAGAATTTCCTCCGACAGATCAAGATAATTATTTGGCTACTTGGTCTAACAATCCTGATAAATGGAAAGATGCATCGCCAATTTATTTTTTAGATAAAAATACGCCTCTATTCATGATTTATACTGGAAGTAAAACTTACGAAAGTATTAAAGTTTCTAACGAACGCTTTTTAAAAGAACTTCATAAATTTCAACCTAGTGTAGAGCCAATTGTTCTTAATAAAAAACACGTTCCTATGATTACACAATATATATTTCCGTGGAGCAATCGGTTTAATGAGATTATTGATTTTATGAAAAAGAATAACTAATTTAATCAACTCGCTAGATTCTATTTGAGATTTCAATTATTTTTCCAAATCAATTTTGATAATTTTTAAAGGCATAAATCCAAATCATCCTAGATAAACGGATGTTGAAAAAACTTAAAGCTAGAATTACAAAACCTATGATAAATAGCACTCTAAAATCAAAAATTTTATCAAAAAACTGTGAAGCGATAAAAAAAGTTATTAAAGCCTGACCAACTGTTATTGCATAATTAACAAACATAGCTCCGAAGAAATATCCTGGTTCTTTTTCAAATTTGTAATTACAATGACTGCAATTGCTGTTCATTTTGGGAAATCCTAGACTAAAGAAAAAACTTTTGTCGGCAAAAACTTTTCCTTTATTGCAATTTGGACATTCATTTTTTAAAATATGAGATATAGTTGCTATCATGACTTAAATTTTCTACAAAGTTAATTCATATCTGTATCAAAAACATTTTGTAAATTCGCTATTACTAACACAAAAAAGACATTTTTACATAAATGAACAAACCTCCAATATATGATATTTCTAATTTTAATTACAATTCGGTAAATAGCGAATTGTATGTAAACTCGTTTAAAAATCATTTAAAAGCACATAGTTTTATAGAAAAACCGCACCGTCACAACTTTTATTTATTAGTTTTATTTACAGCCGGAACAGGAACTCACGAAATAGATTTTGATAGTTATAATATAAAAAGAGGTAGTTTATTTGTAGTACAACCGGGACAAATTCACAATTGGAAATTATCTAATGATATTGATGGCTTTATTGTTTTTTATTCTCAGGAAACTTATAATTTGTACTTTGGAAACAAAAAAATAGAAGATTATTCTATTTATCAATCGGTAAAATCGCAACCTGAATTATTTTTTGAAGAAGAAGAACTTCAGGAAATTGAGGTGTATTTTAAATTAATGAAAATAGAAAGTGAATCTAGAAAAGCCAAGCAGAAAGATAAAATTTTAAACTTGTTAGACATCATAAACATTGAGGTTTCGAGGAAATACTTGCTCAAGAACAATCATAAAACACCAATTTACAATCATAAAATCAATCAGTTTGAAAAATTAATTGAAACGTTTTTTAGAACTGAAAAATCACCATCATTTTACGCTTCCAAAATGAGTATTACCTTGAAACATCTGAATAGAATTTGCAAATCAATATTAAATAAAACAGCTACGCAGTTAATCACAGAACGCGTAATTCTAGAAGCAAAACGACTTTTAATCGATCAAAACAAATCGATTAGTCAAATTGCAGACGAATTGAATTTTGAAAACTACTCCTATTTTGCCAAACTTTTCAAAAAAGAAAATGGAATTTCTCCGAGTGATTTCAGACGCAATTTGAGTTCATAAAAAAACTCGTTTATTGCTAAACGAGTTTTCAATAATGTAAAAAAATTTAATTCTTAACAGGAATACTTTCTAAAATCTCCAAGACAAATTTATAGAATTTCTGAGACGATTTAATCGAAGCTCTTTCGTCTGGAGAATGTGCTCCGTGAATGGTTGGTCCGAAAGAAATCATGTCCATATCTGGATAGTTTGTTCCTAGAATTCCACATTCCAAACCTGCATGACAAGCTACTACTTTTGGTTTTTCTCCATTTTGTTTTTCGTAAATTGTGGTTAAAACATCTAGAATTTCTGATTTTACGTTTGGAGTCCAACCAGGATAGCTTCCGCCAAAAGTAACTTCGCAACCAAACAATTCGTAAGCAGAACGCAACGCATTTGCCAAATCAAATTTAGAAGTTTCTACTGAAGAACGTGTTAAATTTTGGATAGAAATTTCGCCATCTTTCACTATAACTCTTGCGATATTATTAGAAGTTTCTACCAAATCTTCCATATCGGCAGACATTCTGTAAACGCCATTATGAGCTGCATAAATTGAACGCAACAAACCTTCTTGAACGCCTAAATCCATTACATTTTCTGGTAAATCTGACTTCTCGATTTCGATGGTCAAATTTGGTTCAGTAGTTTTGAATTCGGCTTTAATATCTCCGATAATTTCTTGCATATCAAATGCGAAAGCTTCATCGTACATTCCGGCAACAATTACTTTTGCAACACTTTCTCTCGGAATTGCATTGCGCAAACTACCACCAGAAATTTCAGCTATTTGAAGTCCGAAATTTTCAAATCCGTCAAACAATAAACGGTTCATAATTTTGTTGGCGTTACCCAAACCTTTGTGAATATCCATTCCCGAATGCCCACCATTTAAGCCTTTAACCGTAATTGAATAACCAACAGAACCTTCAGGAGTTTCTTCAAGATTGTAGCTTCTATTAGCTGTAACGTCAATTCCACCTGCGCAACCTATGTCAATTTCATCGTCTTCTTCAGTGTCCATATTTAGCAAAATATCACCGTGAAGAATTCCGCCTTTTAAGTTTAACGCGCCAGTCATTCCGGTTTCTTCGTCAATTGTAAAAAGTGCTTCAATTGCTGGATGTGCAATAGTTTTACTTTCTAAAATTGACATAATCATTGCTACTCCAAGTCCGTTATCGGCACCAAGAGTTGTTCCGCGAGCACGAACCCAATCGCCATCAACGTACATATCAATTCCTTGTGTGTCGAAATCGAAATTGGTATCGTTATTTTTTTGATGCACCATGTCTAAATGTCCTTGTAAAACCAAAGCTTTACGATTTTCCATTCCGGCAGTTGCAGGTTTTCTAATAATTACGTTTCGGATTTCGTCTTCAAAAGTTTCTAATCCTAAACTGGTACCGAAGTTTTTCATGAATTCAATCACTCGATCTTCTTTTTTAGACGGACGAGGAACTGCGTTTAAATCGGCGAATTTGTTCCAAAGATCTTTTGGTTCAAGGTTTCTAATTTCTTGGCTCATTATGTTTTTGTTTTACACGAATTTCAAGAATTTTCACGAATAATTTAGGTTGTGAAATTTCACGAAATAGGTTTAGTTTGTTTTTTAAATTCTGAACACAAAGTTACAAAGTTTAATTTCTTTACGAATTGATATTGTGATTATATTTACATTTCAAAATTTACTAGTGAAACGCAAATACATTCTACCGATATTTTTAGTATTTCAGATTTTATTTCTGAAACTCATTGCTTTTTTTCCAGAAGTTGTAGAACGATTTTACAGCAACGGTTTGTATGTTTTTATTTCTAAAATTTCTCGAACGCTTTTAGGAAAAATTCCGTTTTCGGTTGGTGATGTTTTGTATGGAATTTTGATTGTTTATCTTTTAGTTCGAATTTGGAACGCAAGAAAAAACTGGAGAATAGAGTGGAAAAATAATTTATTATCTGTATTAAGTTTTATTTCGGTTGCTTATTTTCTGTTTCATTTTCTTTGGGCATTTAATTATTATCGTGAGCCACTTTTTGAGAAAATGAGTATCAAACGTGAGTATTCTGATGAAGATTTGTATGCTTTTACTGAAAAATTAATTTTGAAAACCAATGAAATTCAGTATCAGATTACAAAAAATAAAAACCTGAAAGTTACCAATTCGTATTCGCAAGATTCTATCTTTAAGATGACGCAAAATGGTTATGATGCTTTGGCGAAACACTATCCGTTTTTTGAATATGAAATTCCTAGTAGAAAGAAATCGTTGTTTAGTTTGCCGTTAACTTATATGGGATTTGGTGGTTATTTGAACCCGTTTACGAATGAAGCTCAGGTAAATTATAAGCTTCCGATGGTTGGTTTTCCGAATGTGATTTGTCACGAAATGGCGCATCAAATGGGTTTCGCCAGTGAAAGTGAATGTAATTTTATAGGATTTTTGGCTTGTGTAAAAAACGACGATTTGTATTTCCAGTATTCGGCTTATTCCAATGCGTTGCGTTATTGCATGAACAATGTTGGGATGAAAAACGAAAAGAAATTCAATTATTTCAAAGCTAAAATAAATCCCGGAATTCTTGCAAATTATAAAGAAAGTGAGGAATTTTGGAAACAATATGACACTTTTATAGACAAAGGGTTTCATGCGTTTTACGATCAATTTTTAAAAATGAATCAGCAAAAAGATGGTATTGAAAGTTATAGTAAGTTTGTGGATTTACTGATTAATTATTATTCTAAAAGTTACGAGTTGTAAAGTTTCGGGATTTGCAATCAATAAATAGATTTCTTATTTCTCAACCAAATTTCAAAAATTAGAACTCCAAAAGCTGTTGATAAAAAATAAAACAAGATACTATTTAAAATTGGTGGTGACTTCAACTCATCATAATAATCTGAATCATAACCATACAATAAACTGAGTATTTTTTCAATAAATAAAAATGAAACAAGTAATGAAATTATTGAAATAATAATTGAATAAATAATTTTTTCCAAAATAATAAATTTATCATTTGGAAATAAATAAATAATCAAATTAAAAAAAGTAACTAATAGATAAATCCATATTGGTGATATTCTATAATATAATCCATTAAAAGGTGATTCTAAAAATAGAATACAAAAAAGTATAGTCACTAAAATTAATATAAAGCGATATTTTATTAAAATTTCTTTCATCTGAAAATATTAAATCACGTACTGTATCAGATTAATACCTACAAGGTTTTGGAAACCTTGCAGGAAATAAAACTAAACTTCATCACTAGTAAAAGTAGTAAAACTTCGTTTTTTAAATGGCCTGATAATCAATCGTCCTTCTCGGTCAAAACGAATGTAATTGTAAACCCAATTTAGGAAAACTACTGCTTTATTTTTAAATCCGATTAGGGAAAAAAGATGGACAAACATCCAGACGAACCAAGCAAAAACGCCATTAAAATGATATTTGGGCAAATCTACAACGGCAAGATTTCTTCCAATTGTTGCCATGGAACCTTTATCGTTATATTCGAAAGGTTTCATAGGTTGATTTTTTAATAATTTTATTAGATTTTCTCCTAACAAATCGCCTTGTTGTAATGCTGGTTGCGCCATCATTGGATGACCTTGCGGATAATTTTTGGTTTCCATTGAGGCAATATCGCCAATTGCAAAAATATTATTGTATCCAACTACTTGATTGTATTGATTTACGCGAATTCTATCTACTTTTTCTACTAAAGATTTGGCATCTAAACCTGCGACTTTTGCGCCTTGAACTCCGGCAGTCCAAATTACGGTTGCGGTTTCGAAAGTTAAATCGGAATTGGTTGTGATGGTTCGTCCATCGTAATTGGTAACGCGAACATTTTTCCAGATTTTCACGCCCAAATCGACAAGAAATTTATCGGCTGCAGTAGATGATTTCTCTGACATTGTGTTCAGAATTCGGTCGCCACTTTGCACTAAATTGATTTGCATTTTGTCGATGTTCAAATCGGGATAATCTTTTTGTAGAATGGCTTTCTTCATTTCGGCCAATGCGCCTGCGAGTTCTACACCTGTTGGTCCGCCACCGACTAGCACAAAATTTATTAGTGCATCTTTATCGGCTTGATCTGTGGTTAGAACGGCTTGCTCGAAATTTTCTAGAATTAAACTTCGAATGTTTAAAGATTGCGGAATGGTTTTCATGGACATCGAATTGCGTTCGATTTCTTTATTTCCAAAATAATTGGTTTTGGAACCGGTTGCAATTATTAGATAATCGTAATGAAGATCTCCAATTTCTGAGATTATTTTTTGGTTTGCTGTGTCGATTTCTTTTACGGATGTTAGTCGGAAATAGAAATCTTTATATTGCTGAATTACTTTTCTGATTGGATATGCTATGGAACCAGCTTCTAATCCGCCGGTTGCTACTTGGTATAAAAGTGGTTGAAAGGTGTGGTAATTGTGTTTGTCTATAAGTACAACTTGTAGGTTTTTGTTGCGTAGTTTTTTGGCAATTGATAAACCTGCAAAACCTGCTCCTACTATTACTACTCTTTTTTTATCGGTATTTGGTATGTTCATTTTATGGAATGTATAATTACAAAGTTAGTGAAGATTTTATGTTTTACACGAATTGCATGAATTTTCATGATTTTTTTAAGTTATTGATTGCACGAATTGATTTATTTGATGATTACACGAATTTTGGATTTGGAAAGTTGTGTTTTGAAAATGGATTTTTATGTAAATGGATGGCTGTTTAGCCCTGATTGCAATGGAAATCCTTTTATTAATTGCCTCGGGTTTATACCCGAGGCAATTGATAAAAGATTGTAATGTAAAGCAGGAAAAAGGTTTATAGAGATGCGCAAGCCATTCGCTCCTGAAAAAAAATGCTTATCTTGTAACAAAATCTATAATTGGATTACTAACGTAGATATGAGTGAGGGTTTGGAACAATCGTTTGTGAAGCAGCTTAAGGATAATCAGAACATTATCCATAAGATTTGTCGTTTGTATACTTCGGGCGAGGATGCGCACAAGGATTTGTTTCAGGAGATTACGATACAGCTTTGGAAGGCATTTCCGAAGTTTAGAGGTGAGTCTAAATTTTCTACATGGGCTTATCGGGTTGCGCTAAATACGGCGATTACTTTGTATAGAAAAAGTACGCGAAGTATTGCTACGGTGGATTATGAAAGCAAGAGTTTTTTTATAAGTCAGGAAGATTATAATACGGAAGAGGAGGAACAAATTAAGTTGATGTATCAGGCTGTTCATCAGTTGAATGATATTGAAAAGGCATTGATTTTTATGTATCTAGAAGATAAAGATTATACAGAAATTGCGGAGACATTGGGAATAAGTGAGGTAAATGCAAGGGTGAAGATGAATAGAATTAAAGGTAAATTGAAAAAAATATTAAATCCGTAAGATTATGATGGAAGAATTGGATTTATTGAAAAAAGATTGGAAAAAGAACGCGAATTCGTTTGAACAAATATCGGAAGATGCGATTTATAAAATGTTGCACAAGAAGTCGTCTTCTATTGTGAAGTGGATTTTGATTATAAGTATATTGGAAGTTTTGTTATGGACAGCAATAAGTGTTTTTTATAATACTGATGAGTATTTGATTAAAACACATAATGAGTATTTGATGGATTACTTTAAATACTTGACCATTTTTAACTATGTTGTTATTGCAGTTTTTATTTTCTTTTTCTATAAAAATTACAGAACTATATCCACTATAACGTCGACTAAACAGTTGATGAAAGACATATTAAAGACAAGAAAAACTGTAAAATATTATGTTTGGTATAATCT
>NZ_JAYWFT010000072.1:0-5507 GCF_043778725.1 Flavobacterium sp. | reverse complement strand
TTTTTTATTGAAATAGAGTACAAACTTACTACTTTAGTAAATATCTGCATAAATTTTTGTAATTTTGCATGCTTTTTATTGCCAATAAACAAATAATTACAAGATGGAAGACAAGAGGATATTGTATGTATCATCTGAAGTGGTGCCTTATTTGGCAGAGAATGAAGTTTCTCTGATGTCTTATGACGTGCCAAAAATGATTAATGATCAAGGCGGACAAATTAGAATTTTTATGCCAAGATATGGAAATATCAACGAAAGAAGGCATCAATTGCATGAAGTAATTCGCCTTTCTGGGATGAATCTTGTGGTGAATGATGTTGATATGCCGTTGATTATCAAAGTTGCTTCAATTCCGAAAGAAAGAATTCAAGTTTATTTTATTGATAATGATGAATATTTTAAAAGAAAAGCAACCTTCTCTGATGAAGATGGAGTGTTGTATCCTGATAACGATGAACGCGCTATTTTCTTTGCAAAAGGTGTTGTAGAAACGGTTAAAAAATTAAATTGGGTTCCAGATATTATTCATGTTCATGGTTGGATGGCTTCAATGTTGCCAGTTTATATGAAACATTTTTATAAAGATGAAGCACTTTTTTCTGAAACTAAAATTGTTAGTTCTGTTTACAGTCAATCTTTTGACGGTGCTTTAGATGTAGAAATGATTAACAAAATTAAGTTTGATGGAATTCCGCAAGATGCAATTGCTGACTTAGAGGTTCCAAATTATGAGAATTTAATAAAGACATCAATTGCGCACTCAGACGCAGTTATTATTGCATCAGAAAGTCTTTCTCCAAGTTTAACAAAATTTATAGAATCTTCGGGTAAACCTTTTTTACCTTTCGCACCGAAAGATGAGTTCGCTAATGCCTACACTTCTTTTTATAAAAAGATGCTATAATTAATATAATAAAACATGAAATTTAATTTCTTATTAAAAACATTTGTTGTTGGTTTTTTAATTGTTCTTTGCGCTTCTTGCGATAAAGACTTTAACGAGGTTGGAACAGACATTGTAGGTGGTGACCATTACAACATTAACAAAGAAGACTTTAATGTTGTTGCCTACAACCAAAATCTTTATGGTGGTACACAAACGGTACAGTCAAATAATCTTCCAGTTAATTCTTTGGGATTTTATGATAATGCACCTTTTGGACAAACAAAAGCAAGTTTTGTAACACAATTGGAGCTTGCAGCAATCAATCCTACATTTTATAAAACAGATCTTAATGATATTATTGTAGATTCGGTTTACATGCACGTACCTTATTTTTCTACATTAGAAAGCGTTGATGCAACATCTGGTGACGGAACATTTACTTTAGATTCTATTTCTGGAGGAACAAATAAAATAAGTTTAAACATTTATAGATCAGGTTTTTTCTTGGCTAATTTGGATCCAAATGCTCAATTATTGGAACCACAAAAATATTATGCTAATCAGCAACAGGACTTTAACAACAATCAAGTTCAACTTTTGGCATCCGAACCTGAGTTTGAATTTAAAACTACCCAAATTAAGTTTTTTAAAACAACTACTGCA
Organism: Flavobacterium sp.; assembly: GCF_043778725.1. Taxonomy (GTDB): domain Bacteria; phylum Bacteroidota; class Bacteroidia; order Flavobacteriales; family Flavobacteriaceae; genus Flavobacterium. Next base: position 3,955 of record NZ_JAYWFT010000072.1, on the reverse strand, counting down.
GGTGCTTTAACTACCGATGTTAGAGAACGATTGAGTCCAGGTTTGTATTTTGACTTGGATACTGCTTATTTTAAAAACAACATTATTAAAGCTGGCGCAGCTAACTTGGTAAACAATAATGCGTTTAAAGATTATTTTAGAGGTTTATATTTTAAAGTTAATAATGCAGCAAGTTCAACCACGCAAGGCACATTAGCACGACTTAACTTTACTCAAGGAAAAATTACTATTGTATATAGAGATGCAAAGTCTGCTACAGACCAAACAACTTTAGTGAGAAAAACAATGGTTTTAAACATGACCGGAAACACTGTAAATCTTTTAGAAAATACTTACGCCAATCCAATAACACCAGATGTTGCAAATGGCGATTCGAAAATATATTTAAAAGGAGGTCAAGGATCAATGTCTGTAATTAAACTTTTTGACGGAAAATCTAACAATGCATCACCAGATTTAACCAGAATGAGACAACAAAAATGGTTAATTAACGATGCAAGTCTAACTTTTTATATCGATAAAAGCGCTATGCCCAACCAAACAAGTGACGCTTCAACTCCATTTAAAAATCAGCCCAATAGAATTTATCTTTACGATTTAAGAAACAATAGGCCACTTATTGATTATTATACAGATTTATCTACATCTGCTTCTGGCTCAAAATTCAATAAATTAGTACATGGTGGTATTATTGAAAAAGAAACTAGTGGAACAGTAACCAAATATAAAGTAAGAATTACCAATTACATAAGAAGCTTAGTGAAAAATGGTGGAAACACAGATGTAACAAAAGACTCAACCAATGTAATGCTAGGGTTAGTAGTTACCGAAAACATTGGAAATGTAAGCAATATGACTATTAAAAATGCAATTCCTTATCAACAAGTTAATAAAACTGGAACTGTTGTTACTAGATCATTAAAACTAGTACCATCAATGTCTGTTGCTAATCCACTTGGAACGGTTCTTTATGGAAGCAATTTATCTGTTGGTGACGTAAATTACGATAAAAGAATAAAATTAGAAATTTATTATACAAAACCTGACTAACTAAATACCCTGAATTTATGTGTGGAATTGTTGGATATATTGGATACAGAGAAGCATATCCTATTATTATAAAAGGATTGAAACGTCTAGAATATAGAGGTTATGATAGTGCAGGCGTAATGCTTTTTGACGGAACTGATTTAAAAGTTTCCAAAACAAAAGGCAAAGTAGTAGATCTAGAAGCTAAGGCCTCTAAAGAAATTACAACAAATGGAACCATAGGAATGGGACACACTCGATGGGCAACACATGGAGTTCCAAATGACGTCAATTCGCACCCACATTTATCTAATTCGGGTAATTTATCAATAATTCACAATGGTATTATTGAAAATTATGAGCCATTAAAAAAAGAATTAATAAAAAGAGGTTACACTTTTAAATCGGATACAGATACTGAAGTTTTAATAAATCTAATAGAAGAAGTTCAGAAAAAAGAAAATCTTAAATTAGGAAAAGCAGTTCAGGTAGCTTTGAACCAAGTCGTTGGTGCCTATGCAATATGTGTTTTTGACAAAATGAAACCAGATGAAATTGTGGTGGCTCGTTTAGGAAGTCCATTAGCAATAGGAGTTGGTGAAGATGAGTTTTTTATTGCATCAGACGCATCACCGTTTATTGAATATACTTCAAATGCTATTTATCTTGAAGACGAAGAAATGGCAATTGTACGTTTGAATAAGCCATTAAAAATAAGAAAAATAAAAGATGATTCATTAGTGGATCCTTATATTCAGGAATTACAAATGAATTTAGAGCAAATTGAAAAAGGTGGATATGAGCATTTTATGCTTAAGGAAATCTATGAGCAACCAAATGTTATAAAAGACACTTATAGAGGAAGGCTTCATGCCAATACCGGTATAATTCAAATGGCAGGTGTTGAAGATAATATTGAAAAATTTCTTAATGCAGACAGAATTTTAATAATTGCTTGCGGTACTTCATGGCACGCAGGTTTGGTAGCAGAATATGTAATTGAAGAATTTGCAAGAATACCAGTCGAAGTAGAATATGCTTCCGAGTTTAGATACAGAAATCCAATCATTACAAGTAAAGATATAGTAATTGCCATTTCGCAATCAGGTGAAACAGCAGATACCTTAGCTGCAATAAAATTAGCCAAAGAAAAAGGAGCCTTTGTTTTTGGAGTTTGTAATGTTGTAGGTTCATCAATTTCTAGAGAAACTCATGCTGGTGCTTATACTCATGCCGGACCAGAAATTGGCGTAGCATCTACAAAAGCATTTACAACACAAATTACGGTTTTAACAATGATTGCGCTTCGACTAGCTAAAGCTAAAGGAACGATGTCTAATTCTGATTTTCATAGATACTTGCAAGAACTAGAAGTTATTCCAGAAAAAGTAGCAGAAGCATTGATTTCTACAAACGATATTGCTAAAGAAATAGCATCTATTTATAAAGATGCACCTAATTGTCTTTATCTAGGAAGAGGTTATAACTTTCCAGTTGCATTAGAAGGCGCATTAAAGCTAAAAGAAATATCTTATATTCATGCAGAAGGTTATCCAGCTGCCGAAATGAAACACGGACCAATTGCCCTAATTGATGAAAAAATGCCAGTAGTGGTCATTGCTCCCAAGCAAGGTCATTATGATAAAGTAGTTAGCAATATTCAAGAAATTAAATCTAGAAGCGGTAAAATTATTGCAATAGTAACTAAAGGTGATACACAAGTTAAAGAACTAGCAGATCATGTTATTGAAATCCCTGAAACTTCAGACGCACTTTCACCGTTATTAACCACAATCCCATTGCAATTATTGTCCTATCATATTGCCGTAATGAGAGGTTGTAATGTAGATCAACCAAGAAACTTGGCAAAGTCTGTAACTGTAGAATAACCCATAACACAACATAAAAATAAAAAAAGCGAGATCTATTTCTCGCTTTTTTTATTTTATATAAAATTATTTTTATTTGAGATTAATGCAATTATTTTTATAAATTTTATATGTATGCATAGTATTTTTTATAAATTTAACAATAAGTTAATAAAAAGCTAATTAAAACATAAATGTCAAATAAATAGTAAAGAGACGGAATGATTATTAATTGTGAAAATAATAGCGACTTTTTTTATTAATATAAAAATTATTTGTATTTTGGCTACTTAAACCAACAAAAATCAAACCTAATGAAGATTTATTATTTTATTTTGACATTGTTTTTTTGCAGCATTTCGTTTGCACAAACTTCAATTTCAGGTTCGGTAAAAGACAGTAAGAACGAACCAATTCCTGGCGCAAACATTAAAGTTGTTGGCGAATCTGCAGGAACTGTTACTGATGGTGATGGAAAATTCACTATTAAAGTTACCAAAAAGCCACCTTTTACTATCGAGGTGACAAGTATTGGATTTGCAATTCAAAAAATTCAAATTAATTCAGCTACTCAAAAAGCAGATGTTGTATTGCAAAATGAGGACACGCAGCTTGATGAAATTGTAGTTTCTGCTTCTAGAACTCCAGAAAGAGTTAAAGAATCGCCAGTTACTATTGAAAGAATGACCATCAAAGACATTAAAAAAACAGCCTCTCCTACTTTCTATGATGGATTAGAAAATCTAAAGGAAGTGCAAATGAACACAAGTAGTATGTCTTTTAAGTCTATCAATACTCGTGGATTTGCAACGGTTGCTAACACAAGATTTATGCAATTAGTAGATGGTATGGACAATTCTTCTCCGCTATTGAACTTTGTATTAGGAAACCTAATAGGTGTTTCAGAAATAGACGTACAAAATGTTGAATTGTTACCTGGCGCTTCATCAGCATTATATGGTGCAAATGCATTTAACGGAATTTTATTTATGACAAGTAAAAGCCCGTTTACCAATGAGGGGATTTCTACTTATCTTAAATATGGTCAAACCAATCAA
>NZ_JAYWFT010000071.1:0-13765 GCF_043778725.1 Flavobacterium sp. | reverse complement strand
TTTTTCATTATATAAAAAAAAATCCGCCAATTGGCGGATTTTTTTTTATATAATGAAAAATTATTCTTCGGTACCTTCTCCAGATTTTCTATAGATAAAATTTCCATAGATATGACGTTTTGCAAAACGGTTTGGAGATTCAGCATTAACCATTTTTACATAAATATTTCTAGGAACACCAATATATTCGTATGAAACACCATTTAAATGAGTGATTAATAAAGTTTGTTTCTCTAATCTAAAGTCAAGAATATTAAAGTTATTAATTGTTTCTTGATATTCAGGTAAATTCTTTTCTATCGTTTCGTTAGAAATACTTACCAAGAAGTGGTAAGCACCAATAATATTCTTGCTAGTTTCTTCTGCAGCAAGCTTTCCTGCTTCGTCATTTACAAATTTATCAGGATGATTATCCTTCATGCTATTTCTGTAAATAGTTTTCAATTCTTTCAAAGTTACATTCTTGTCAACTTCCAATAATTTTCTGTACTCAACAACTCTTTTCATAAAATAATTTTAATATAGTAAAAGCCTTTTATAAGTAAAATGAAATTGTTTATTAGTCTCATTCTCTGTGATAATTAAATTTTTTAGCTTATTATTTGCTTTCTAAAAAATCTTAATATTAGTGCTTTTATATTTTTGGCAAAGGTAGTATTAATAATTCAAATTACCAACCTTATGATTTTAACTAAAAGTAATTTGAAATAGAAATAAATGACATTTATAAATTTGAAAAAAAATCTTTTTATACTCTCTATTTATGTCTTTTAATGTTTTTTAAATGTGTTTTAATCATATATTTTGTAATTGGTTTTAAATCTTTAGAGGTTACAGGATGTTTTCCATCGGTATTAAAATATTCTATTTCATTATTCATTTTATGATACCACACTTGTGGCTTTCCATATTTAAAGAATGTTGTTGTGTCACTTATTTCAATTCTCTTCAATTCGAATGTATTTGCATCATAAGGCTTAACTTCATAAAAGCTTCCAATACCTTTTTTTTCATTTTCACAATCAACTAATTCATACTGATCTCCTGTCCACTGCATACACTTATAGGAGGAAGCAATAAAATTTTTCCCAATATAACTTGTAGAAAATAAACCAAACAAACAAAGCATTCCAATCCCTATTTTTTTTTTCAATTTGTTTTTAGGACCATTCTTGGTTGTCATTTCACTATCTAAATTCTTTTCGACTTTTTCAATCAAGTATGTTTCGCTTTCGGTTTTACAATATTTTGTGAAAGGTCTTCTATTAAAGTCCACAAGAATAGCCGCAAGATTTATTCCTTCAAGATCCATTAGATCGGTTTCGCCTTTTAGAAAAGTTTCTATAGGTCTAAATTTATCTGTTTGAGCCTTTAACTTATTTAAATTGTCTGATGAAAATTCAAATCCAAAGAACAAATTGAAACTCAATAAATCGTCTGTTTTTTTATTCTCTTTAAATCGTTCAATGCATAGTTTTCTCAACTGAGCTCTTGAAGGTTGCAATAAAAAGCTTGAATAAATTGCTGTTTTCTCAAGCTCATATTTTGCTTTAATTTCTTTTTTATATTCTTCAAGCCGATTGTAGTTAGTGATCATATTAGGATTTTTTAGGAATCATTTGGAATACTAGGAATTTCAGGAATTCCTTGTAAACACTCAGTCAAAAACCATATTTCTTTGCCTCAGAATTAGTTCTTGTTCTATTTCGCGATAGGAACAAATGTACAAAACTAGTTCTAAAAAGCGACACAGCGTAGTAGTGATTTTTATTTCTGGGAAGTATAATTAATTGCTTCTACGACTTCCGCTTACTTCCCTAAAACCATTGAGTACTCAATAAAAGTAGCAGTAAAAAACTGTTATTCCTGCTTTCGAAAAAAATCGACAGCCACAATTATGTCTAATTTTTAAAACAATTAACAATGAGAAAATTATTTTTTATTGTACTCTTGGTAGCTGCTAAGATTACAGTATCGTGCACCAGTGATTCCGATTTTTCATCACAACCTAATTTACAAGAAAATAGCAAAATTAAAAATGATTTTGCCAAAACCCTTTTTATTGGTGACTCTACAGAAACTGGAGGTCAAGGAGGACAAATTCCGCCACCGCCACCGCCACATCCATAATTAGTAAAAATTTATTTTTCTATTCTAATTTAAAGCTATAATTTCGGAAAATGATTCTTAAAAAGTTCCGTTTTCCGATTTTTTTTCTGATGCTTCTCAGCACCTATTTTTTTGTGGCTTGTTCCAATAAAAAAAATGATGAAAAATTAAGCATTGTAAACTATGATGTTGCAATTAAAAAAGCAATAGCATTATACGCAACACAACAATTTGACAGTTCTTTTTATTATTTTTATAAAGCAAAACAAATTTGCCAAAAAGAGGATAAAGATAGAATAGTCTACGCGCTATACTACATGGCTATGATTGAACAGATTAAATGTGATTTTTCTGGAAGCGAAACAACGGCAACAGAAATCCTTGACATTCATCCCAATTATAGTAATAAAACTGGTGTTTACAATCTTTTGGGACTTGCATATCAAGAGCAAAACGACTTGCAATTGGCATTTAAATATTATAATTTATCACTAAAAGGCACTTCTGTAGAAAGCGAAAAAAATATTATCATCAATAATATTGGTTACAATTACATAGAATCTAAAAAATATGACAAAGCAGTTACTACATTAAAAACAATACTTAATAACGATAGTTTAATAAATAATAAAGTAACCTATGCCAAAGTTATAGACAATCTAGGCTATGCTTATTTCAAACTCAATAATCCGCAATCTATAATTTATTTAAACCAAGCATTAACAATTAGAGAAAGTAGTAAAGACGACTCCGAGTTAATTGCTTCCTACATGCATTTGGGCGAATATTATCAAATAAAGAATCCTACGTTAAGTAAGGAATTTGCACAGAAAGCATACGTAGCAGCATCGGCAATTAATAGTCCCGACGATAGAATTGAAGCATTAAAGTTTCAAATAATGAGTAGCGCGCCAACAGAAACCAAGAATTTTGCCTTGAAGCAAATAAAGTTATCCGATAGCATCGCTAAAGTTAGGCAAATGGATAAAAATCAATTTTCTAAGATTAAATACGATTCGAAAAAAGCGCTACAAGAAACCGAGAAATACAAAATTCAGAAACAGATCTTGATAATAATACTACTCCTAATTATTGTTATATTTATTCTTTCAATAAAAGTTTATAAATCTAAAAACAAACGAAAATTACAAATTATAACTTACACTACAGAGACTAGAATTTCTAAAAAGCTACATGATGAATTAGCAAATGATGTTTTTAATATTATGACTTATGCAGATACACAAAATCTTGATGATCCAAACAAGAAAGAATATCTAGTAGAAAATCTTGATAAGATATATACTTTAACACGAAATATATCTAGCGAAAACAGCGAAATTGAAACGGGCAACAACTATGAATCCTATTTGAAAGCTATGCTTTCCAATTATAACAGCAAAGATGTAAACGTCATTATTAACCACAGCAATACCTTAGACTGGAGCAAAGTAAAGCGAGAAACAAAAATTGCTGTTTATAGAGTTTTACAAGAATTAATGGTAAATATGAAAAAACATAGTCAAAGTACCCTAGTAGTGATTAAACTAGAAAACCACCGAAAGACTATAGAAATAAGCTATTCTGATAACGGAATAGGAAGTTCTGAAATGTTAAATTTAAAAAAAGGTTTGTTAAATGCGGAAAACCGTATTCTGGCAATAAAAGGAAGCATTACATTTGAATCGGAAACCAATAAAGGATTCAAATCTAAAATAACCGTTTTAAAATAACCTACAATGTTTAAAAAAGTAATAATAGCCGAAGATTTTGACAGTATTAATTTGGCAGTAATGCAAGTATTAAGTGAAATTGGAGTAACCGAAATTCACCATGCCAAATACTGCGATGATGCCCAAATAAAAATAAGAAAAGCGCTGTTAGACAACCAGCCGTTTGATCTTCTAATTACCGATTTATCCTTTATACAAGACAACAGAAAAATTAAATTAGCACAAGGTGATCAATTAATTGCTTGGGCAAGAAACGAGCAGCCCGAGTTGAAAATTATTGTACATTCTATAGAGAACAAAGCTTTTTTTATAAAATCACTTTTTGAAAACTACGGAGTAAATGGGTTTGTAGCCAAAGGAAGAAGAAGCATAAGCCAACTTAAAAAAGCCATAAAAAAACTCTGCCAAGACGACACTACCTATATTTCGCCCGAAATGGAACATATCCTTAAAGATGAAACCGTTAATGAAATTGACAGTTACGATATTCAACTTATAAAGCAACTTTCTATTGGTGTTTCACAAGAAAAAATGGATTTAAAATTTAAACAATTGGGTATAGAACCCAACAGTAAAAGCACGATAGAGAAAAGAATAGGCAAATTAAAAGACTATTTTAAGGCCAATAATACCATCCATTTAATTGCTATTGCCAAAGATTTAGGAATAGTATAATCACAATTTTATATTTATTTTATAAAAGTATCATTATCAGTACTAAAATACAATTTCAATGTGTTTTATGTAAGAATATTTCTTGTTTTATAAAATCATTCATCAATTACAAAAGTTCTAAAGCACTTCAAATCATTGTGTTTGTGCAGAACTAGAACAATTACATCAATTTTTTTTAGTTTTTTTTACCTCGTTACGGTTTACCGTAAGGAATCGGTAAAAAATCACAATAAGTTTGACCCCAAGTAAAACTAAAACTAAAAAAATGAAAATATTATGCATGTTTTGTGCTGCATTTCTAATAATTGCTTGCTTTCAAATGCCCATAGGTTATTACACCTTACTAAGAATATTGATAACACTAGGCGCACTAGTTATACTCGTTAACGAAGTAAAGAAAGACGTCAATTTACTTGGAATGGCCTTTATTATCATTCTCATTTTATTCAATCCTTTAGTTCCCATTTACTTGTATCAAAAAATCATTTGGATGCCGCTAGATATAATTATAGCTGCATTATTTTTAATATATGGATTTAAAGAAAAAACCAAAATAGCGTCAAAGCCATGAATAGATTTCCAGTAAACGCCACCAATATAATGGCAATAGGATATGATGAAATAAACGAAATATTAGAAATAGAATTTATCCTAGAAGTAATTCACCACTACTTCAATGTGCCACTAAACGAGTTTGTTTCACTCATGAAAGCCACATGTGTAGAAGAATATTATTTTAAATATGTGCTGTGTAAGTATCATTTCGATGCTTTGGATGGATAAAGGATTTAAATAGGTGAAGATTTATTTATGGCGGAACCGAAAAGCCAGAATAGAGTAGGAAATAATTAATAAATAAATATTTTATGAAAAGAGTATTATGCTTTTTAGTTTTATCACTAATGTTTTTAATAACAAGTTGTGGTGGTAGTGCTTCAGTTATGGGAAATGGTAATCTTAGCCAAACGAATGTAGAATTAACCAAAAAAAATTTCAAAATTGTCAGAAAGGTAAGTGGCGAATCTTCCAATAAATACATTTGTGGAATTGGAGGTTCTGCCAATCGTGCATTGCTTGAGAAGGCAAAAAACAACATGATGGAAAATGCCAATTTAAAAGATTCGCAAGCAGTTGTTTATATTACTTATGATAAACATATTAATGGATTTTTTCCATTCTATTCAAAAATTACAATTACTTGTTCTGCCTATCTAGTTGAATTTACAGAGTAGTTAAGGCATTTATTTCATGACATTAATTATGTTAATGTCATGAAATTATATTAAAAATTAAATACTTAATTAAAAAAAACTAACTTCGCTATCTTAAAGTATTTGATATATATAATGAGTAGAGAAATAGAAGAAGCGCAAGTTAAAACAAAAAAAAGAGTTACTGACCACGGAGAAGTTTTTACAAACAAACGTGAAGTAAATGCTATGCTCGACCTTGTACAACAAGAAACCGAAAGAATTGATTCTCGATTTCTTGAACCTGCGTGTGGAACTGGAAACTTTTTAGTAGAAATTCTTGAAAGAAAACTAAAAGTTGTCGAAACTCGTTACAAAAAAAGCCAACTCGAATATGAACGAAATGCAGTTACAGCAATTTCGAGTATTTACGGTGTAGATATTCTTGAAGATAATGTAAACGCTTGCCGAGATAGATTGTTAGGAATTTTTACAAAATATTATATAAACCATTACAAGAAAGATTTCAACGAAGATTTTTTAAAATCGGCTCAATTCATTCTATCAAAAAATATAATTTGGGGCGATGCTTTAACAATGAAAACTATATTGGGAAACCCAATAACGTTTTCAGAATGGAGCGCAGTAAACGGAAGTTTACTAAAACGAAGAGATTTTCAATTAGATAAATTACTCGAAAACGTAGAGTTTGACGATAACGAAATGAATTTATTTTCAGACCATAAAGAGCCAGTTTTTATTCCGCAACCAGTTGCAGAATTTCCTTTGAAACATTTTTTAAAAATAGCCGAAAATGATTGAAACCAATTACAATCCTGATGTATTAACTTGTTTGGCTAACTTGAGCAATGATGAAGTTTTTACGCCACCAAATTTGGCAAACCAAATGTTGGACATTTTACCACAAGACTTATTTAGTAATTCAAAAACGGCTTTTCTTGATCCTGTGAGTAAATCTGGCGTATTTTTGCGAGAAATTGCAAAACGATTAATGAAAGGTTTAGAAAAAGAATTTCCAGACCAACAAGAAAGATTGAACCACATTTTTAATAAACAACTATTTGGTATTGCTATAACTGAATTGACTTCATTATTGAGCCGTAGAAGTTTGTATTGCTCAAAAATAGCAAATAGCAAATACTCTATTTGTGAAACATTTACCAACGAAAAAGGAAATATATTATTTGATAAAGTAAATCATACTTGGAAAAATGGAAAATGTACTTTTTGCAACGCAAGTCAAGAAGTTTATGACCGAGAAGAAGCATTAGAAACTTATGCTTACCAATTTATTCATACCAACAATCCCGAAAAAATATTTAAAAAAATGAAATTTGATGTCATTATAGGAAATCCTCCTTATCAATTAAGTGATGATGGACACGGAAAAAGTGCAAAGCCAATTTATCAAAAATTTATTCAACAAGCCAAAAAGTTAAATCCAAGATATTTATCAATGATTATTCCTGCTCGTTGGTATGCAGGCGGAAAAGGTTTAGACGAATTTAGAGCAGAAATGCTTGGGGATAAAAAAATACGCAAAATCGTAGATTTTGAAAATTCTAACGAAGTATTTCCAGGTGTAGATGTTGCTGGCGGAATATGTTATTTTCTTTGGGATAAAGACAATGAAGGATTATGCGAAATTACCAATTTTAAAAGCGACGAAATTGTAAAATTAGAACGAGCATTAGACGAATTTCCAATATTAATTAGACAAAGTAAAGCAATTCCAATTATCCGAAAAGTACAATTGCAACACGGTATAAAAAGTAAATTTTTAAATGATTTAGTTTCATCAAGAAAGCCATTTGGTTTACCAACTAATTATACACCAACAAAAAAAGGAATTCCTTGTTGGTACACACAAAAAATCGGATTACAATTTGCTCGTGAACAAGATGTAAGCGATGACAAAAACTTACTTAATAAATGGAAATTATTGGTTCCACCTGCTCCAATTGCTGGGCAAACAGATTTCTCAAAACCAATAGGATTTTATTACGATGGTAATACTAAACTAGCAAAACCAAACGAATGTTGCACCGAATCGTTTATTGTTGCTGGAGCTTTTTCGACAGAAGCAGAAACAAAATCTTTTAAATCGTACTTATTTACAAAAACTGTTCGATTTCTTTTACTTCAAACAGTTGTTTCACAACACGTTACGAAACAAAATTTCGCACTTATTCCTGATTTAGGAACTTACGATGGAATATATACTGATGAAATGTTGTGTAAAAAGTGGGGAATAAATCCAGAAGAATGGGAGTTTATAGATTCAAAAATTAAGGCAACCGAATTAATGGGAAATAGAAAAAACGAAGACAATGAATAAAATATTTAATTATGTCAAAATTCAATAGAGAATTACCATACAATAGCCTACCTGATTTACCTCCCAAAAACAATTTGGAAACCACTGCTATATTCAAAGCTACCATCAGGGCAAATAAGTTATTGGCAGAATTGAAAGGGTATTGTCAAACCTTGCCTTATCCTAAATTATTATTAAACACCATAGTGCTACAAGAAAGTAAAGAGTCTAACGCATCGAAAATATTGTAACTACCCAAGATGAGCTGTATAAAGCAACTTTAATGGGTGATGCTATAAAAAACCAAGCTGCCAAAGAAGTATTACAATACCGAGAAGCCATTTATTGGGGAATTGAAGAATTGAAAAAAAACAATTTGATAACAACCAATTTATTAGTAGGTTTAATGCAGCGTCTGCGTGGTTCGTCTGAAAATATTCGTAAAAATACAGGAACAAAATTAGGAAATCCTACTAATAATCAAATCGTATATACACCACCAGAAGGCGAAAATTTAATTCGAGATAAATTATCAAAACTGGAAATATTTATCAATGATTCCGAGTTTTCTGATTTAGACCCATTGATTAAAATGGCATTAATCCATTATCAGTTTGAAGCTATTCACCCTTTTAGCGATGGCAACGGACGAACAGGAAGAATATTGAATGTGTTATATCTTATTCAGCAAGAATTATTGGGATTACCTGTTTTATATCTTAGTCATTATATCATACAAAACAAATCAAACTATTATCGGTTGCTAAAATCAATTACCGAAGATAATAATTGGGAAGAATGGGTTTTGTTTGTTATAAACGGAGTTGCAGAAACATCTGAAATGACTTTAAGAAAAATCAACGCCATTTTGGAATTAAAAGTTGATGCAGAAATAAGAGTTAAAGAGGTGCTTAAATCTTCCTATTCAAAAGAGTTGGTTGATTTGCTATTTAGTCATCCATACATAAAAATTAAAGTTTTAGAAGATCATAATATTGCCAAAAGACAAACAGCGAGTGAGTATTTGAAAAAACTAGAAGCCGACGGCTTACTAACTTCACTTAAAATTGGTAATGAAATATATTATATAAACAAAAAATTAATTGAAGTTTTATCAAAATAATTAAAAAAAATGATATGTCGATTGAATAAACACTTAGCATATCTATGTCGATTTTTTTAATTTATTTCGACATACTTTCAATCTATGTCGATTCAATCAACATTTAAAAAAAGAATGATGATTTTTATTGTTTTTTTAAACATAGAGAACACAATAGCCAACAATGAATAGATAAAATATTATTTGCAAAGTAAATCCAAAAACAACATAAGCTATTGATTTTAAAAGATTTTTTATTTGCAAAGTAAATCCAAAGTAACAAAATGAGTAAAAACTATTTCCCTGAAAAAAGCATTCCAAAAGTATATTGCTATACCGATACTCGTTTTGCTAATTGTATAAAAGTAGGCTATACCACTAAAACTGCCGTAGAAAGAGTAGCCGCTCAATATCCTGTAAAATTGCCAAATATGAGTTATGAAATTATACTCGAAGAATTGGCAATTCGCAACGATGGAACACTTTTTACAGACAAAGACATTCATAAATTACTTAATTCAAAAAAAGTAAAACACATAAACGGCGAATGGTTTGAATGTGCATTGAAAGAAGTAAAAGCGTGTATTCTTGAAATAAAAACTGGCGTTGTAAACGAAGAAAAAAGAACGCTAGATTTTGGGCTTCGCCCAGAACAAACCGAAGCAATTAACAAAACTGAAGCCTATTTCAAGAGTTCTAAAAAAGAAAATAAAGACCAAATTCCGCATTTTTTGTGGAACGCAAAAATGCGTTTCGGCAAAACATTTACAACCTATCAATTAGCCAAAAAAATGGGTTGGAAAAAAATATTGGTTTTAACCTTTAAACCTGCGGTTCAAAGTGCGTGGAAAGAAGATTTAGAATCGCATTTAGATTTCAACGGTTGGCAATTTGTTTCAAACAAAGAAGACGATTTGAGTTTTGAGAATATAGACACTAAAAAACCATTTGTGTTTTTTGGTTCTTTTCAAGATTTATTGGGCAAAAATTCCGCAGGCGGAATTAAATCTAAAAACGAATGGGTTCACACAACCAACTGGGACTGTGTAGCATTTGACGAATATCATTATGGTGCGTGGCGAGAAAACGCCAAAGAACTTTTTGAGGCAGAAAGCAAACGAGAACAAGAATTTGCAGAAGGTTTTGGTATGGATTATTTCGACGAAAGTAACATGCCAATTACAACTGATTATTATTTATATTTATCCGGAACGCCTTTTAGGGCAATAAGTTCAGGAGAATTTTTGGAAGACCAAATTTTTAATTGGACCTATTCTGACGAACAAAAAGCAAAAATAGAGTGGAAAGGCGATAAAAATCCATATTTATCTTTACCAAGAATGGTAATGTTAACTTACCGAATGCCTGATGCAATAATAGAAATTGCAATGAAAGGCGAGTTTAACGAATTTGATTTGAATGTTTTCTTTTCCGCCGATGGCGAACAAGAACACGCAAAATTCAAATACGAAAACGAAGTTCAGAAATGGTTAGATTTAATTCGTGGTAATCTTGCTGAAACAACAATTGACAATCTAAAAATGGGTCATAAAAAACCACCAATGCCATTTTCTGATACTCGATTATTGAATGTTTTGCAACATACATTTTGGTTTTTGCCAACTGTCGCCTCTTGTCACGCAATGAAAAATTTGATTGACCAAAAACAAAATAAATTTTATCACGATTATAATGTAATTGTTTGTGCAGGAACAAGCGCAGGAATTGGAGTTGAAGCGTTAAAACCAGTCGAAAAAGCATTAGCCAATCCATTACAAACTAAAACAATAACATTATCTTGCGGAAAACTAACAACTGGTGTTTCTGTAAAACCTTGGACAGGGATTTTTATGTTACGAAATTCATCAAGTCCTGAAACTTATTTTCAAGCAATGTTTAGAGTTCAAACGCCTTGGACAATAAAAAATCCTGATAAAAATGCACCAAATAGAGAAGAAATTATAAAACACGAATGTTATGTTTTTGATTTTGCACCAAATAGAGCATTGCGACAAATTGCTGATTATAGTTGTAAATTAAATACTAATCAAAATAATTTTGAAAAAAATGTACAAGAATTTATAAATTTTTTACCAATATTAGCATATGACGGCAGTTCAATGAATGAATTAAGTGCAATTGATGTTTTAGATTATGCTTTTAAAGGAACAACAGCAACACTACTTGCGAAAAGATGGGAACACGCATCTTTAGTTAATGTTGATAATATAACTTTGCAAAGATTAATGAATAGCAAAGAAGCAATGGAAGCATTAAAGAGTATTGAAGGATTTAGAAACTTAAATCAAGATATTGAAACCATTATAAATAAATCGGAATCTATAAAAAAAACAAAAGCCGAAGCAAACGAAAAAGAATTAACACCAAAACAGAAAAAAGAACTTACTGATGAAGAAAAAGAATATAAAAATAAAAGAAAAGAAATACAAGATAAACTAATAAAATTCGCTACGCGAATTCCAGTTTTTATGTATTTAACTGATTATCGTGAGCGAAGTTTGAAAGATGTAATTACGCAACTTGAGCCGGCATTATTTAAAAAAGTAACAGGTTTGAATGTAAAAGATTTTGAATTACTTGTAAGTCTTGGAGTTTTTAATAATGCTCATATGAATTTGGCAGTTGGTGGTTTCAAAAGATATGAAGATGCAAGTTTATCTTATTCGGGAATCAATAAACATCCAGAAGAAAAAATCGGACTTTATGATACTGTAATTAGTGTGGAAGAGTTTAAACAAGAATTTGAAAATACGGTGGAAAAATAACCTTTATGATGGCAATAGATCCGTATTTAAAAAATTATAAACTCAAAAGAAATAATGCTCTGCGAAGTCGCTTGTATTCATAACATAATAAAAGAGAATACTAAATAGGACAAAAAGTAATAAAATATAATATCGCATATACCCTACCCAATATTGTTTTATAAAACATTGTCATGCAATTATATATCATTTATCGCGATATAAGATATAATATACAACATTCAATCAATAAAACATAACACACCGCAATATGCGAATATCAATAAAACTCTAAAATGAACAGCATTTTGATAACAAAAAAACTTCTAGTACTACTCTTTGTAGCTGGTCAAGCTTTCTCCCAAGTAAAACTACTATCATGGAACCTAGAGAACTTTGGTAAATCCAAATCAGATTCTACTATAACTTTTATTGCCAATACAGTCAAAGATTATGACATTGTGGCTTTGCAAGAAGTTGTTGCAGGCAATGGTGGTGCACAAGCAGTAGCAAAACTAGCGGATGAACTTAATAGAAAAGGTACCAAATGGGAGTACACCATTAGTGACCCAACAACAAGCAGTGCATACAAAACCGAGCGTTATACTTTTTTGTGGAAAACGGCTAAAGTCAAAAAAATTGGTGCCGCATGGTTAGAACAAAAATACAATCTCGAAATTGACCGCGAACCGTTTTATTGCACCTTCGAGTACAATAACAAACAAGTAACAATAGCCAATTTTCATGCGATAACTAAAAGTAAACAACCCGAAACCGAAATTAAATACTTCAAATTCCTACCTGCAGAATATCCAAATCTTAATTTGGTTTTTTTGGGAGATTTCAATTGTCCGCAATCGCACACGGTTTTTATTCCGTTGCGAAAAATGGGGTACAACTGCGCATTAGAAAATCAAAAAACATCACTCAAGAAAGAATGTAAGAACGAAAACTGTTTGGCATCAGAGTTTGATAACATTTGGTACAATACAACAAAGATTAAAATAGCAAACAGCAAAGCAATTTTGTTTTATAATTCCTTCAATACACTACAAGAAGCTCGAAAAATATCGGATCATTTACCAATTACAACAGTTTTTTTTATAAAATAAAGCCAAAGCACAACTTTTTTTAGCAGTAAGAAACAACGGTTTACAAATCAAAAAGCATAAATCAAAAAAAAAATATATTTTAAGTAATTCATTTTCAGTTAAATACAATAAAAACAAAAAAATAATAAAATATAGTTGCAGATGTAAATAAACATTGTATCTTTGCACTCGAAACATCGCGGGATAGAGCAGTAGGCAGCTCGTCGGGCTCATAACCCGAAGGTCACAGGTTCGAGTCCTGTTCCCGCTACTAGAAAGCTTCAGAGAAATCTGAAGCTTTTTTTATTTATCTTAGCTTTAAGGAAGCTTTATTCAGGTTGTAGACACAAATTAGGAGAGCTCATATCCGCCGCGGCGGACACAGGTTCGAGTCTCCGCCAGTGCGAAACTACTATAAAAGCTTCAGAAAAAGCTGGTTTTTTTGTTTTTAAAAACTTTCTATCATGGATGAATTTGTGGTTTACATTTTATATTCTGAAAAATTCAATAAAAACTATACCGGTTTTACATCGAACCTCATAGAACGTTTCAAATCGCATAACGTTTTAGGAACAAAAGGACATACCAAAAAATTTAGACCTTGGACTGTAATTCATATCGAATTTTTCTCTTCTAAAGCGGAAGCCATGAAAAGAGAAAAATTTCTAAAGTCTGGAACAGGAAGAGAGTTTATTAAAAACTTAATTCTAAAATAATAACTCGTCGGGCTCTTATCCGCCGCGGCGGACACAGGTTCGAGTC
>NZ_JAYWFT010000070.1:0-2068 GCF_043778725.1 Flavobacterium sp. | reverse complement strand
AACTGCGTATTTTCTGCTAAGATAAAATTTCTTGCGGAAAATAAACGTGAATTTAGCACTTTTCTCGCCATTTCTTGTAACCGCTGTTGGCAGTAGTTTTTTTAATACTCAATGTTGATTTCGCAAACATTAATAAACTTGTTTTCTATTACAAAATTTTCATTTGCTGTATTTACGATTTTCGCAATTGTATAATCGTAACCTTTAGATACTAAAACTTCTTCTTTAGCAATTTCATTAAAATTTTCAATTTTATATTTTCCTTGTTTTAATTTTAGAAAATTTTCTGTTAGAGGTTCATTTTTTGTTGCTAAAATTATAAAGTTTTCACTTTTCCTTTCGTCATATTTAACAATTTCACCGATGCTATAATTCATAATAATTTTTACTTTTTGGAAATGTTTAGATAATTTTCTGGATTTATCTCAACCATTATATTTCCTTTTTTATATTGTGTGTATGATTTTCCATTATATTCTACAATTTTATTTTCCCAAGTTTTCAATTTGAATATTTTAATTAATTTTTCTAGGTTTTCTTTTGTTGTTGGATTTATACTTATTTCTGTTACGTTTCCAAATTTGTTTGTGAAATAGTTAATTTCAATTTCTTCTTTAAATAATTGTTTTATGTAAAAAGATTCTTTGTGAATGTCATTTGGATGAACTTTTTCTTGAGTAAATTCATTATAACCATTTTTTAAGAGAAATGTTTTCAGCTCTTTGATGCAATTTTTGTAATCTTTTCCAATAGAAAATTGAGAGTACATTGAAAATTGACAAAGCAATAAAGATATTAAAATTAGTTTTTTCATTTTTAGTTCACTTTTTTTTCGTTTCTGCGGTAAAATTACTGCCAACGTTCCAGGGCTTTGTGAAGAAGCGGATTTAATGCACTGATGTTTATTTTATTATTGATGTTTATTATAATTGTGAATGTTAATGTAGCACCGAACCCGCTTTTTCGCAAAACCCGTGTTGGCAGAA
The DNA here is from genome assembly GCF_043778725.1 of Flavobacterium sp. GTDB lineage: Bacteria > Bacteroidota > Bacteroidia > Flavobacteriales > Flavobacteriaceae > Flavobacterium. Next base: position 1,082 of record NZ_JAYWFT010000070.1, on the reverse strand, counting down.
GATTTTACTCCACTACTATTTTAGTGTTAAATGAAAGGTTTTCAGCGTTTGTTATTTTTGCTATGTACATGCCTTTAGACAAATTGTTTGTTTTTATATTGTTTTCAATGTTATACAAGTTTTGAGAAAATAACTTTTTGCCAAGAACATCAAATATTTCTATTGTATAGTTTTCAACATTTTCATTTTTTAATAAAACCATGAAACTACCATTATTAGGATTTGGATAAATAGAAAATGAATTTTCGTTGAAAGTATTGACCGTTAAAGGTATTGGTTCGAAATGTGCAATAAAAATGTTTTTAGGTGTTCCATTGTCTATATCATAAGTTGCTAAATTTGATTGGTAGCAATTGGGTGTTGTTAAGCTTGTTGTACTTGTTGTTGTGCCAACAAGATAAAAATTATTGTTGTAAGGGTGGGTAATCATGCTGTATTCTGTTGCGTTACCGCCATAATAGGTTCCCCAAATTTTTTGTCCTTGGTCATTAAACTTACAAACAAAACCATTGTAATCTCCTATTAAATTGCTTTGATAAGCACCTGCTGTAGCAATGTTTGTATGTAATGCTGTTGAACCAGAAAGATATATTCCACCCAAACCATCAATATTGAGATTGCTAGTTGGGTTTGTTCCACCATTGGCTGGAAATCCAGTGTTTGATCCGCAAAATGTGCCCCAATTGCGAGTACTATTATCTGTGAATTGGACAATATATGGAGGTATTTCGCCTAAGGCATTTTCTTGAAATGTACCTGTAGTAGTAATTAAATTCCCAGAACCTTCACCAGAAAAATAAATTTTATTTCCAATTGTTTTTACAGAATTTGCCCCAACAAGATTATTACCACCATAGTAAGTACTCCATTCTCTTTGCCCATCGATATTAAATTTAGATAGGTAAGTATTTATACAACCTAAAGCAGTTGGTTGATACCCATTAAGACTGCCATAATAATTTTCGTTGTTGGGTATCGGTGATCCAGGATTACAACTACTAACGTGACCTCTTATATATAATGCCGTTGGAGTAGCGTTCATTGCGGTAATATAGCAAGGGTTGATGCTTCCGTGATAAGTT
>NZ_JAYWFT010000069.1:0-39922 GCF_043778725.1 Flavobacterium sp. | reverse complement strand
TGGATACAGCGATAGTGCACTTTTTATTGAAGGGCAAAAAGCATCATACACCAATATTCTGTCTCAGCAATTTTCATTGATTGGTGGTGGAGAATTTAAAATACCTTTTATGTCAGACAACGTTGGAGGTTTATTACTTGGTGGAACACAAATTCAAGGACCAAGATTATATTTTAATGGTGCGGCACCAGTTCCTGTATCAGGAACACCTTCTACAGAAATTACAAATCACTTAACAGGAGCTTATAATAATATGGGTGTTCCAGGAGCTAAAAGTTTTCATCTACTAGCTGCAGGTTATGGAAATGTTGCAGGAGTTGCAACAGGACAAGCAAATCCTTACTATGTTAGATTTGCTTCCTCACCAACTTCTAAGATTATTGACGACGCAACTGTTCAAAATCCGACTTTCTTTTCTTTATGGATAGGAAACAATGATGTTTTAAGCTATGCAACATCTGGAGGAACAGGAATTAATCAAACTGGAAATTTAAATCCTGCAACCTATGGTTCTAACGATATTACAGACCCAAATGTTTTTAGTTCGGTATATAATACATTATTAACAAACCTAACGGCAAATGGTGCTAAAGGAGTTGTAGCTAACATTCCTTATGTTACCTCTGTTCCTTTCTTTACCACTGTTCCTACTAATCCAATTCCTGGATTGCCAGCAGCAAGTGCGGCACAATTAAATCAATTATTTGGTGGTATCAATGCTGCTTTAACTGCCAACGGTTTACCAACAAGATTTGTAACATTAGTTGCCGATGATGGAAACTCAGCAACAGTTGAAGCTAATCCTTTATTAATAAAAGATGAAAGTTTATTAAATATATCTGCTCAAATTACTGTAGCTTTAACTCCTTCATTAGGTGCGCAAACTGCAGGATATTTAGGAAGTATTTACGGACAAGCAAGACATGCAAAGAATACATTGCCCAACAAAGACTATATTTTATTAACTGCTAGAGGTGTGATAGGAACAACTCAAGCTGGTGCACCAGCTCCATTTAATACTGTAGGTGTTTCTTATCCAATGCAAGATGGTACAACCTTGACGGCAAGTGAAACGGCAGAGGTTAAAACTGCTACAGATGCTTATAATGCTAGTATTAGAGCTTTGGCAACGGCTAAAGGATTAGCTTTTGTAGATGCAAATGCTACCTTAGTACAAGTTGCAAACGGCGGAATTAGTGGTGGCGGATTTAATGTAACTTCTAACTATGTTTCTGGCGGCGGTTTCTCTCTAGATGGTGTTCACCCTAGTCCAAGAGGATATGCTTTAATTGCTAATAAATTCCTAGAAGCAATTAACACAACTTATGGTTCTAATTTAAAAGGAGTGAATCTAGGAGATTATAGAATTTTATTTCCAGCATCTTTCTAATAAAAAAATACACTTTTAGTTTAAACCATCAACTTCGGTTGGTGGTTTTTTAATATGTAAAATATCGATTTCTTTATCTTTATGATCTTGTATTGAAAAAAAATCAAAATTTACATAAAAAAACACTTTTTACTATTGATTTTCTATTTAGAAAAATTATCTTTGCACTCTGAAAAATGACATCATTTTTTCATTTCTAAAACGCTATTAAATAAATACATAAGCAATGTCAAAAGCAATAGGAAAAGTTTCTCAAATCATCGGACCAGTAGTTGACGTAGTTTTCAACAGTAAAGATGCTGAATTACCAAAAATTTACGATTCATTAGAAATCACTAAAAAAGATGGTACACTATTAGTACTTGAAGTGCAATCTCACATTGGTGAAGATACAGTTCGTACCATTTCTATGGACTCAACAGATGGTTTAAGTAGAGGTACAGATGTAGTTTCTACTGGAAATCCAATTCAAATGCCAATCGGTGCAGATGTTTACGGACGTCTTTTTAACGTAATTGGTGATGCAATTGATGGTTTAGGAGACTTGCCAAAAACAGGCGAAAACGGAATGTCAATTCACCGTTCAGCTCCAAGATTTGAAGATTTATCTACTTCTTCTGAAGTTTTATTCACTGGTATTAAAGTAATCGATTTAATTGAGCCTTACTCTAAAGGAGGTAAAATTGGATTATTTGGTGGTGCAGGTGTTGGTAAAACAGTATTAATTCAGGAGTTAATTAACAATATTGCAAAAGGTCACGGTGGTCTTTCTGTATTCGCAGGAGTAGGAGAAAGAACACGTGAAGGAAATGACTTACTTCGTGAAATGTTGGAGTCAGGAATTATAAAATATGGTGACGAATTCATGCACTCTATGGAAAATGGAGGATGGGATTTAACCAAAGTTGATAAACCAGGAATGAGAGAGTCTAAAGCTACTTTCGTTTTCGGACAAATGAATGAGCCACCAGGAGCAAGAGCTCGTGTTGCTTTATCAGGATTATCTATTGCAGAATATTTCCGTGATGGCGCAGGTTCAGATCAAGGTAAAGATGTACTTTTCTTCGTTGATAATATCTTCCGTTTTACACAAGCAGGTTCAGAGGTTTCGGCACTTTTAGGTCGTATGCCATCTGCGGTAGGTTACCAACCAACATTGGCTACAGAAATGGGTGCGATGCAAGAAAGAATTACATCTACCAAAAAAGGTTCTATTACATCGGTACAAGCGGTTTACGTTCCTGCAGATGATTTAACCGATCCAGCACCAGCAACAACATTTGCTCACTTAGATGCTACAACAGTATTGTCTCGTAAAATTGCTGAGTTAGGTATTTATCCAGCGGTAGATCCATTGGACTCAACTTCAAGAATCTTAACACCACAAATTTTAGGAAACGAACACTACGATTGTGCTCAAAGAGTAAAAGAAATCCTTCAAAAATACAAACAACTTCAAGACATCATCGCCATCCTTGGTATGGAAGAATTGTCAGAAGAAGATAAATTATCTGTATCTCGTGCACGTCGTGTACAACGTTTCTTGTCTCAACCATTCCACGTAGCTGAGCAGTTTACAGGTATTCCTGGAGTTTTGGTTGATATTAAAGATACAATCAAAGGATTCAACATGATTATTGATGGTGAGTTAGACCACTTGCCAGAAGCAGCTTTCAACCTTAAAGGAACAATTGAAGACGCAATCGAAGCAGGACAAAAAATGTTAGCAGAAGCATAAGAATTAGGATTAAGGAATCAAAGAATTAGGATTTTAAGAATTTCCTAAATCGAAAATCCTAAATCCAGAATCCTAAATTAAATAAAATGATTTTAGAAATAGTATCACCAGAAGCTACATTATTTAAAGGCGAAGTAACCTCGGTAACTTTACCAGGTGTTGATGGTTCATTCCAAATATTGAATAACCACGCACCAATAGTTTCTATCTTAAAGCAAGGAACAGTAAAAATTGCTGCAACAAGTTTTAAATTCGAAAAAGAAGTAGTAGAAAAGTTTACTAAAATAAACGAACAAAACTACACTCTTGAAATTTCTTCAGGAACAATCGAAATGAAAGACAATAAAGTAATTGTTTTAGCCGACTAAGACAATTCAAAATAAATTAAGAAAGCCAAGCATTATTGTTTGGCTTTTTTTATTTTTGGTAGATGAAAAACTTCCCAAAATCATTAACCCAAAAACTACAACAACGTGAGCAAAACAATGCCTTACGAAAATTACCAGTTTCCAATAATTTAATAGATTTTGCTTCTAATGATTATTTAGGTTTTGCTCGTTCCCAAGAAATTTTCAATCAAACACACCAATATCTTTTAGAAAACGATATAAAAATTAACGGTGCAACAGGTTCAAGATTAATTTCAGGAAACCACAATTTATACCAAATCACAGAAGATTTTATAGCCAATTTCCATCAATCGGAAACCGCTTTAATTTTCAATTCAGGTTACGATGCTAATGTTGGTTTTTTCAGTTCGGTGCCGCAACGAAATGATGTAATTTTTTATGACGAATTATGCCACGCCTCAATCCGTGATGGAATTTTAATGAGTAACGCAAAATCATATAAATTTCAGCATAATGATTTTGAACAGTTAGAAAAAGTAATTAGTAAGCAACTCGAAATCCGAAACTCGAAACCCGAAACCTTTTATATCGTCACAGAATCCGTTTTCTCAATGGACGGCGACACGCCAAATCTTGAAGAATTAGTAAATATCTGCGAAAAATATAATTGCAATTTAGTCGTTGATGAAGCACACGCATTAGGAGTTTTCGGTGATTACGGACAAGGATTAGTGCAAAGCCAAGGATTACAAAATAAAGTTTTTGCAACAATCATGACTTTCGGAAAAGGACTAGGTTGTCACGGCGCAGCGATTTTAGGAAGTCAAGAATTAAAAAACTATCTAGTAAATTTTGCACGAAGTTTCATATACACAACCGGACTTTCACCACATTCAGTCGCAACAATTTTAATTGCATACCAACATTTAAAATCCGAAGAAGAAGCCATTCAAAATCTTAGAAATAACATTCAATTGTTCAATCAAGAAAAAATGCAGTTGGGTTTGAAACCATTATTTGTTTACAGTAAATCGGCAATTCAATGTGCTATAATTCCTGGAAACGAGAAGGTAAAATCAATTGCAACTAAACTTCAAGAAAACGGATTTGATGTAAAAGCCATTCTTTCGCCAACTGTTCCAGAAGGTCAAGAAAGATTGCGTTTTTGTTTGCATTCCTACAATTCCGAAAAAGAAATCACGGAAGTTTTACGTTTGTTAAGCAAGTTAATTTTTTAGATTTCTCAAATTTCTCAAATCTGTGTTCCAAAAAAACACGAACTTTGCGGTTAAATTGTAACTATGAAACTATTTATAACAGGAATCGGAACCGATGTAGGCAAAACCATTACATCAGCCATAATTACACAAGCATTAAAAGCCGATTATTGGAAACCAATCCAAGCAGGCGATTTAGACAATTCTGATAGTCATAAAATTCAACGCTATATTGCTAACGATAAAACCGTTATTCACGAAAACAGCTATAAACTAAATACGCCAGCAAGTCCACATTTGGCGGCAAAAATTGACGGAATCACCATCGATTTAAAACAAATCATCGAACCAAAAACTGAAAACCATCTCATAATTGAAGGCGCAGGCGGATTGCTAGTTCCGTTAAACGACAACGATTGCATTATCGATTTAATTCAAAAAGACTATAAAATAATTTTGGTTTCAAGGCATTATCTTGGAAGCATCAATCACACTTTATTGTCATTTGAAGCGTTAAAAAGTAGAAATTTAAAAGTTGCCGGAATCATTTTTTCTGGAGATGAAAACCAAGCTTCCGAAGAAATTATACTCAATAAAACCAAAGCCAAATTCATAGGTCGAATTGACAACGAACCGTATTTTGACCAAAATGTAATTCAATATTACGCCGATTTGTTTAGAGAAAATCTTCTAATATTATAACCTTTAATGAGGATAGAAAAAGCAAATACTGACGACCATCAAATTCTAACAAAAATCACTAAAAAATCAAAAGTATTTTGGGGATATTCAGAAGAACAAATGGCGCAATGGAATGATACGCTCACAATTACTAAAGAATATATCAAGACCAATTTTGCCTTTAAACTGATAAAAGAAAATCAAGTAATTGGTTATTATTCTTATTTCAATACTGAAAAGACAATTATAAAACTAGACAACTTATTTATACTTCCACAGTATATCGGAAAAGGATTTGGAAACTATTTAATGGATGATTTCTTAATTCGAATAAAAGAAAATCGTGACATTAAAAAAATAATTCTCGATGCTGATCCAAACGCCGAAAAATTCTATCAAAAATTCGGATTTGAAACAATCGGACAACTCGAAACTTCTATCAAAAATAGATTTCTGCCAGTTATGGAACTGAAATTTATAAAACCTTTGTGAAACTCTGTGCCATTCTCTGTGTATCTTTGTATACTATTTTTACATCATGAACTTATCAGAAAGAGACAAAAAACACAACTGGCATCCATATACACAACATAAAACCGCAGCTAATTTTCCAGCAATTACTAAAGGAAAAGACGCTTTGCTTTGGGACGAAAACGGAAAAGAATACGTTGACGCAATCGCTTCATGGTGGGTTAATCCTTACGGACATTCCAATAAAGTTATCGCAGATGCTATTTATAAACAACTCACCACATTAGAGCACGTTCTTTTTGGCGGATTCACACACAATAAAGCCGTAGAATTATCAGAGAAATTGATCGAAATTTTGCCTTCCAATCAACAGAAAATCTTCTATTCCGACAATGGTTCGACTGCTGTTGAAATTGCCATAAAATCGGCTTTGCAATACAATTATAATAAAGGAATTAAAAAAACCAAAGTCATCGCTTTCGAAGATGCTTTTCACGGTGACACCTTTGGCGCGATGGCTGCCAGCGGAATATCTTTTTTTACAGAAGCCTTCAAAGGATCACTTTTGGAAGTTGTTCGTATTCCAGTTCCAACCATTGGTAACGAAGAGAAAGCACTACAAGCATTAGAAAATCTTGTAAAAACAAACGATTTTGCCGCATTTATTTTTGAACCATTAGTTCTTGGTGCTGCAGGAATGGTAATGTACCAGCCCGAAGTTTTAGACAAAATGATTGCGCTTTGTAACCTAAATAATGTTTTCACAATTGCCGACGAAGTCATGACAGGTTTTGGTAAAACAGGCAAAACATTCGCCACCGATTATCTAGAAAATAAACCCGACATGATGTGCCTTTCAAAAGCACTAACAGGCGGAACAATTCCAATGGCGATCACCACATTTACTCAAGAAATCTTCGACGGATTTTTCGACGATGATGTAAATAAAGCCTTGTTTCACGGACACACTTTTACCGCAAATCCAACAGGTTGCGCCGCAGCTTTGGCAAGTATTTCATTATTACAAACCAACGAAATGCAAGACAACATTCAACGCGTTAATCAATCACATTTAGCATTTGAAGCTAAAATAAAAAACCATCCAAAAGTAAAAACCACACGTGTACTCGGAGTGATATTCGCATTAGAAATTAAAACAGACGCTCAAGAAAGTTATTACGGAACAATGCGCAACAAACTCTATAATTTCTTCATAGAAAACGGTGTAATTTTACGACCAGTTGGAAATATAGTTTACATTTTACCGCCCTACATCATCACCGAAAATCAATTGCAAAAAGTCTATATAACTATCGAAAATGCTCTCGAAATAGTGTAATTTTGTAGCGAATGTTTGGGCTTTATCAGCGTTGGTAATTCCTGCTTTACATTCCAATCTTTTACTTTTTAAAGAAAAAAGAAAAAGGATTTCCATTCCAATCAGGGCTAAATTGAAACCATTTGAATTTTTGAAAACTAAAATCGCCATAACATCTCTAGCATCAATCTCACCATTAGGAAAAAATCCTGATGCTATTTGGCACAATTATCTTTCCAGTAAAACCCTAATTTCAACCAAAGAATTCAACGGAAACAACCAATTTGTAGCCACAATACCTACAGAAATTAGACAAGAAATAGAAGAGTTAAGAAAGAGTGAAATCAAATACAAAGCCTTAGACGAAACCGTTTTACTTTCCATTTTAGTGTCGCGTCAAGCCATAAAAAACTCAGGTTGGAAAAATGGAGACGACTTTGGGATCAACATTGGTTCGTCTCGTGGTGCCACACAATTATTTGAAAAATACCACCAAGAATTTCTAGAAACCGGAAAAACAACAACATTAGCATCGCCAACCACAACTTTGGGAAATATTTCGTCATGGGTAGCGCATGATTTAAAAAATAACGGACCCGAAATTTCACATTCCATAACGTGTTCAACCGCTTTGCACGCAGTTCTAAATGCAGTTGCATGGTTACAATCAGGAATGGCAACAAAGTTTCTAGTGGGCGGAAGTGAAGCACCATTAACCGCTTTCACAATTGCTCAAATGAACGCTTTGAAGATTTATGCTAAAGAAGAATCTGAGTTTCCATGCAGGGCATTCGATTTTACTAAAACCAAAAATACAATGGTTCTAGGCGAAAGTGCATCGGTAGCTTGTTTAGAAATAGGAGAAAATCCAAACGCATTGGCTTACATAGAAGGAATTGGCTATGCCACTGATGATATCGAACACAATATATCCATTTCTGACGAAGCCAATTGTTTTCAAAAATCCATGAAAATGGCATTACAAAACACCAATCTTAATGACGTTGACGCCATAGTAATGCACATGCCCGGAACTTTAAAAGGCGACACATCCGAGTATAAAGCTATTTTAAAAGTTTTTGGTGAAAACCATCCAATGTTAACCACCAATAAATGGAAAGTTGGTCACACTTTTGGTGCATCAGGAATGTTAAACATGGAATTGGCAATCTTAATGATGCAACACAATCAGTTCATCGGCGTTCCATTTGCGGAAGCACAAAAAGAAAGAAAATTAATAAAAAAAGTACTGATAAACGCAGTTGGTTTTGGCGGAAATGCAGTTAGTATTTTGTTGTCTAAGGAGTTTTAAAATAACAACACAAGGAGTTTGTTCTTATTGATTTTTTTTAAAATGATCAAAAAAGAAGGACTATTATATTTGTGATGATTTATAAATTAAATCATTAAATTTTGGCAATCCATAAACATTCACAACCACGAAAATTTTTTTTTAAAGAAAACAAAAATCCAACCACTATCAGTAGATGACTTTTGCAGTTATATGAAAATTCTAAAAGAAACGGTAGAACCATTTATAAAATAAAAACAAAAAACCCCTGATTTCTCAGAGGTTATGTACCCGGAGCCGGAGTCGAACCGGCACGGTTTCCCACAGGTGTTTGAGACCAGCGCGTCTACCAATTCCGCCATCCGGGCATTAGCAGTTATGCTTTTGTCAAATTTATTGCTAAATTCACAGCAGCAGACTCAAAATAACAACAGTTATTTCAACGCAATAAAGAATGAATGAGACCATTTTTCCTTTAACACGTTGCAAATGTAAATAATTTTTCTTCACATTTTCAAGAAAATAGTTAAAAATATCCTTTCAGAGTCCAATTTTATTTCTAAATTTGCACCTCGTTAAAACGACACACAACTAACTAACTACACTCGAGGCATTTATATATAATAAGTTTTATTTAAAAGTAAAGCCCAATTGTACCTAAAGCAGCGAAATAAAACAACAAATTACAATGTCACATTTAGAACCAGAAGCAAAGATATTTGCCTGTTCACAAAGTGTTCATTTAGCCGAACAAATAGCCGAAAACTATGGAATTCCGCTAGGTAAAGTTACATTTTCAAAATATAGTGATGGTGAATTCCAACCTTCTTTTGAAGAATCTATAAGAGGATTGCGCGTATTTATTGTTTGCTCCACTTTTCCTAGTGCTGACAATTTAATGGAGCTCTTGTTAATGATTGATGCTGCTAAAAGAGCTTCTGCCAGACACATAACTCCAGTAATTCCATATTTTGGATGGGCAAGACAGGATAGAAAAGACAAGCCAAGAGTACCAATTGGAGCAAAACTAGTAGCTAAATTACTAGAAACAGCAGGTGCAACTAGAATTATGACCATGGATTTACATGCAGATCAAATTCAAGGTTTTTTTGAAAAACCAGTGGATCATTTGTTTGCTTCTACAATATTCTTGCCGTATGTTGAAAGCTTAAATTTAGAAAATTTAACAATCGCATCGCCAGATATGGGAGGTTCAAAAAGAGCTTATGCCTACTCTAAATTTTTAGAATCTGACGTAGTAATTTGTTACAAACAAAGAAAAGCTGCCAATGTAATAGGTTCTATGGAACTTATAGGAGAAGTAAAAGGTAGAAATGTAATTCTAGTAGATGATATGATCGATACTGGAGGTACATTGGCCAAAGCAGCAGATTTAATGATAGAAAAAGGCGCACTAAGTGTAAGAGCAATTTGCACACATGCTATATTATCTGGTGATGCATACGAAAAAATTGAAAATTCTAAGTTATTAGAATTAATTGTCACAGATTCTATACCACTAAAGAAAAAGTCCAATAAAATAAAAGTTGTGAGTTGTGCACCGCTTTTTGCCGAAGTAATGAACATGGTGCAACACAACAATTCCATAAGCGGAAAGTTTTTGATGTAAATCAAAACAAATAGGATCAATAGAAATCTGAAATTTATTTTTTGAATTTGAAATTGACATTAAAAAAGAATTATTATTATTAACTATATATTTTTACAATGAAATCGATTACAATTAAAGGATCAGAAAGAGAAAGCGTAGGCAAGGTAGCAACCAAAGCGGTACGTAATGCTGGAATGGTTCCTTGCGTTATTTACGGAGGAAGTCAGCCAGTACATTTTACAGCAGAAACTAAAGCTTTCAAAAGCCTAGTTTACACTCCAAACGCGCACACAGTTGCAATTGATTTGGATGGAAAATCATTCAACGCAATTTTACAAGACATTCAATTTCACCCAGTTTCTGAAGCTATTTTACACATTGACTTCTTCCAATTGAGCGACGATAAAGAAATCGTTATGGAAGTGCCAGTTAAAGTTACAGGAACTTCTCCAGGTGTACTTTTAGGTGGTGTGTTAAACTTAAACCAAAGAAGATTAAAAGTGAAAGCTTTGCCAAAAAATCTTCCTGATTTTGTTGAAGCAAACATCTCTGAATTGCAAATGGGTAATAAATTGTATGTAACTAAAATAGCGACTAACAATTACAAATTAATGCATCCAGACAACACTGTTGTTGCTCAAGTGAAGATTTCACGTGCTGCAATGAAAGCAGCTCAAGAAGCAGCAAAAGCAGAAAAAGGTGGAGCAAAAAAGAAAAAATAATTTCTTTATCCAATACAAGATAGCATCAGGAAACTGGTGCTTTTTTTATGCCTTTTAATTTTTGAAACTAATCAGTAGTAATTCTTGTACTCCATAATCCTGCTTTACACAGTATCTCTTCGAGGATACTTGCTCCAATCAGGGTTAGACAGTAATCCATTTGCCCAAAACTTTCAATTTCAAAACAAATATCCTACTTTTACCAAATGAATTGGTTTTCAAAATTATTGCCCAAAAAAGAAAAAGAAAGTAAAGATCCAATGAAGAAATTTCTTATTGTTGGCCTTGGTAACATTGGCATCGAATATGTAAACACGCGTCATAATATTGGGTTTAAAGTACTCAACCATTTTGCTAATAAAGAAAACATATCGTTTCAAGCAGCAAAGCTTGGAGAAATTGCAGAATACAAAACAAAAGGACGCACGCTACTGCTACTTAAGCCAAATACCTACATGAACCTAAGCGGTAAAGCGGTAAAATATTGGATGGAAAAAGAAAACATTCCTAAAGAAAATATCCTAATAATAACCGACGATTTAAACCTCTCTTTTGGAACCATAAGAATAAAAACCAAAGGAACCGATGGAGGACACAACGGATTGAAAAACATTCAACTTCTATTAAACACATCAGAGTATCCACGATTTAGATTTGGAATAAGCGATGAGTTTAAAAAAGGAAAACAAATAGATTATGTACTTGGCGACTGGAATGAGGAAGAAAAAATAAAACTGCCCGAACGATTAGAAATAGCTTCTCTAATCATTTCTTCATTTGCTCTAGCCGGACTAAGTGAAACCATGAATATATTTAATGGAAAATAAAAGCCATCTAATGTTTTAGATGGCTTTATATTTAACTATGTAATCTCAAAAATTACTTAACAATTATTCTTTTAACAATTTTTTTGTCACCACTTGTTATTGCAACCAAGTAAACACCAGTTTGAACACCTTCCAAATTTATATTCTCAGAAAAAACGCCTGAATTTTTATAAAGTGATTCAAAAATTTCTCTTCCTCTCATATCATAAACACTTACTTTTACAGGATCGCTAGAAGATGATGTAAATGAAATTGTAAAATTCCCAGCTGTAGGATTTGGATACAAAGAGAAATCTTGCATTGTGGCATCTGCTACATCTAGTAGTTGCGTTGCGCATATTGATAAACCCCAAGAAGTTAAACTGCCTCCATCTTGATCGGCACTGTCAGAAATTGATAAAATCCATGTTCCTGTGGGATTTTCTCCATTAAAGGCAGACAAAGCTTGCAAAGGTAAAACTACTCCAGTTATTGCAGGATTACTTCCGCAAACAATTACTACGCCTGAATCATCAAAAGTAGCATTCAAATTATCATTGCTTCCGCACAAGCCAGAGAACAATTGAACTACAGTGCCGTTTGGACTAGTTAAAGTTGCGCTTAAATCGTCAATCCAAGAATGTGATAGTTGTGCGTTTACATTTACATCAGTAATACTTCCGCCAGATGAAATAACGATTGTAGACGATATTGTTGGAGTTCCTACGGATGTTATTACTATTGGTACATTAGTTGAAGATGGCGATGCACATGCTATTAAACCAGTTTTAAAGGTAAAAGAACTGCTATAGTTATCAGAACAATAATTGTTTCTTGGCATAATACGCCAGTAATAGTCTGTGTTTATCAGTAACCCAGATAAATTATAAGATGTTGTGGTTACATTTCCAAAACTCACAATATTTGTAAAAGATGGGTTAGAAGCAACTTGAACATCATATGAAACCGCATTAGAATTAGTTGACCATGTCAATAACAAATTATTAGATTGTCCAACTGCATTATTTGAAGGAGTAAGTAATGACATAGCAGGAAATACTGCATCAAACAATTCAAAATAAAAGGGAACCGTTTTAGTTGTTGTTCCAAATGTAGCAGTAACAAGAATTGTATAAAATCCGGCAGTGCTGGCTGATGTATTTGTTATGGTCATTAATACAGTTCCTGACGAATTTATTGATGCTGGCAAAAAAGAGACTATTGACCCACTAGGGTTTCCAGAAGCACTAAAGGTAGTAGTGCCAGAAAATCCAGCCAATGCCTGATAATTTATTGCATAAGAAACATTAAAACCTTGACAAGCTGCTTTATTTTGTTGGTCTTCTATGCCAGAAAAAGCCACGCTAAAGTTGCTAGAAGGAGCAGTTATAATAAAATTTGTATTAGAAATATCATAAAATATATGATGATAACCTCTAACCATTATTCTGTTTTGACCTCCAGGATTATTGGGAACTGTTATAATTTCTGATCCATCATTTGGTACTTTGCTTGCTAGTATAATAGGGTAGGTATATCCGCCATCAATAGATAGTAAAACATCTACATACATTGCATTGATGCCGTTAGTTGTTGTGCCAGCAACTGTCCATGTTACTGTTTGATTTGATCCAGCAACCCAAGAAAGAGCTGTGTTAGGTAAATTAACTAAAAACGGACCCACACTTGATGTAGTAACTACCATATTATCTCTAGTTGTTTGCCCACCATTTGGAGCTGCATTGTCTCTTACTGTGAAAGCAAAATTCATGGTTCGAGCTACATTAGAAATTACTTCCCAAGTAGGCGCAAGATTATTGTCAATAACACTTTGTATAGTAGGCATATAGCGCTCGTTAGATGTTATTGGAGAATTGGATCTAAAGTTTGGGCCAAATAGTGCGTCTTGTGTTGGCGGTTGTGTAGAAACCTCTGTATCGGTTTGTTCCCAGCAATAGGTTAGAGCATCACCATCTATATCAGACGCGATTCCTTTTAGTATAAATGCTGTTCCATTAGGAATTGTATAATCCAATCCTGCATTTGCAATTGGAGCAGTATCGCCATTTGCAACAGAAGCACTACAATTTCCAGCACCAGTAACAAAACTTGTCATTTCGGAAAGATTAACCGTATGAAAATGATCGTCAGAATTACTTTGAACATCTGGAGCGCAAATTCCGGCATAACCCATAATTGTAGAAGCACTTCCTGGTTCTACCGCGGTCGAATTATTTCTATTGCAATCATTATTTTGTGTATGGTTTCCGCCAAATTGATGTCCCATTTCATGAGCTACATAATCAATATCAAATGGATCACCTACTGGTGCACCAGAACCAGTTATTCCTTTTGCTTTGCTAGAACTGCACGGTGAATAAAGTTGAGCTAAACCGCCGCCGCCAGTACTAACAGTATGTCCAATATCATAATTTGCTAATCCTATAGCTGCATCAATAACGGTTTGACTCTGATTAATTAAATTTCCAGCATTAGCATTGTCAAAACTATCAGAATCTATAAAGATTATTAAATCATTATTTGCAATTAATTGCATCGTTAGTGACATATCTATTTCAAAAACACCATTTATTCTAGTCATTGAAACGTTCATTGCTGCTAGGACTGCTGCTTTTTTCTGAGCAATAGTTCCGCCAGACACACCTGCTGCATTAACATGAAATGCCGCATACTCGATTGTACAAGCCATAGCAAGTCTGTAAGTTCTAAACAAGCCATCACTTACCAAAGAAGATTTTATGGAGTTTTGTTGTAATACTTCATTTTGAAAATTTTCGTCAACCAAGCAAGCCCTTTCTTTGATGGTATGAAGATCAATTTTATTATATACAATATAATTGCTCAAATCTTTAGTGAAGGTATCGATATATTGTGTCCCTGTATTTCCAGAGCGAGTCATAGTATGTAGTCCAAAAAGTGTTGTGCTAAATCTAATAGTTGCTGTTGGGTCTTCAATTCCTTTACCTACATACGATTTGCAATCAGGATATCTTGCTGCCAAGTCTTGTTGCATAACGGATGCCTCATAAACTCTAAAATTTCCTATAGTTCCATCTGGATTTGGAAAAGGAACTATGACAGTAGAGAATAATCCGCTGGTTCTTGTTGGTGCAAATTGAAGTTGTTTTTTTAGTGCTGTAAAGTTTAGATTAAATAATTTATACTTTAACGGAAGAGTTTCTCTTTCAGACTTGGGCAAGTTTGCCAATTGTTCCATTGATGTTTCAATCCATATTGATTTTTGAGAATAACAAGTAATAATAAAAAAACTTGTTATAATGCTAAAAAGTAGTTTTCTATTCATAGTTTATTGAAATTTATTTTGAAATTTATATTTGAAGCATTCCCTTTTAAAAACAAAAAAGGGAAGTAAAAACTTCCCTTTTCAGTATAAAATATATTATTTATTCTACAATTATTTTTTTAACAACTTTCTTGTCTCCGTCTTGAATGTTTACTAAATAAACTCCAGATTGTAGACCACTCAATTGAAGGTTTTCATTGAAAACTCCATTATTTTGATAAGTTTTAGAATATACTTCTCTTCCTCTCATGTCATGAACTCCAACAAAAATTGAGTTGCTTGATGAAGAATTAAATTGGATAGTAAAAGTACCATTATTAGGATTAGGATATAAACTAAAGTTTTCCAATTGATTTTCAGTAGTACTTAAAGGTGCAGCCGAACAAATGTTCAAACTCCAGTTATTGATTGTTCCACCATCTTGTGTGAAAGAATCAGCAACTGTTAAAGTCCAAACTCCAACAGGGCTTTCTCCATTAAATGCAGACAAAGGTTGTCCTGGTAACACTGTTCCTGATATTCCTGGAGAATTGCCACATACAATAGCAATACCAGAATCATCAAAAGTAGCTAAGATATTATTGATACTAGATGTTGGACTACATTGATTTGCAAATAAAATAACTGAAGTTCCAGCAGGACTTGTTAAGGTAGCCGTTAAGTCATTTATCCAAGTATGAGTAATGTCAATATTAACATTAATATCTGATATGTTTGCTCCAGAAGGTACTGTTAAAGTAGAAGTTACTGTTGCAACTGTAGTAGGAATTGTTACTGGAATATCTGTAGAAGAAGAAGTATTACAAGTTATTAATCCTGTAGTAAATATATTACTAGCACTATTGTTTCCTGTACAAGTTGCATTTTTTGGGGCAACTCTCCAGTAATAATTTGTTCCTTGCAACAATCCACTAACATTATAAACATTTGTACTAACATTTCCAGAACTCACAATAGAGGTAAAACCCGAATCTGTAGCTACTTGAACATCGTACGATGTAGCACCAGGATTAGCTGTCCAACTTAATGAAAGCGAAGTGCTTTGTGCTGTTGCATTGTTAGCAGGCGAATTTAATGTGACGTTTGGTAAACCTAAATATAAATAAAATGGAACAGTTTTTACAGTTGCTCCAGAAGTAGCAGTCATAACAATATTATAAACTCCTGCTGGCGCAGATGTAAGGTTTCCAACAGTCATAGTTACAGAACCACCTGTTGAGCTCATTGTTGTAGGGCTAAAAGCAATTGTTGATCCAGCTGGAGTGCCAGTTGCGCTAAATGTTGTAGTTCCAGAAAATCCACTTAAAGCAGCATAAGCAAAAGTATATGTTGTAGAAGGAACTGCGCATGCTAAAACACTTTGAACACTAGATTGACTTACAGAAAAAGTAGCTGTTGGTGCTGTTATAGTAAAATTAGTATTAGAAATATCAAAAAATACATGTTGGTATCCTTTTACCATTATTCTATTTGTAGAACCTGTGTTGTTTGGCACTGTAATTACAGTACTTCCGTTGTTAGGAACTTTATTGGCTAATTGAATTGGGTATGTATAACCACCATCTGTAGATAGAAATACATCTACAAAAGCAGCATTTACCCCATTTCCTGTAGTTCCGGCTACAGCCCAAGTTACAGTTTGATTTGTTCCTGCAACCCATGATACTGCTGTATTTGGTGCGTTAACAATAAATGGTCCGGCTGCATTATTAACAGTTACAACCATGTCTGTAAAAGCAGTTTGTCCTACTTTTACTGGAGCAGTTGAACTGTAAGGAGAATTATCTCTAACGGTTAATCTAAAGTTTAATGTTCTAGCAACAGAACTTAAAGCTTCAGACAACATACCTGCATCACCACCAACTTGACTTGTAGTTGCTGAGTTTGCTACAACAGATTCTATTTTTGGAAAATATCTTGAAGGTGAAGCCGTTGGGCTCCATGAAATGAAGTTTGGACCAACTGTTTTAGTAACAGCGGCACTACTTGCTGATCCTGTAGATGAGCCACCATCATCATTTTGTTCCCAACAATAAGTAAGAGCATCACCAGCATTTGCATCAGTAGCAGAACCTGTAAGAACAAAAGGAGTACTTATTGGAATAATGTAACTTGCTACAAGTGCAACTACAGGAGTTGCATTATTTGCAGTTATAGATGTTGTTATAGGACAAATTTTTGTCGACAAGTTATTTTGAATTTGCTCAATTGTTGTTTCATGATAAATATCAATTGAATGCGGAGCCACATCATTAGAAGTAATACCAGCATAACCCATGATTGTAACACCAGAACCAACTTCTTTACTTACACCAGAACCTTCATTAGAATTTGAAAAAGTATGATTTCCTCCTAATTGATGACCAACTTCATGAACTACATAGTCAATATCAAAATTATCTCCTTGAGGAATTCCGTCTGCCGGAGAAGTGATACCTCTACCTTTAGTAGATCCTGTTCCAGCAGTTACGCCATTAACACAAACACAACCAATACAGCCTGCGTTTCCACCACCACCAGATGCGCCAAACATGTGACCAATGTCGTATGCAGCATTGTTAGTTGCCAAAGCAGTACCAACACCTGTTAAAGTAGTATTAATAGCTTGCTGTAATTGAGTATTCCAGTTTGCCATAGTTGTATAAGGATCTGAAGAAGCAGTGTAATATATAATATTTGTTGTGCCTGCAACCAAATTAAGGTGCAAAGCCAAATCTTTTTCATAAACACCATTACAACGAGTTATTGTAGCATTGAATGCAGCAAGAACCAAACCTACTTGTGCGGCACTTGTTGCTCCAAAATAGTTAGAATATTCTGCATTACAAGATTGAGCCAAACGCATTGTTTTTAATTGTCCTGCGCTAGACATTATAGTATTGTCACTAGAAACCTTAGAAGTTAAATCACTTACAGATTTTTTATCTTCTGTTGTACATGTCCACGCTAATTTTCCTTTTTCTCTTTGAGATTTGAAAACTGCATATACTGTATGGTCTTGAGAATAAGGTTCAATGAATTCATTTTCTCTGTCGGTTCTAAAAACCATTGTTTGAATCCCTTGTGGAGAAATACTTAGTTTTAATGTTGCATATTTGTCTGTTAATCCTTTACCTGAGTAAGCTCTAATTGTTGGAAATTGAGCCTGAAGGTCTGATTCAAAATTGGAAGCTTCAAATACTTCAAATTGTTCCAAACCACCATTTGCATTTGGTAGAGTGATAATTGTAGAGTGCTTAGAAGATTGATTGTCTACAATAGAGAATAAATTTTGTCTTAAAGGTTCAATATTCAAATCGAATAACTTGAATTCTTTAGGAAAAGATTGTCTTGCAACGCCTTTATCCGTTGTGATGTTTTTGTCATCTGCACTATGTGAAGACCACAGTCTATCTGTTTGAGAAAACCCTGTTGCAGCACACAAAAGAGTTAAAAATGTTAATAGTAAGTTTTTTTTCATCTTTTAGTTAAGTTAATTTAATGTGTAAATATAAAAAAAAATGTTTAACATACAAAACTTAAAAGCTAGCACTACAAACTTTTAACACTTTTACACGGTAATAAAAAAGATTAAAACTCAATACATTTTATACATTTAATTATAAAAAATTATATTTGCCGTCAAATTCATTTCTCTTGAAGACCTTTACTAACATTGATAATTACCATAAACTTAAGTCAGTTGTCACCATCGGAACTTTTGACGGTGTTCATATTGGGCATAAAAAAATTCTTGAAAAAATAATTGATAGCGCAAAAAAAAATAATTTTCAAAGCGTTGTCCTTTCTTTTTTTCCGCATCCTAGAATGATTTTACAAGATAATTCTGTTATTAAATTATTAAATTCTGTTGAAGAAAAAACACTTCTTCTAGAAAAAGCAGGAATTGACAACTTAATCATTCATCCATTTAACCAAGAATTTTCTAGATTATCTGCCGAAGATTTTGTTAAAGATGTTTTGATAAATAAGCTAAATGTTCAAAAAATAATAATTGGTCACGACCACCGATTTGGAAGAAATAGAACTGCCAATATTGATGATTTAATTCTTTATGGAAAACAATTTGGATTTGAAGTAGAACAAATTTCGGCACAACAAATCAATGAAAACGCAGTAAGTTCTACCAAAATTAGAAATGCAATTCTTGATGGAAACATACTTCTAGCAAACAATTATTTGGGGTATAATTATTTCTTTTCGGGTAACGTTGTTAAAGGAAAACAACTAGGCAGAACAATTGGTTTTCCCACGGCAAATATTGAAATTAAAGAAGACTACAAATTGATTCCTAAAAATGGAGTTTACATAGTTAAAAGCAGTTACAAAGAAAAGGTTATTTATGGAATGATGAATATTGGTACACGACCAACAGTGGATGGAAAAGACCAAACAATTGAGGTTAATTTTTTTAACTTTAACGAAGATATTTACGACGAAAAAATAACCATTGAATTGCTAGATTTTATTCGTGATGAACAAAAATTTGAAAACTTAGATGGCTTAAAAAAACAACTTTATAATGACCGTGAAACCGCTTTAACTTTCATTTCTAAAGTGTAAACTTGGTTAAACAAAGTTTAAAAATTATCATATTATTTGTTAAAAATCATTTTTTATAATTATTATTTTACTACATTTATAGTAATATCGTTACTAAAAACATAAAAAAATAATACTATGAAATTATCAAATGAATTAAAATATGGCATTTTAATGTTTCTTGGAATAGGATTTTATTTTCTTATTATGGAAGCTCTAGGCTTGTCCAACTTATATTTTTTGCGAATATTAAATGTATTAATTATTGTTTTCTACTTAAACTTAACAATAAAAGCCAACTTGAAACAAGGTAAAACTGGATATTTTCAAAACTTAACTTCTAGCGCTATTACAGGTTTTATAGGTATTGCATTGGGTATAATTGGTTTGTTTTTATATTTAAATTTAAGAGGAGGAACAACTTACATAAATAATCTTTCGCATGCATTCCTTTTTGGCGGAAATCCTACAATTGCAGAGTACAGTTTTGGTTTGTTTATTGAAGGTATAGCCTCTGTTTTAATGGTCGTTTTTATAAATATTCAGTTTTGGAAAACCAAAAACGTTTTTAAAGACGAGTTGTAAACAACACCTTTCGCTAAATTGTCTAATAATGAAACCGAATTTTCTTTTTTTACTTCAAAACAAATTAACTACTTTTGATGCAACATAAAAAGTAATTATGAGTATTACAAAACACAATTGGACAAAAGAAGAAATTATAGCAATATACAATAAACCTTTAATGGATTTAATGTATCAGGCAGCAACAATACATAGAGAACAACACGATCCAAATGTCGTTCAAGTTTCTACATTATTATCAATAAAAACTGGCGGTTGCCCAGAAGATTGTGGCTATTGTCCGCAAGCAGCAAGATACCACACCAATGTAGAAGGTAACGATTTAATGTCTGTTAGTCAAGTAAAAGCGCAGGCACTAAGAGCTAAGTCATCAGGTTCATCTCGTGTGTGCATGGGTGCAGCTTGGCGTAATGTAAAAGACGGACCAGAATTTGATCAAGTCCTAGAAATGGTGCGTACTATTAACAAACTAGAAATGGAAGTTTGTTGCACTCTCGGAATGCTTACAGAAAACCAAGCGCAACGGTTAGCAGAAGCTGGACTTTATGCCTATAATCACAATTTAGACACGTCTGAAGAATATTATAAAGAAGTAATTTCTACTCGCGGATTTGAAGATCGCTTGCAAACAATTGACAACGTTAGAAAAACAAATGTCACCGTATGTAGCGGAGGTATTATTGGAATGGGAGAAACTATAGAAGATAGAGCCGGAATGTTAGTGGCACTTTCTACTTTAAATCCGCAACCAGAATCTGTGCCAATAAATGCACTTGTTGCTGTAGAAGGAACTCCAATGGAAAATGAAAAACCAGTAGAAATATGGGAAATGATTAGAATGGTAGCAACCACTAGAATCATAATGCCCGAAACTCAAGTACGCCTCTCTGCAGGAAGAACTGAAATGTCTCGCGAAGGTCAAGCCATGTGTTTCTTTGCAGGTGCCAATTCTATTTTTGCAGGCGACAAATTATTGACAACTCCCAATCCTGATGTAAACGATGATATGAAAATGTTTGAAACACTAGGATTAAAAGCCCAAAAGCCTTTCATTAAATTAATGCAACCTACCACAGTTGAAGCCCAAGATTCGCAATTTCAATCTATGGGCGAAAAACCAAAATGGACACGACCAGAACATAAGATAGAACGAAACCTAGAAGCTTCTACTAAAGGAAAATAAATTTTAAACCATCTTTAACAGGATGGTTTTTTTATATTCTATTCATTAATTCTAATGCTTTATTTATTGACTTTACATTGTCAAAAGTCAATAGCAAACGCAACCCATTTTTAGTTTCTTTCTCTTTCATTTTGCACAAATTACTATTCGTTTGTACAAATTGAACCATTTTAATAAAACGATTAGATTGGTAAAAATCACTTTGTTGATCACTTACAAAATAACCTACCATTTTTCCTTGCTTCATTATTAGTTTTTCAATTCCAATGCTGGTAGCTTTCCATTTTATGCGAATGCTGTTTAGTAAGGCCAACGCTTCTTTGGGCAACGCACCAAATCTATCAATTAGTTTTTGCTCATATTTAAGTAACGTTTCTTCGTCTTTTATTAAAGCCAATTCGTTGTAAAGACTCAATCGCTCGGTAATACTATTAATGTATTCGTCTGGAAATAACAATTCGAAATCAGTATCAATTTGTAAATCTTTTACATATTCTTTGGTTTCAATATTGTTTTCTGCTGGATATAAATCTTTAAATTCATTTTCTTTAAGTTCTTCAATGGCTTCGTTCATTATTTTTTGATACGTGTCAAATCCGATGTCGTTTATAAAACCACTTTGTTCACCACCAAGTAAATCACCTGCGCCACGAATCTCCAGATCTTTCATGGCAATATTAAATCCGCTTCCTAACTCGCTAAACTGCTCTAGTGCATTTATTCTTTTTCTTGCATCGTCTGTCATTGCCGAATAAGGTGGCGTGATGAAATAGCAAAATGCTTTTTTATTACTTCTTCCTACGCGACCACGCATTTGATGCAAATCGGACAATCCAAAATTATTGGCATTATTGATGAAAATTGTGTTGGCATTTGGCACATCCAATCCGCTTTCAATGATTGTTGTTGCTACTAAAACATCAAATTCTCCGTTCATGAAACCTAGCATCAGTTCTTCTAGTTTTTTACCGTCCAACTGTCCGTGACCAATTCCAACACGAGCGTCTGGAACCAATCTTTGAATCATTCCTGCTACTTCCTTGATGTTTTCAATTCTATTATTGATAAAGAAAACCTGACCATTTCGCTGAATTTCATACGAAATTGCATCACGAATTAACTCTTCATGAAAACGAACTACATTAGTTTCTATAGGATACCTGTTTGGCGGTGGCGTTGTAATAACCGATAAATCTCGAGCTGCCATTAATGAAAACTGCAACGTTCTTGGTATGGGCGTTGCTGTTAAAGTTAATGTATCTACATTGGCAGTTATTGTTTTAAGTTTATCTTTTACATTAACACCAAATTTTTGTTCTTCGTCAACAATCAACAATCCTAAATCTTTAAATTGTACATTTTTATTAACCAATTGATGCGTTCCAATAATAATATCTAGCTTTCCTTCGGCTAGTTCTTTTATCGTTTCGGTTTTTTCTTTAGCAGTTCTAAATCGGTTTAAATAACCAATTGTAACTGGCATATCTTTTAATCGCTCGGTAAAAGTTCTATAATGTTGGTACGCCAAAATTGTTGTTGGAACCAAAACTGCTACTTGTTTGCCATTATCAACCGCTTTAAATGCGGCACGAATGGCAACTTCTGTTTTACCAAAACCTACATCACCACAAACCAATCGATCCATTGGTCTGTCGGTTTCCATATCGGCTTTTACATCTTGAGTTGAGGTAATTTGATCGGGCGTGTCTTCATAAATAAAGGAACTTTCTAGCTCTTTTTGCAAATAACTATCTGGTGCACAAGCAAATCCTTTTTCCAGTCTTCGTTTAGCATACAGCTGAATCAAATTGAAAGCAATGTGTTTAACTCTAGCTTTTGTTTTTTGTTTTAATGCTTTCCATGCTCCAGAACCCAATTTATAAATTTTAGGCGGAACACCATCTTTTCCGTTATATTTGGAGATTTTGTGAAGCGAATGAATGCTAACATACACAATATCATTATCGGCATAAACCAGTTTTATAGCTTCTTGCGTTTTACCTTCAACCTGAATTTTTTGCAAGCCACCAAACTTTCCAATTCCGTGATCAATATGGGTTACATAATCGCCAACAGTTAGTGAAGTCAATTCTTTTAGCGTGATAGTTTGCTTTTTAGAATAGCCGTTTTTGATGCTAAATTTATGATACCTTTCAAATATTTGATGATCGGTGTAGCAAGCAATTTGATGTTCTTCATCAATAAAACCATTGAATAAAGAAAAAACAATCGATTTATATTTTTTTAAAATTGCATCACTGTTATCTTCATCAATATCTTCAAAAATCTCTTTGAAACGATTTGCCTGATTTTCATTAGAACAAAACAAATAATTCTTAATTCCGTTGAAATGGTTTTCGTTTAAATTGTTCAACAACAAATCAAATTGCTTGTTGAAAGACGGTTGCGGCTGAATGTGAAATTCAATCGTTTTATCAATTTTAAAAACTGGTTTATTGTGCAATTCTACCACAGAAAAATGCAATGCTCGTCTTAGAAATTGTTGTTGATTGACAAATAAATCTATGGGTTCTACATGTTTTACAGTGGCATCAAGTTTAGAAAAAACTTCGGTTGCTTTCGCAAAATTTTTATCCAATTGTTGTCCAAGTAAATCGGTATTCTGAATAAATATAACCGTTTTAGGGTCGATATAATCTAGAAAACTTTCGCGATTTTCTTCGAAAAACTTGTTCTCTACATTCGGGATTATGGATATTTTCTTCAGTTTCTCAATAGAAAGTTGGGTTTCTACATCAAAACTTCTAATAGAATCTACTTCGTTTCCAAAGAATTCTATTCGGTATGGATTGTCATTAGAAAACGAAAATACATCTACAATTCCGCCACGAACAGAGAATTCTCCGGGTTCGGTTACAAAATCTACTCTTTTAAAATTGTATTCAAACAGGACTTCGTTTATAAAATCGATGGCCAATTTATCATTGACACCAATCTTAAACGTATTTTTTTCGAGTTCTTTTTTAGTAACTACTTTTTCAAAAATCGCTTCGCCATAAGAAACAATTATTGCAGGTTTTTTGCGCGAATTAATTCTGTTTAAAACTTCGGCTCTCAGTAAAATATTGGCGTTGTCGGTTTCGTCAATTTGGTAAGGCCTTCTGTACGATCCGGGATAAAACAAAACGTCTTGATCGTTAATGAGTTGCTCTAAATCGTTGAGGTGATAAGCGGCTTCTTCTTTGTCATTAAACAATAAAAGAAATGGCATGTTTGATTTTTCAAAAACAGCCTGAACGACAAATGACAATGCCGATCCCAATAAACCTTTAGCGTTTATTTTGACGTCGCGTTGTTCTAGTTCATGAGCTAAAAGCTGGGCTTTAGCCGACTTTTGATATACTGCAGTTATGGTGTTTTTACTCAAATTATTATTTTTGAATCGGTGTGTTTGGAATGGCTCTTGTAGTGTCTCGCATTTTTGAAAAATCGGGTTCGCCGTCTTCTTTTGGAATCTGACTTCGTTTTACAATTTCTTCTAGTTGTAGCTGTAAGTATTCAATTTCCATATTGATTTCGCCTACAAGTTTTACAACTTTAACATCTGGAATTTGATTGAGATGAATAAATAAATCCATCGATTTTACTTTTGTTGTAACTACTGCAATTCTAGCTTTTACTTGCGGTTTATTAAATTCTGGCGGAATTGTTGTAGTTAAATCCATCACTTTTTTAGAAAGCGTAGCTGCTTTTTTCTGGAAAGCACCAATAGAACTTTTGGGTTTCTGATTGATTTCTGTTAAAAAATTGCGCCATTCCATCCATCCATTAATTCTAGATTGTGTGGTTGGCTCTACAGGTGCAATATTAAAAATCCACCCTTTATTGATGTTGTCAAAAACGACTTCTTTTTTCTTGGCTTCTTTAACTTGTTCTAATTTCAATTCTTCGGTGTTGTCTTTGCAAGAAACAACGAAGACGATTAGAACTAAAAAGGATATGATTTTGAATTTCATTTGCTGATTTAATAGGATTACAAAAGTACAAAAGTAGCAGAAAGTATATGCTAAAAATTATATAAAAAGCAAGGCTGTTTTAGAACTTAACAAATTGATTTTTTTCTATATAAGTTGTTTAAGGAAAATTCTTTCTTACAGGATCGCCGATGCCTTACAGGGTTTAAAATAAAAAGTGTTTTTAAAATAAGTAAAATTTGCGAAAACGTTATCTTTGTACCACAAACTAAACAAACTATGACAACTAAAATATTAATAATTGGTGCTTGCGGACAAATTGGTACCGAACTTACCGCTAAACTTCGGGCCGAGTATGGTAACGATAATGTAATTGCATCCGACATTAGAAAACTAAATAATGATATTGTAAACAACGGAATATTTGAAGTAGTAAACGCTTTAGACTACAACCAAATAGAACATTTAATTGAGAAATATCACGTTACAGATGTTTATTTGATGGCTGCATTATTATCGGCAACGGCAGAGAAAAATCCTGCTTTTGCTTGGGATTTAAATATGAATTCGTTATTTCATGTATTGAATTTGGCGAAAGCCGGAAAAATAAAAAAAATATTTTGGCCATCAAGCATCGCCGTTTTTGGACCCACAACACCAAGAAACAACACGCCACAATATACCATAATGGAACCATCTACAGTTTATGGAATTTCTAAACAAACAGGCGAAAGATGGTGTGAATACTACAACAAACAATATGGAGTAGATGTACGAAGCATTCGTTATCCGGGATTGATTAGCTGGACAACCGAACCTGGTGGTGGCACTACAGATTATGCCGTAGATATTTATCATAAAGCTATTGAAGACGGAAAATTCACTTCTTTTTTATCTGAAAATACCGAGTTGCCAATGATGTATATGGATGATGCCATTAAAGCTACTATAAAAATTATGCAAGCCGAATCGGATGCTATAAAAATTCGTTCTTCTTATAATTTGTCGGCGATGAGTTTTACTCCAAAACAAATTGCTGAAGAAATTAAAAAGCATTATCCTGATTTTACAATTGATTATGAACCCGATTTTCGTCAGAAGATTGCCGACAGTTGGCCTGCTTCTATAGACGATTCTTTTGCTAGAAAAGATTGGGGATGGAGCAACGATTTTACAATTGAAAATATGACTGTCGAAATGCTGACCAATTTAAAAAAGTAAATTTTTTGCATAAAAAAAGCGCTACCCCAAGAACAAGGTAGCGCTCAACTCTAAACAAAAACTCTATTGTTGAACAATTGGAGCTCTTAACGATTCTAATACTGCAACAACATCTGCATAAAGTTGTGTATTAGCTGCAACACCGTTTTGAACCGCTGCTGCGCCTACATAACCTTCAAATTTAGTGTAATTTGCTGTAGTAGATTTTACGCCCATTCTTGGATTAGTTGCAGGATTGTGTGCCGCAACCATAGAAAGTCCAGAATATGTGTTTACTGCATTTGTTCCTCCTGTATTGAAAGAGAAAAAGTCAGTTAAATTATCAACCAAAATAGCTAAATTGGTTGTGTTTCCTGCGCCAACTTCTCCTAATAAAGGTGCGAAATGTGCACTTAAATTTCCAGAAGCGTTGCTTTGAACGTCTGCAACGATTAAACCAACTGTTGTGTTTACTACTTTACGGTAGCTTAAACGTCCTTGTTCAATCATTTGACCAGCGTTGTCTGGATCAGATACTAATGTTGTTCCTCCCAATCTAGCGTAGATTGAAGGTGTTGCAGCAACTGCCATTTCCTCATCATCATTACTACATGATGTGAAAACCGATGCTCCAATTACTAATGCAAATAATGCAATTTTTGAAAACTTAGTCATAATTATAGATTTAATAGATTAATTAAAAATTCTTTGTACAAGTTTGGTAAACTTATAGTTGAAACCGTCTTTTTTCATTACTGGACAAACTTCTTTATTGGCTAAATTTGCAGGCAAAATAAAACGTTCTGCTTTATAATTTCCTTTGGCCATTAGTTGATCATACACTTTTTTAGAATCGGCTACTTTATTATCGTGAAAATAAACTACTACATTTCGTTTTACTATTATTTCACTTTTTACACCATCAATGGCATGTAACTTTTCTTTAATTGCTATAGTGCTTAACGAATCAAATGGTTTGTCAAAATCTATTCGACTTACCTGAATGTTTGCACTTTCTATTGGTCTTGCATTGGCTATGTGATACACCAATATGGCAAAAAACAACAGACCGATACCCAGAATACTGAGTAATGCGATTTTTACTTTTTTGTTAATTTTCATTTGTTAGAGTTTTTTTAATTAATTTTTAGAATCAAAATCCACATTTTGCGAGTAGTTCTTTACCCAATAAAAATGTTTGTCTTTATAACAATCTTGATGCTTTGTCAATTGATTTACGAGAAAGAAAAGAGTTTGGATTTTTTATAACAAAAAAAAGTCCCAATAAAGGGACTTTTTAATACTATAAAAGATATAAAATTATCTTTTTAGCTTGTCTATTAACGCATTTTCTTCAACTTCTTTTGCCTTAACAACCTCATCGGTAGTACTATTGGGAATTGTCATAGAGAGTACATAATGTTGTATCATCCACTTATTTTTTATTTTTATTAAAACGCCACTACCACGACAAATTTTCATTTGGGTATTCAACAACTCATCAAACCAAGCTGTTTTCTTGTCTTTAGAAAAATAAACATGACGTTCTAGTGCGGTAAAACTCCATGCTTTTCCTTTGTCAAAATAAGGTTTTGCAAAAGCTTCAAACTGGGTTTTGTTCCAATTTTCTGTAGCATCTGTTCCTATATAGATTGCATCTGGCGTTAAAACCTTAAAATAATTGGTATAATTAGCTTCGGCAGCAGCTTTGTGCCAATTGGTTAAAAGTGTATTTATGGTTGCTTCGTCGTTTTGTGTCCATGCTAAACCGCTAGTTAGCAATAATAATAGTATGTAATTTTTCATTTTATGATGTTTTTGATAAAAGTACAAAAGTTATTCTTATGCTGTCATTTAAGATTTAAAATTCTTGAAACCATAGCCTTTAGTACAAAGTATGTGAGCAAGAAGCTTTTTTTAAATGATATAATTACTATCTTGCATCACTTGTCAAATCAAGTTAATAGTAACAATGGAAGCTAGTTTTGAAGCCTTAATAACAAGTTATATCGAAAATAAAATTGGCATTGCCGATCATTTTTTGAGTGATGATTTGTGTTATCATTTAAAAATGAACCTTCTTGCTTTAAACGAAGACCAGCAAATGAAAAAAGCAGGCGTAGGCAACGACGGAAAAATGATTCACGACGATTTGATTAGAAACGATAAAATTTATTGGTTGGATAAAGCCCACAATAATATTTATGAAAACGAATTTTTTGCCAAGATTGATGCCTTTGTGCTGTACCTTAACGAAAGTTGTTACACGAATATAAAAGGCTACGAATTTCATTATTCGTTGTATGAACCAGGTAGTTTTTACAGACCGCATTTTGACCAATTTGAAGACGACTCCAAGCGTCAGTATTCTATGATTAGTTATTTAAATCCGCATTGGAAAGCAGCCGATGGAGGCGAATTGTTAATTCATCAAAAGCCCAACAACCATAGTATTTCGCCCATGCAAGGAAAAACTATTTTCTTTAAAAGCGATGAGCTAGAACACGAAGTTTTGGTTACTAACGAAAGAAGGTTTAGTGTTACTGGTTGGTTGAAACGTGGTTAGAATTCGTTTTTCTGCGGTTCTTTACTTAACCTTTACTTCATCCTTACTTGAACCTTGCTTCATCCTTACTTAAAGCTTGTTTTGTTTTTGTGTGATTTATATCTAGTTGATAGCTGTTTTATGATGTGGTTTTGTTTACCAATTAAGAAGGTTTAATTTTACTAGTTGTTTGTATTGTAGTTAGGTTTAAATTAAATTATCCTCACTATATCCAGATTGTATTGCTCCAACCTCATGGCCAAATAATTGAAGGACTTGATTTATTTTGTCTAATCTTAATGTTTTTTTACCTTGTTCTAAGTCGCGAACAAACCTTAAACCAACACCAGCTTTTAGAGACAAGTCTAATTGCGTTAGATTTACTGATTTCCTTTTTTCTTTTACAAAATCTGCTAACTTCATATTTTATACCTTATCGGGTATAAATATAGTGATTTTATTTTAAAGTATACCTTATCGGGTATAAATTTTATTTTTTGAACCATTTTATACCTTATCGGGTATAGTTTTGGGTTGCGGTTGTGAATGAAATTGTACACAAACTTAATGTGTTATCACTAGGTTTTGGTTACCAACGAAAGAAGGTTTAGTGTTACTGGTTGGTTGAAGAGAGGTTAGGGTTTAAATAATAATCAATGAAATCATTTTCGGATTCTCCTTCTGGGTCAAATTTCATTATGAATTTTGAGGTTAGTTGGTCTATGAAGGTTTCTATTTCTTGTATTGTGCTGAGTTTGTTTAGGAAACTTAACTTTTGGTTTTCTTCTGAAAAATCTTCGTCTAAGTAAAATGCAATGTCACTCTTAAATGAATCTGCATAGTTTTGTTCTTCTTGGTATAAGTAGTTTTCTAGGTGTTGGATTTTGTCTAAGAGAATCATTTTAATTGTATTATGTCGAAGTTTTTATTAAGTGAATAACACGGAATTTTCTTAATCAATATAATTAAAATTTCACTAATTTAAATTGAATTGTGTGCTCACAATCTTCACAACGAATAAAAGTATTTTCATCAACAATAATATTAAAAATATCAATTTCTATTTCACATATTGGACAGTTAATATAATCTGTAAAATTAAGTTTGTAAGGTGGTGTATAGACTGATAAAATTTCTTGTGTTGAATAACTTTCCATATTTTTTTATTGATTAACAAATATCTGAAATCAAATGGTATTCTTTAGTTTCTTTAGATTTGATAATTTTTTCTTCAAATTTCAAATTTTTTAACGGATTATCTATTGTCAGGAATGTTGGTAAATCATTTAAATTTAAAACCAAAGTAACTATATAATCATTCTTATATTCTCTAGCTTTAGAGTATTCATTTTCAGTAAGTCTAAACTTTCCTTTTTTTGCTCTAATTCCTTTAACTTCTGCTAAAAATGAATTTTCGTTTACATTAACTTGAAAATCATAACCATCGCCATATAATCGAGCATCTTCAATAATTCCATTTTTAAAAACATCAATAGAATTATAATTATTTATAAAATATAATTCTGCTTCTAATCCTGTTTCTTGAAGTTTTTTAAACCTTGATTTTACAATCGGGTTTACTTCTACAATTAGATTTGTTAGATTAAAATTTTCTTTAAGATATAATTTCACAATATTGGAATATCCTTTTACATTTTCATTTCCAAATAAACTGTCAATTAAGTATTTTCTATGGATGTATGCATCTCCTTTTTGCCACCAACCTTTTCTTCCATTTTCTGGAAAATATGGATCAAATAAATCCATTCTGTTTTTTATAACACTACCTGTTTCAACTATTCCTGTTTGAACAAAAAAATTAAAAAAACTATTTTTTGTTTTAAATCCAAATTCTTTTATAAATGTGTCATTGAATTTTGATAAACCATAACCAATTAAGTTTAAGATTTCATAATTTTCATGTTTATTACTATTGCCTTTCATCTTGATGAATTTTCTTTTAACAAATATAAATATTTATGGCTATAAAATTAGATTTACGCCTACAATTGTACAGCCTACTATTGTACGCATACGAGTTATTTTTGTCAACAAAGTTATTAGGTGTTGGATTTTAGTATTTGTTTCTGAAATATTCAGAATAAAATTTTGCTATTCCATAATGGAATATTTATAGATTACCTGATTTCTCCTTTGTCGAAATGACAAGTCTTCAACTAGAAATTCATTTATTAAACACGTGAAAAATGTAAAATTTAACCAAACAAGTGTAAAAGTTTCTGGTGCATCTCTTTCTATTTTTGTTTTAAATAAACGCAACATTAGTGTTGTGCTAAAAAACTAAAGGAATTATGAATTTGAAACGAATTTTTGGCTTCCTCCTTACGATGTTGGGAATTGCTGGATTGATTTATACTGCGGTTGTCTTTACTGGAACTTCTGGAAGTAATCGCGATGTTAAGGCTTTAATTATTTATGGTGTTTTGGGTATTGTGTTTTTTGTGTCGGGCATTAGCTTGGTGAAGAACACTAAAGATGAGGCTTAGAATGGTCAATTAAAAGTTAAGAATTAAGATTTTAGACTTTATATAACAAAACAGGGTTTTTTAATGGGTTTATTCAGACAACCGCTTCATGTGAAAAGTTGCTCTTGATGGAACATTATGACAACTCTGTTTTTTGTTTTTTATTTAATGAGGATTTTTATAATTAAAGATTCTCGATACATTTCATAAAAAGCTAAGCGCATTTTATGAAACACTCTAAATGACGGCTGTTGTTGATGGTGCGAATTGTCTTATCAAAGTTCTCGATACATTTCATAAAGAGCTAAGCGCATTTTATGAAACACTCGAAATGACGGATGTTGTTGATGCTGCGAATTGTCTTATCAAAGTTCTCGATACATTTCATAAAAAGCTAAGCGTATTTTATGAAACACTCGAAATGACGGATGTTGTTGATGCTGCGAATAGTCTTATCAAAGTTCTCGATAGATTTCATAAAAAGCTAAGCGCATTTTATGCAACGCTCGAAATGACGGATGTTGTTGATGCTGCGAATAGTCTTATCAAAGTTCTCGATAGATTTCATAAAAAGCTAAGCGCATTTTATGAAACACTCGAAATGACTGATGTTGTTGATGTTGCGAATAGTCTTATCAAAGTTCTCGATACATTTCATAAAAAGCTAAACGCATTTTATGAAACACTCGAAATGACGGATTTTGTTGATTTGATTGTATTTGAAACTTTTTTCACATAAAAAAACCTTCAATTTGCGCTGAAGGTCTTTCATTTAAAAAAAAACTACTCACTACTTTACTATTAATTTTTTTACAATTCCTTCGTTGGTTCTTACTAAATACGTTCCAGTTGCTAGGGATTTTGTGTTTATGGTTTGTGCATCTTTTTGAGTCAACACTACTTTTCCGGTTAGGTCGAAAACTTCAATATCGGCAGTTCTATTAAAATAAACAATTCCGTCTTGGTTGGATGGATTAGGGAATAATGCAAATGTTTTAACTTGGATGCCAAAATCTGGTGTTGCTAATGCGTTGGTGTCAACTTCAAAAACAGTTATTGTTCCGCTAATTTCGTTGGCTACCAACACATAAGGTGTTCCGTTTGGACTGTTTTCTGGTGCAATGTACGTGATTCCTTCTGGTCCGTGATCGCCAGCAAATGCTGAGGTACTGCGGCTGTTTTTGTAATCTACAAAACTTACATTATTAGGATTTGTAATGTTGTACACCATAACGCCACCAATACGTTCTAGAGTAATAAAAGCGAAAGTTTCTGTTCCAATTTTAGCAACAGTAACGCCTTCTGGTTCTGGACCTTTGGCACGACTTCTACTTTTTGCCGAATTACTTTCGTGGTCTGAATTGAAAATTGTTGGAAAGTTCGCTGCGGTGTAGCGTTCAAAATCATCGCCGCTGTCAAAAACAATTTGCTTTGTTGTAGCATTGAAAATAGAAAACGAACGTGCTCCAACACAATTGATTACTTCATAGTCAGCATCGGCATCGGTATTTCCGTTAGCGTTTGTAGTTCTAAAACGTCCCATGTTTTGGTTTTGTTTTAAAATACTCGCATTAGGGAAAACAATTGGATCTAAAGTATAAGTTGCTGCTCCAACTGTAGTTCTTTCGGTAAATGATCCGTATTCTTTTTCGTCACCTTCGTTTGCAGTAATTATATAATTTGTTCCTGCAACTGTATAATTAGAAATAGCATCTGGAATGTAAAATGCTTTTATTGGCCAGTTGGCTATAAGAACTTGTCCGTTGTTGTCTGAAATGTCAAATCCGTTTCCAGGAATGCTGATGTCTTTGGTTCCAAGTGCCCAAATATCGGTGATGGTGTTGTTGGTCAAATTGATTTCGGCAATAGCATTGTTTTCTTGTAAAGCAACATACGCTTTTTGTGAATCGGCACTGATGGTAATGTATTCTGGTTCAAAATCTTGCGATAGTGTACTGGTAGTTTTTACTTTTCTAACGCCAGATGCTAATAATGTTGCTTCTTGTGCATTGAAGGAAGTAAAGTTGATAGTAGTTACATTGGCTTGTGTTAATGAAGCAATTCCGTCAGAAATATCAATAGTACTTACTGAACCTTCTGGGTCAATAGTATAGGCTGTATTGGGTTGACCTTCGTTGGCTGTCATTACTTTGGTTGCATCTGGAGAAAATACAATCATGTCGGGTAAAGCGCCAACGGTTACTTGTTTTAGAAACGTTCCGTTGGTGTCAAAAAACACTACCGAACCATTTAAAGTTTCGTCTGTATTTGGAGAAGCTACTGCTACAATTCCGTTTTTTACAGCTACACTAGTTACGCCACCATAAACATTCATGTCTATTGATGTTATTACTGTAGGATTTGTTGGGTCAGAAAAATTGATAACGTCTAGAAATCCTGCAATAGCACTTGTAGTAAACAAACGTTGTGATGCTGCGTCATGTACTACAATTTCACAAGTACTTGTGTTGCTTCCTGATGGGTCAAAACTTCCAATATAATTTAGTTCTATTTGATTGCTTGGCGTTGGTGCCGTTTGATCGTTATCTATAATATAAATTGTAGCAGCAGTATTTCCTGTTAGGGTTATTCCTATTGGATTTTCTAATGTTACTACAAAATATTCGGCTTGTTGTTCTGCTAAAGCATCATCAATAATTGGAATAGTAATGGTTTGCGTTAGAGTACTTGCACTTGTAAAATTTAATGTTTGCGTTGCAAGTGTAAAGTCACTGCTGTTGGCTGTGCTGAACGGAGCCGTTTTTACAACTAAATTTACTGAGCTTGTTGCTGGACTTGTAAGTGTAATTACGAATGAAAGTGTACCTGCATTTTCGTTAACCGTAACAAAGTTTGTTGCAAAAGTAGCCGTTGGATTTCCGGTTGTGAATGTTGATGATTGCGTTGTTGTAATGGCATTGTTGCTAGCATCTTCAATAGTATTTGGCAATAAAGCTACATAATATAGTTGGCTGTTGTTTAATGCTACCGTTGGAACAATAGTAATTGTGTTTCCAGAAATGGTTGCGTCAAATGCAACTGTTGCGCCAGAAGCATTGTTTAATCTTAATTCTAATAAGGCATCAACATTGTTATTTGTAAGTACGCTGTTGTCTATTAAACGAACCGCTTCGTTAAAACTTATTGTTGGATGTATTGTTGAAGCTACATTGGTTGCGCCGTTTGCAGGTAAAATAGTTGTTATTGGCGCTGTTGTATCGCCACCACTTACTGCATTTCCTTCTAGTGTAAAATTGTCAAAACGATTGTTACCTACTGTTCCGCCAGTGCCTTGAGAAAATTCAACCTTTAGTTTGAAGTTGGCGTTGTTATTTGCAGCAGCAATAGCTGTGAAATCTAATGTTGCCAAAGCAGGATCGCCGTTGTTAGGAATAACTGTTGTAAAAGCAGCGTAGTTTGTTCCGTCTAATGAATACGACCAAGATTGTGTACCTGCACCCGAACCTGAACGGCGTGTTGCAAATTTTACAATAATATTTTCATAACCCGAAGTTGGCAAAGCAAATACTAAAGCACCACCAATAGGATCATTAAATCGCAAATGAGTTCCAGAAACATCGCTATTGCGTGCATTAAGATTTAAAACATTAAAGTTTTGACCTGTTCCGCCAGCAAAATCAATTGCGCTTATTCCGCCAGCAATTGCGTTTAATGTTGCGCCACCAACTGTTTGCGTAGGCGTTGTAATTGTGCTAACAGATGCGTTGTTATTAAAGTTCCAATAATGAATCAATGTTTGTCCCCATGAGCATGAGGTTATCATTACTATAGTTAGTAATAATACTGTTTTAGTGTAATTTTTTGACATAGTTGTGTAGTTTAAAATGTGCTACAAAACTCTTTCATTGGTGTTAAAGTAGTATTAATCTATAAACAAAGAATTGTCAAATGAAATGGCTTTAATCTTTATAAATCGTTATCAACTTGATTACTGTTGCGTTTAAATTTACAATTTAGATAAGTTTTTGTGATGTTTTTTTAAGAAAGAGGCGAGAGGAAAAAACATAGAGAATAGAATATAAAGAACAGAATAAAGATGATAGAAGAAGGCAGAAGAGCAGCGAGGAGAAATTGATTTTAATTTGAATTTGCCATTGATTTTTACAATCGCTATTGATATTGTATATAAATGGGTTTAGGTATGAATTGTAATAACTCTTGTGGCGTGTACATTTCGTTTTTGCCTTCGGTATCGTTTTTATAGAAGAGTTTGAATCCGGTGAACTGCACTGGTTCGGGATAAATAGTTCTTAGCCATGTTGCTCTTTTTAGTTCTTTGCTCCCAAATCCGTCCATGTCAATTACTACTTGCACTTGTGGAGTAGGTTTGATTTTTTCATAGTCGGTGATCATTTTTTTGGTAAAACGGTGTACAATTAAAACTTTGGGTGGTAGGTTATTTTCTTTGACTAATGTTGTTAGAAAAGTAATAGCATCATTAATATCATTAGCCGACATGGTTCCGATTTTAGATCCTGGAATTTCTCCATTTTTCATTGAGAATTCTGGGTCGATGCCCAAATGTACGTTGGAAAGTTTAAGGTAATCTGTTAGCATCGCGATTTCATCTTTTACGGTACTTTGACCTACTTGAATGTCAAGAAATACTAAGGCGTCAATTTCTTTTGCCCAAGCCATAACAGTGTCAATTTGCTTGAAAGGCATTCGAAGGCGGTAGTTGTTGCCGCTTCCATTTTTGCCTTGAGCTGTAACTGCAATATAATGTAGCGCCGCAACGGTTTCTAAAGTTGTATCAGCCGCTTTCCACAAAGCCACTTCGTCTTTTAGTTTCTTTAGCATTTCGTTTTTGGGAAGTTCGCCTAATATTCCCATTCGTTTGGAATATAGATTTCCATAAAATGCTATAATTCTTTTGTAAGGCAATAATGCTCCGGGCAAAGGATAAGCGGTTTTTACTGGCCATTTTCCTGTGGTGTCACCGTTGCTAAGCACTGCCATTCTTTTTTTATAATTGATAGTATCTAGAAGACTTGTTTTTGTTGTTTTTAATGAATCGGCTTTGGTTTTTTTAATTGCAGTTTTGTTTCTACCATTAGAATTTGCTTTCTCACAACTACTAAAAGTACTACTCAATAAAAGGATTATTGTAACTGCTGCAACTAGTAAAGGGAAGTATTTTTTCATGAATTGAGCAGTATTTTATTGATATAAAGATAGTTCTTTTTGCGTTTTATTAGTGATTTTCATAAGTTGATTAAAATTATTATATTTGAATTTGCTAATTAATTATAATTTCTATGAAAAATATTTTAGGTTTATTTGTTATGGTTTCGCTAGTCTTTACCTCTTGTAAAAAGGAAGAAGTTCCAACAGAAACTGACGCTACTACCGAAACCGCGGTTGACACTACTGCGGTTGCTCCACAAGCACCAACGCAGCAAACACCACAAGTTGCTGCTGGTCCAAATATGAATTCTATAATGTATTCTCAACCTTCGGGTTCGGGATCAACCGCGAATACAACAACAACTACCGCGGCAGCAACAGCGCCAGTTGTGGTTGGTAAAGGAATGAATCCTTCGCATGGTCAACCAGGACATCGTTGTGATATTGCCGTTGGAGCACCATTAAATTCGCCTCCAGGAAAAGCATCATTAGTACAGCCATCAAGGCCTACAACAATTTCGTCAACAAATGCCGCAGGAACAGTTACTAGTAATGGTGCGACAATAACAACAACTAGTGCAACTCCGTCAGTATCCCCAATAGTTACTGCTCCAGGAATGAATCCTCCACATGGTCAAGAAGGACATCTTTGTTCGGTTGCCGTTGGTGCGCCTTTGCCTAAGAGTGAGTAATAAAATTAACTTTTAGAAATAAAAAAAGTCCAACAGTAGTTGGACTTTTTTGTTTTTATATAATTTGATTACCAAATTTTAACACGTTTTTCTGGAGCTAAATAAAGTGAATCTGTAGGTTTTATCTTGAAAGCCTCATAAAATTCTGGTACGTTACGCACAACACCATTAATTCTAAATTTAGCTGGCGAATGTGGATCACCTGCAATTTGGCTTCTCAACGCTTCTTCACGAGATTTGTCTAACCAAACTTGTCCCCAACCTAAAAATACCCTTTGAATTCCGGTGAAACCATCCATTACTGGAGCTTCTTTTCCGTTAAGCGACATTTTATAAGCTTTAATTGCAATACTTAATCCGCCCAAATCACCAATGTTTTCTCCTAAAGTAAAAGCACCATTCACATTTAAATCTGGAAATGCCTTGAACGAATTATATTGATCAACTAACGCTTTTGTTCTGGCTTGAAAAGCAGTTAAATCGGCTGGTGTCCACCAATTTTTCATAACACCATCACCATTAAAAGTACTTCCTTGATCGTCAAATCCGTGTCCAATTTCGTGTCCAATTACAGCTCCAATTCCACCATAATTAACGGCGTCATCTGCTTTTAAATCAAAGAAAGGCGGTTGTAAAATAGCAGCAGGAAATACAATCTCATTTAATGTAGGATTGTAGTATGCATTTACCGTTTGTGGCGTCATTCCCCATTCGGTTCTGTCTACTGGTTTTCCTAATTTATTAATCATTCGGTTGTATTCAAATTCTCTTGATCGTACATTATTTCCATACAAATCATTCTTTGCAACTTTCAATGCAGAATAATCTCTCCACTTGTCTGGATATCCAATTTTAATCATAAATTTATCAACTTTAGCCAAAGCTTCTTTTTTGGTATTGGCACTCATCCAATCTAAATTTTTGATGCTTTCTGCATACGCTTTCAATAGATTTTTAACCATTCCTGTCATGCGTTCTTTTGCCTCAGGAGTGAAGTGTTTTTCAACATAAACTTTACCAACAATTTCTCCCAAACCTCCATTTACAGTATTAACCGCTCTTTTCCAATCTTCTTCTTGCGCCTCTTTTCCGTACAAAGTTTTACCATAAAATTCAAAGTTTTGCGTGTCTAAAGCTGTTGTTAAACTATTAGCTTTGTCATTAATTAAACTCCATTTTAAATACGTTTTCCAAGTATCAATAGGTGTATTTTTGATAATATTATTTAAATTTTTTGTATATTCTATCTGCGACACAACAATGTTTTTTTCTTTGTCAAGTCCAGCATTTTTTAGCATAGCTGACCAGTCAAAATCGGGCATTAGTGTTTTTAAATCTGTGGTTGCATATTTGTTGTATAGAGCAGCTGTATTTCTAGTATCTTCTTTTTTCATGTGATTGGTTGCCAAAGTAGTTTCCAATGTCATAATTTTAGAAGCGCTTTCAGATGGATTTGCTATGCCGCCCAATTGCAACATTTTTTCAATATGAGCAACATATTTTTTACGAATATCTGTCATTTTCG
The DNA here is from genome assembly GCF_043778725.1 of Flavobacterium sp. Classification (GTDB taxonomy): domain Bacteria; phylum Bacteroidota; class Bacteroidia; order Flavobacteriales; family Flavobacteriaceae; genus Flavobacterium. Next base: position 1,160 of record NZ_JAYWFT010000069.1, on the reverse strand, counting down.
CATCGCTTTGAAGATAATATTCGCGTTCTGGCAATCCCAATCCGCCTTGCCAAGTCATTAATGTGTACTTTTTTGGATCTTTAAAATCTTCTGTTACAGAAATAGAAAACGGAATTGTTGTACCTGTTCTATTTGCAGTTCCAAAATAAGCCGCCAAATCAGAATAATTTGCAATAGCATCAATAGTCTTTAAATCAGATTGAATAGGAGAAATTCCTTTGGCATCACGATCTTTTCTATTTAAAAAAGAGTTGTAGTAATCGCCAATCTTTTGCTCATTTGAACCCTCTGCAAAAGTGCCTTTAGAAGCTTCTTCAATAATGGCTTTTACGTCTTTTTGTGATTGATCATAAAGTATATCGAAAGCTCCATAAGATGATTTATCTGCCGGAATCTTGTTCGATTTCTTCCATGCTCCATTTACGTATTCTTCAAAATTATCTCCTGGTTTTACAAGAGTATCCATGTTTTTCTTGGTAATTCCAGACGCTAATTCTGCATTTTTATTGCACGATGCCAAAAGAATTGTGGCCGCAACAAGCGTTAGTTTAATGTTTTTCATATTGAAGTTTGATTTGTTTAGAAAGCTAATTTACTCAAATTTGTATTGTAACAACTATATGTTGTTCATTCCTAACATTTGTTACAGATAGTAAAACGCTATTCTTTTCAACAAATGTTAAACTTTATAAAAAGTAACGCTTGTCTCGAAAGTTATGGCTAGTTTTGTACCATCAAATAAAAACAATGAACACGATTATTTCACAATTACATCACCATCATTCTTGCAAACAGGCGAGTTAATGATGTATTTTATATACTTATAATTAAAAACCGTCTGAGTGTACTTAGACGGTTTTTTGTTTTTCAGCCTATCGCAGTACATTCAGATTTTATCCATAATCAAAAATGAATACTTTAAAAATTGCGGTTCAAAAAAGTGGCCGATTAAGCGAAAAATCACTACAACTTCTAGAAGAATGTGGTATCAAAATTTCTAATGGCGAACGAAAACTAAAAGCCGTTGCACAAAATTTTCCAGTCGAGATTTTATTCTTGCGTGACGATGATATTCCGCAATATGTAGAACAAGGCGTTGCCGATATAGGAATTCTTGGCGAAAATGAAGTTTGGGAAAAAGATAAAGAAGTAAAAATAAT
>NZ_JAYWFT010000068.1:0-115796 GCF_043778725.1 Flavobacterium sp. | reverse complement strand
ATACTACTGAACGTGACGAAATTTTGAAACTTTTATTCAGTCAACTTCCCGAAAATGGAGTGATGATACAACCTAATTTTCGTAAATTAGTTTTTTCTATATTTCTAACAATTGTACTACCTTTATCAGGATTTTTTATCTTTGGAAATATTGTAGATGCTGCGGTATTCAAATACAGTCATTTTGCGATTTTCTACATCGTGTTTTTTCTGATAATTCATTTTTTTGGATTCAGAAATTACCGATTGTTTATCAATGAAAAACATATTGTAAAACAAAGTGGCGCATGGGATGTACAAAACGAGATTATAGAAATCAAGAAAATACAAGCCATTACATCGTCACAATTGTTTTGGCACAAAAACCTAAATATTGGCTCATTAACCATGCACACAGCAGGAGGAAATCTGACTTTTTATTTAGGAAATTATAACAAAATTAAAGAATACATAAACCTTTGGTTGTACGAAATTGAAACTTCAGACAGCAATTGGATGTAATAACAATATTAGATATTAAATATCCAATATCTAAAATTTAATATCAAAAATCTAATATAAAATGAAACACTGGATTGAAGCCGCACGAGTTAGAACCTTACCATTATCGGTTTCCGGAATTTTGGTAGGTTGTTTTTATGCTATGTCACAAGGAATTTTCAATTGGAAGATTGTGATTTTGGCACTTTCTACAACTTTAGGATTGCAAGTTCTGTCCAACTTTGCCAACGATTATGGTGATGGCGTAAAAGGAACCGACAACGAAGATAGAATAGGACCAAAACGAGCCATCCAAAGCGGATTGATTACACCAGGAGAAATGCGTTACGCTATTTTCATCACAGCCTTTTTAACTTTGGTATCTGCAATGATGCTAATTTATGTTTCCTTCAAAGGCAAGTATTTCTTATATTCCATAATTTTCTTCGTGTTGGGAATTTTAGCAATCGCATCAGCAATCAGATACACCGTTGGTAAAAATCCTTACGGATATCGCGGTTTGGGCGACGTATTTGTATTCACATTCTTCGGAATTGTAAGCACATTCGGAATCTACTTTATGTTTGCCAAACAAATCGATTGGTTACTACTTTTGCCAGCATCAGCAATTGGTTTTCTTAGCGTTGGTGTTCTAAATCTAAACAACATGCGCGACGAAGAATCCGACAGAAAATCAGGTAAAAATACCATTGTAGTTAAAAATGGTGGCGCATGGGCAAAGAAATACCATTTCTTTCTAATTATTTCAGCAATGGTTTTGGTTTTAGTCTTTACATTAATTTTCGATTTCAGTTATAGAGATACTAATCCAGAACAGCTTAATTTTGATTTATATTTATTCCTAATTGCTTATTTTCCAATAATTGCCCATCTGGTAAGAGTTGCCAAAAATAAAGAACCAAAATTATTAGATCCAGAATTAAAGAAACTAGCACTTAGCACATTTTTATTGTCTATTTTACTGTCGTTATCTTTAATTTACTTTTTGTCGGATATGTTGATTTATTATACTAATTAAGAGGAGTTCAATAGTGTTATTTACTGTTTTTAATTTTAACAATAATAATCAATTTTCTATGTTAATGTTGTAAAAATAGCTTAAAAAAAATATTTAAAAACCATTAAGATATTAAGTAGTATTAAGCTTAATTACCTTAATTTCTTAATGGTTTAAATTCTATAAATACTCATAAAAAAAACAACCCATGAAAATAACATTCTACGGACACGCTTGCATAGGAATCGAAGTAAGCGGAAAACACATTCTTGTCGATCCATTTATTACGGCCAATCCAAAAGCCAGTCACATCGACATAACTACTTTAAAAGCAGATTACATCTTGCTTACACACGCACATCAAGACCATATTCTAGATGTAGAAGCCATTGCAACGCGAACTAACGCAACAATTGTTTCTACTTATGAAGTTGCATCGCATTTCGGTCAAAAAGGATTTCAACACCATCCGATGAACCACGGCGGAAGCTGGCAATTCGATTTCGGAAAAGTAAAAATCGTAAACGCAATTCATTCCAGTTCCTTTCCAGATGGTTCTTATGGCGGCAATCCTGCTGGTTTTGTCATAGAAGGCGAACACAAAAACATCTACATTTCTGGCGATACAGCACTTACTATGGACATGAAACTCATTCCAATGCGCACCAAACTCGACTTAGCCATATTGTCTATCGGAAACAATTTCACGATGGACGTAGAAGATGCCATAATCGCAGCCGAATTTGTAGATTGCGATAAAGTACTTGGAGTTCATTTTGATACCTTCGGATACATAGTAATTGACCACAACGAAGCCAAAAAGAAATTCTTCGACGCTGGAAAAGATTTAATGCTACTAGAAATCGGTCAAAGCATTACGCTTTAATTTTTGGAGCGAATGGCATGTTAATTGTTGTAAACCCTATTCCTGCTTTCCGTTCCAATCTTTTCTTCAATTGCCTTGGGTTTTAACCCAAGGCAATTGAAGAAAAGGATTTCCTCTGCACTCAGGGCTAATTAGTATTTGTATTGAATAGAATTCAGAATCAAAAACAACATCTGATTTATAACAACAAAATCAAAACTTAATGAAACTTAATACCTTAATGGTTCAAAAACTAAAAATAGTTGCTTTCTTTTTCGCGGTAGCTTTCGCATCAGCACAATCCAAAGACGGTTATTGGGACAACATTCGCACCACCAACGAAACCATCAACCTTCGTGCAGGCGAAAAAAAAGTAATTAAAACTGCCGATTTTCCAGAAGGAACCACCGAAATAGTTTACCGAATAACCATTCTCGACGACAATCAAAAAGTATCTTCCAGTTTGGTTTCAGTATTAAAAGCCATTCCAGATCCAACCGGAATTAGTCAAGGAGCAGCAGGAGCAGTTTTTCTAGCGTCAACAATTTCAGGCGATGACAAATGCAAATACGCCATTTTTAACGATGCTAAAGAAGCCGATTTGTTTCTAACAACAGCCAAAAACGAAAAAGCTTGTTTAGTTCAAGATACGCCAATAAATAAAGAAGCACGATTGTTAAAAGCCAAAGGTTCGGCTTGTTTCAATTCTAAAACTCAAAATCTATATTTTGCTTTTCAGAGTGATAATTGGGTTATGAAAGAAAAAATTATCTTAGAAATCGTGCCTTGGGTCGACAACAAAGCCAGTAGAGGTTGGGATTCAGACAATAAAAACGAAATCATAGCCTTAAGCAAAACGCTAAAAGTGTACGCAACTCTAACCAGTAAAGATGCCTTTTCGGCTTCATTTCTTGAAAAAGTAGCTCAAAAATATGCTTACAAAGAATTTGCAAACTTACTTCCAATAGAAAAAAGCGCAGCTGTAGAAGCCGCAACCGAAGACGCTTTGAAGAAAACAGGCGAAACCAAGAAGTACTACAGTCTTTTTAGAGATCGTGCCAATGCGGCCATTAATAAAGGCAATTTCGAAGATGCCATAACAATCATCCAATCGGAACTTATTGCTAAAAATAGAGCAGAAGCAATCGATTATGCCACATTAGGAAATTACTTTGTTCTTTCCAAACAATATGATAAAGCCGAGAAAACACTTAACGATGCTATTGCAAAAGACGCTACAGACATCAATTTGCAGTTGCAATTAGCACATTTGTACATGTTCACCGATAGAATTTCGGAGTCGAAAGACATTCACAAGAAATACAAAGACCAAAACGTCAATTCTAAAACCTCTTGGATTGAACAGACTAAAAAAGACTTTGAACTCTTCAAAAAATGCCGACTTTCAGAAGATGATTTCAAGAAAATCTTGCGAGTTTTGGAATAGGTTTCAGTTAGTCTATCATCTATTTTCTATTTTCTATTTTCTATTTTCTATTTTCTATTTTCTATTTTCTATTTTCTATTTTATGAAAGCCACCTACAAAAAATACATCCTAAACTTCAAACTACCTTCTGGAACTTCTAGAGGCGTAATGAACGAAAAAGAAACTTGGTTCATCATTCTAGAAGATAACGGAAAAAAAGGAATAGGCGAGTGCGGAATCCTTCGCGGACTTTCGGCAGACGACAGACCCGATTATGAAGAAAAATTACAATGGACTTGCCAGAATATTCACCTAGGTAAAGACCAGCTTTGGGAAGCACTTTTAGAATTTCCATCCATTCAATTTGGCGTTGAAATGGCATTCCAATCACTTGCTTCAGAAAAACCATTTTTGTTGTTTCCATCGGAGTTTACGGAAGGTAAAAAAAACATGGATATTAATGGTTTGGTTTGGATGGGTGACGAGTCATTTATGAAGCAACAAATTGAAGAAAAATTAGCGCAAGGTTTCCATTGCATCAAACTAAAAATTGGCGCTATAGATTTTCAAAAAGAACTCGATTTATTGCACTTTATTCGTCAAAATTTTGATGAAAATACTATCGAAATAAGAGTAGATGCCAACGGTGCTTTTAGTAAAGATTTAGCTTTAGATAAATTAAATCAATTATCTGGTTATAAATTACATAGCATAGAACAACCTATTGCTAAAAACCATACTGACACTATGGCAGAGCTGTGTAAAACCACTCCAATTTCTATTGCTTTAGACGAAGAGCTAATTGGTGTTTTTTTGTATGAAGAAAAAGAACAACTTTTACAAAAAATAAAGCCGCAATACATCATTTTGAAACCCAGTTTTGTAGGTGGGTTTCGTGGTACAAAAGAGTGGATTGATCTAGCCAATAAGTACAAAATTGATTGGTGGATAACCTCGGCTTTGGAGAGTAATATCGGATTGAATGCCATAGCGCAATGGACATTTTTGCAACAAAATCCAATGCCACAAGGACTCGGAACTGGAGGATTATATACCAATAATTTCAACTGTCCGTTAGAAGTAAAAAACGGACAATTGTGTTATAATTCTGAGTTGAATTGGAAGGTTGAAATATATTAAAATAGTAACCCTTTTGTAATTCATTTTTCGTAAATTTGAGTAAGTATTAAATTTATTACTAATGCGTTATTCCTACTTTTTCTCCTTCGTTCTTCTTTCTACTACCATATTTTCCTGTTCTAAAAAAGACAGTGAAGAAATACAACCTAAACTAGGTACTATCACCCAAAGTGTATATGCTTCTGGTGTTATAAAATCTGAAGATCAATATACATTATTTTCGACCGTAAGTGGTGTTTTGCAAAAAAAATTAGTCCTTGTAGGTCAAACCATTTCTCAAGGTCAATCTTTATTTCAGATAGAAAGTGATAAAGCTGCATTGAATACTGAAAATGCTCGTTTGGCTTACCAACTAAGTCAAGAAAGTAGTAGGTATATTCAAGATAAAATTTCTGATATGGAAACTAAAGTCCAAATGGCTAAAGATAAATTGACTTTGGACGAATCGGTTTTAAAGAGAAATAAAAATATCAAACAGTATGGCGGTATTTCCGAAGTTGATTATGAAAAAATAGAATTGGCTTATAAAAATTCTAAATCCAATTACGAATCAGCTTTGAAACAACTATCGCAATTGAAGTTACAACTCAAAAACGAACAAAGCCGAAATAACATTAACCTCAAAATTAATGAGAAATCCCAAAGTGATTTTACTGTAAAAAGTGCTTTTTCTGGAGAGTTATTTGATGTTTTGGTTAAAGAAGGTACATTGGTTACTCCGCAAACACCTTTGGCTGTTATAGGAAAAAAGAATTCTTTTTTGCTTGAACTTGACGTTGATGAAAACGACATGATACTTGTAGAACTTGGTCAAAAAATACTGGTGACTTTAGACAGTTATAAGGGAAAAGTATTTGATGCCACAGTCGATAAAATTTATCCGATTATGGATGAGCGCTCTAGAACATTTAAGATTGAAGCACATTTTGATGTTCTGCCTACTAAACTATATCCTAATCTTACTGCTGAGGCAAATATCATCATTCAAATTAAGACGAATGTATTGACAATTCCTAAGAGTTTTTTAATTGACAATCAATTTGTTTTAGTTGATAAAGATCAAAAGCGAAAAGTAAAAATAGGATTGAATGACTATCAAAATATAGAAATTCTGGAAGGATTGAAAGCCGAAGAAACTATTTACAAACCCAAAAAATGAATTTCAAACTAATTTTTAATATTGCAATTCATTTGCTTCGCGCTAGATTAAAACAGTCTATTGTGGCAGCTGTTGGCGTTACTTTTGGTATTGCAATGTTCATTTCATTGGTCAGTTTTATGAACGGATTAAATGATTTACTGGATGGTTTAATGCTCAATAGAACGCCTCATGTGCTTCTTTATAACGAAATTAAACCTTCAGAAAATCAACCTATTTCGTTGTCTGAAACCTATAAAAATGATGTCAATTTTGTCAATTCTGTTAAACCAAAAGACAGAGGAAAAGCAATCTACAACAGCAAAGCCATTATGCATTATTTGAAACAAGACCAACGAATTATTGATGTAGCACCAAAAATTTCAACGCCTGTTTTCTTTAATTCTGGCACCATTGAAATTTCGGGTGTTATTAACGGAATTGATGTTCTGGCAGAAGAAAAATTATTTGCTTTAAGCGACTACATTGTTGAAGGTAAAATAGCTGATTTAGAACAAAATAATAGCATTATCATAGGAAAAGGATTGGCAGATAAAATGCTTTTAGTGAAAGGAGATATTATTAAAATTACTTCTGCAAAAGGAAATCTAGCTTCCTTAAAGATTGTTGGGATATCTCAAATTGGAATTGCCGATATCGATAATACAGTAAGTTATACTTCATTAGACACGGCTCAAAAATTATTGGGCGAAGCAACCAATTATGTTACTGATATTCAAATTAAATTATATGATATTACAACAGCGCCAGCATTGGCAAGGGAATTTCATAGTAAATTTTATTTGGATACTATTGATTATCAAACGGCAAATTCACAATTTGAAACCGGAAGTTCGGTGCGAAGTATAATTTCGTATGCTGTTGGAATTGTTTTATTGATTGTAGCTGGATTTGGAATTTATAATATTCTAAACATGATGATTTTTGAAAAAATGGACAGCATCGCCATTCTAAAAGCCACAGGTTTCTCGGGAAATGATGTAAAATGGATTTTTATTTCGCTGTCATTAATTATTGGTTTGGTAGGAGGTGTTTTTGGGTTGCTATTCGGATTTATTTTTTCTTCAATTATTGATGTAATTCCGTTTAATACGGCTTCATTGCCTACGGTGACTACTTATCCCATAAATTTCAATCCGTTGTTTTATGTAATCGGAATCACATTTGCCTTAGTAACGACCATTATAGCAGGATTGTTTCCGGCATTAAAAGCCAGTAAAATTGATCCAGTAGAAATCATTAGAGGAAAGTAATATGAGCAACAAAGTTTTAGAAACCAAAAAGTTAACTAAATACTTCCACGATCCAGTAAAATTTGAAGTATTGAAACAAATTGACATGAGCATCAATCATGGCGAGTTTGTTTCTATTGTTGGAAAATCTGGTTGTGGAAAATCTACACTGTTGTATTTACTTTCAACAATGGATACAGATTATGAAGGACAATTGTTTATAAATGAAGAACTTATAACTGGAAAAACAGACAAAGAACTAGCCAAACTCAGAAACGAAAAAATCGGATTTGTATTTCAATTTCACTATTTGCTTTCAGAATATAATGTACTTAAAAATGTAATGCTACCCGGAATGAAGCTTGGAAAACTATCTGAAAAAGAAATTGAACACAACGCTATGGAACATCTTCGCACACTTGACATGCACGATCAAGCACTAAAAATGCCCAATCAATTGAGTGGCGGACAAAAACAGCGTGTCGCAATAGCGCGTGCTTTAATAAACAATCCTTTGATTATAATGGGTGATGAACCAACAGGTAATTTAGATAAAAAAAATAGTGATTTGGTTTTTGATATTTTTAAAAAACTTACTTTAGATTTAAAACAGACCTTGTTAATAGTTACCCACGATCCAGATTTTGCAGCAAGAACCAATCGAATAATTACGATGGAAGACGGAAGAATTATTTAATAATAGCATCTAATTTTTTACAACATAGAAACCTAGATTTTTTTAGAAGTAGGACACTTTGCTTTGAATAAAACACATAGAATTAAGAATTAACTCTGTGCAATCTCTGTGCGCTCTGTGTAAAAAAAGTATTAACATCTAATAAAAGTGACACTCTCACTCCACGCACGTCTAACTTCTAATTTCGTACTTCAAACCTCGTACTTCATACTTCATACTTCAAACCTCGTATCTCGTATCTCGTACTTCAAACCTCGTATCTCGTACTTCTAACCTCGTACCTCTATTTCACCACAATATCATACTTAGTAAGCAATCCTTTCAGTCCTTCAATAGAGAAAACTGCTTTTTTTAGTTTGTTTTTGTCGGGATCAATTACATAGTCGTAACTGGTCGAAAAATCGGCTTTGTTGGCAATAGTATCAATAAATACTGCATGTCGCAAGTTGCAATTATCAAACAATACTTCGGTTAAATCACTTCCCATAAAATCAATAGCAATCATACTGCAGTTGATAAATTGCATTTTCTTTAGTTTTAAAGCATAGAATTTGGCATAATCAAGTTGGCAATCTTTAAAGTGAAATTCAAAAATCACTTGATCTGTCATGGCGAAATTTACATTGGTAAAGTTACATTTTGTAAAGAACACACCGCGAAGTGAAACATAATTAACCTTAGTTTCTTGAAAATTACATTCGAAAAAATTACAATCTATGAACGTAACGGTTTGAAACGTACATTGTCTAAAATCGCAGTTGTAAAAGGTGCAATTTTCAAAATCTTTAAACTTTGTATTGGTATCGTCAAAGGTTTGATCTCTAAATTCTTGGTCTAAGATGTAATCGGCGCGCATAAGTATGTTTTGAATTGGTAAAACTACTAAATTAAAATGCATTTTTTCACTAACCATTGTTGATAAATTTTAAATTTTAAACTCCCAATTTTGAATGCTTATTTTGACGAAAGTCATACATTTGAATACCACCAAACTAAACTACTATGAGAATTGAAACAGAACTAAAATTAGGATTTAAAGATGTAATGATTAGACCAAAACGTTCTACGTTAAACAGTAGAGCACAAGTGTCATTAGAACGCGATTTTAAATTCAAACACAGTACAGCAACTTGGACAGGCATTCCCATTATGGCAGCCAATATGGATACTGTTGGAACTTTTGAAATGGCATTAGCTTTAGCGAAAGAAAAATTATTTACAGCCATCCACAAACATTATTCTGTGCAAGAATGGAATGATTTTATCGCAAAGGCACCAAAAGATATTTGCGATTATATTGCAGTAAGTACAGGAACTGGAAAAAATGATTTCAAGAAAATTGCTGCCATATTTGAAAACAATCCACAGCTAAAATTCTTGTGTATTGATGTTGCCAATGGCTATTCTGAACATTTTGTAAGTTTCTTAAAACAAGCACGTAAGCAATATCCAGATAAAGTAATAATTGCAGGTAATGTTGTTACTGGTGAAATGGTAGAGGAACTACTTTTGGAAGGTGCCGATATTGTAAAAGTAGGCATTGGTCCGGGTTCCGTTTGTACCACAAGAGTTAAAACTGGCGTTGGTTATCCGCAACTTTCTGCAATTATAGAATGTGCCGATGCTGCTCACGGATTGGGCGGACACATCATTAGCGATGGTGGATGTTCAACTCCTGGAGATGTTTCTAAAGCTTTTGGCGCTGGTGCTGATTTTGTTATGCTTGGCGGAATGCTTGCAGGACATACTGAAAGTGGTGGCGAATTAATCGAAATTAAAGGAGAAAAGTACAAACAATTCTACGGAATGAGTTCGGAAACCGCAATGAAAAAACATGTTGGTGGCGTTGCAGAATATAGAGCGAGTGAAGGAAAAACAGTTCAAGTGCCTTTCAAAGGTGATGTTATTGATACATTGCTCGATATTCTTGGCGGAATCAGGAGCACTTGCACTTATGTTGGAGCTTCCAAATTGAAAGAATTAACCAAACGAACCACTTTTATAAGAGTTTTAGAGCAAGAAAATAGAATTTTTACCAAATAATAACCTACAATCGTTTTCGTTACTTTAACTAAAAATTAGTATTCGTTTTGTTCGGTTCTTAACTTTATATAGTAATTTTATATGCTATGGAAAAGAACATTAAAAAAGGATTTTTCTTCAAGAATTACGAAGCGCCAAATCTTTCGCCATTTGATAAACTTTTTGAGATTTTCAAAGAGTTAATCACGCATACTTCAGGCGATTTTGACGAAGCTATCGATTGGTTACGCCAGTTGGATGTTGAATATAAACTAACAGACGAAAACTATACCGTAGATGATTTTATTGAAGATTTAAAGAAAAAAGGATACATCCGCGAAGAGTTAAAAGACGATGGAACTTCGGGAACCGGAATTACAGCCAAAACCGAAAGAGCTATTCGTCAAGCAGCTTTAGACCAGATTTTTGGTAATCTTAAAAAATCGGGAAGTGGCAATCATAAAACTAAATATTCTGGAAATGGCGATGAGCAAACTGGAGAATTCCGTGAGTATCATTTTGGTGATGGTTTAGAAAACATCTCGTTAACCGAAAGTTTACGCAACGCACAAATCAACAATGGTGTCGATGAATTTCAGTTGACGGAAAACGATTTGGTTGTGGAGGACGCACAATTCAAAGCCCAAATGAGTACCGTTTTGATGATTGACATTAGCCACAGCATGATATTGTATGGTGAAGACCGAATTACTCCAGCCAAAAAAGTTGCTATGGCTTTGGCCGAATTAATCACGACGCGTTATCCAAAAGATACGATTGATATTTTGGTTTTCGGAAACGACGCTTGGCCCATTGCGATAAAAGATTTACCCTATTTAAAAGTTGGACCTTATCACACTAATACCGTTGCCGGATTGCAATTGGCGATGGACATGTTGCGTAGAAAGCGAAATACCAACAAGCAAATTTTCATGATCACCGACGGAAAACCAAGTTGCGTTCGTGAAAAAGACGGAACATACTACATGAACAGTAATGGATTGGACGAATACATCGTAGAACAATGCTACAATCAAGCGGCACAAGCCAGAAAATTGCATATTCCAATTACAACATTCATGATTGCAAATGATCCGTATTTGCAGAAATTTGTCAATAGATTTACAGAAGCCAATCAAGGAAAAGCATTTTACACTGGACTGAAAGGTTTGGGCGAAATGATTTTTGAAGATTATGAGAGTAATAGGAAGAAGAAGATTAAATGAGAGAATAGACAATAGAGAATAGACAATAGAGAATAGAGAATAGAAAATAGAGAATAGAATAAAGAAGCAAGAAGCAAGAAAAATATAAAATTCATAAAAGACTATGACGATTTAGCGCCTTTGCGAGATTAAAAAAGTTTTAAGAATAAAGAGTAAAGAAAAATAATTTAAAAGAAACAAATACGCTGCGAACTTTGCGTTAAACCTAGCGCTCTTTGCGGTTAAATAAAAAAACATGAAAGTAGAAAACATAAAAACACTAGCAGAATTAAAACAATCAGGTTGGGTATCAAGAAGCATCAAGGATGAATTGCGTGATAATTTACGAACCAAAATAAAATTGGGCAAACCAGTTTTTGAAGGCGTTCACGGATTTGAAAATACCGTAATTCCTGAGTTGGAACGAGCAATTTTATCACGTCATAATATCAATTTACTCGGACTTCGTGGTCAGGCGAAAACACGTTTGGCAAGAAAAATGATTGAATTATTAGACGAGTACATGCCAATAGTGGATGGTTCAGAAATTAACGACGATCCATTACATCCGATTTCAAGATTTGCTAAAGATTTAATTGCAGAAAAAGGTGATGCCACTCCAATAAAATGGATTCACAAAAGCGACCGTTTTTCTGAAAAATTAGCTACTCCAGATGTAACTGTAGCCGATTTAATTGGTGATGTCGATCCGATTAAAGCAGCCAATTTAAAATTATCTTATGCTGATGACCGAGTTATTCACTTCGGAATGATTCCAAGAGCCAACCGTTGCATCTTTGTAATCAACGAATTACCCGATTTACAAGCTAGAATTCAAGTCGCTTTATTCAATATTTTGCAAGAAGGTGACATTCAAATTCGTGGTTTCAAATTAAGAATGCCGCTAGACATGCAATTTGTTTTCACTGCCAATCCAGAAGATTATACCAATCGTGGAAGCATAGTCACACCATTGAAAGACAGAATTGGATCACAAATTCTAACACATTATCCAGAAACAGTTGCTATTGCAAGAACCATTACACATCAGGAAGCCAAATTAGACCAGCAACAATCGGATGCAGTTCATGTGCCGAATTTAGCGAAAGATTTGTTAGAGCAAATAAGTTTTGAAGCGCGAGAAAGTGAATACATAGATAACAAAAGTGGTGTAAGTGCGCGTATGAGCATCACGGCGTATGAGAATTTATTAAGTACTGCCGAACGAAGAGCTTTGTTATCTGGAGAAGATAAAACATCGGTTAGATTGTCTGATTTTATGGGAATTATTCCAGCTATTACAGGTAAAGTCGAATTGGTTTATGAAGGCGAACAAGAAGGCGCAGCATTTGTTGCAGAACAATTGATTAGTGATGCCATTAAAACTTATTTCCCAGCGTTTTTTCCTAAAATAGAAAAGCTAGAACGCGATGCGGAGTCAAGTCCTTATGCTAAAATTTTAGAATGGTTTTTTGCCGAAACTGGTTTCGAATTATTAGACGATGCCACAGATGAGGAATATAAAAAACAATTGGACGAGGTAAAACCATTGGAGGATTTAATTCAGAAATACCAACCTGAAACACCTTTGGAAGACAGATATTTCTTGAAAGAATTTGTACTTTGGGGATTGGTTGAATTCGATAAACTTAGTAAAGATAGAGTAGATGTAGGCTATCAGTTTAAGGATTTGTACAGCAGTTACATCAATAAATTGTAAAATAGTTTAAACTAATAGTTAACCCTCGCAGAGTTCAAAATTCTGCGAGGGTTTTATTTAATTATGGATTCGTAGACCACAAAGAAGCCGATTTCAACATTGCTCTTCTTGGCAACTTAAGACCTAAAACAATAAGTTCTGCAAAATCTTCTGGCTGCAAAACTTTTTCGACATTTCCATCAGTAATTCCTAATTCTAATGACATATCCGATGCGATTGTGCTTGGTGTTAAGGTGCAAACTCGGATGTTGTTTTTTCTAACTTCTTTCATCAAAGCTTCCGATAGACCAATTACAGCAAATTTCGATGCCGAATACGCCGAAGTATTAGCATTACCAGTAATTCCAGCTGTTGAAGAAACGTTTATAATATCGCCTTGATTTTTAGTAATCAGATAAGGTAAAACTTCCTTAGTCACATAATACATTCCCATTACATTGGTTTGGATAATGGCGTTCCATTTTTCGGGACTCATTTCTAAGAAACTTCCAAAAGCTGCAATTCCGGCATTGTTTACCAAAATATCTACCGAACCAAATTGGTGTAAAATACGTTCAATACCAACTTTTACCTCAGCATGATTTCCAACATCAAAGGTTTCATAAATGGCAGTGACACCGTATGATTTCAATTCGGAAACGGTATCAATTAAGTTATGTTCGTTTCTTCCTGTGATGGCTACATCTATTCCTTCTTTTGCGAAAGCAATTGCTGTGGCTTTACCTAAACCTTTTCCACCACCAGTAACAATTGCTTTTTTACCTTTTAAATTTTCCATGAGTTTTCTTTTTATACAAATTTACTATTCTGAAATTGAAACACTATAAATTGAATCTTAAATTTAACGGATTATTATCGTAAATCAATTAAAAGAATTTTAAAATTTAAAAAGAAAGAGGATCTATTTTTACCAAGGACTAATTCCTATTTCATCTTCAATATCGTTACTAAAGAATTTTCCAGTTGGTCCATTTTCATCAGTAACTGTATGCTTAATTATAAAAGCTGCAGCACTTTCTACTGTTCCTGGTCCGCTATGGTGGTTAAAATCGGTAGCGGTATAACCTGGATCAATAACATTTACTTTGAACGATTCTCTTAGCTCATGAGCCAATACAATAGTGTAGGCGTTTAAAGCGGCTTTTGAAGTTCCATAACTCGCCGTTTTATAATCATAATATTTCCAACTAGGATCACTGTGCAAAGTTAAAGAACCAAGTCCTGAAGTGATGTTTGTAATTCTTGGATTGTCGGATTTTTTCAACAATTCTATAAAGGCTTGAGTTACATTTATCACTCCGAAGAAATTGGTATCAAATACATTTTGAATATCTTTAATTGAGGTATTTGTAGCTTGTTGTGGGTTTGTTCCAAGAATTCCGGCGTTATTTATTAAAATATCCAATTTGCCTTGTTCTTTTTCTATTGTATTTTTGGCTGCCAAAATAGAATCTAAATTGGTTACATCAATTTCAATTGCTTTGATGTTTTCCAATCCATTTTCTTTCAAATTTGCTACAACGGCTTCACCTTTAGCAATCGTTCTACTTCCTAAATACACAAAAAATCCTTTTTTGGAAAGTTGTTTTGCTGTTTCTAAACCAATACTTCTGTTGGCTCCGGTAATTAATACTGAATTCATTTTTTTATTTTTTAAAATTTATGAAGCAAAATTGCAACGTTTGTAAATGAAATCATTTGCCATTTGACAAAAAGCAATTTATCGGATTTTTTTTCTAATTCTACTCAAAGATGATTGTGTAACTCCCAAATAAGAAGCAACATAAGAAAGCGGTACACGATTAACAACATTGGGATATATTTCTAGAAATTTGATATAACGCTCTGTGGCATCTTCAGTAACGAGCGGACTTCTTCGAGCCACTTTTTGCATCAATGCTTTAGCAATTATTTTGTGTACAATGGTATCCCATCCCACAATGGTATTCAATAATTCCTGCCAATCGGATTTTGAAAAAACAATTAATTTGCAATCAGTAATGGCGTGCACGTAGGCAGTAGAGGGAATTTCATTGTCAAAACTCTCCAAATCCACCACTAGATTGCGCTCTTCAATAAAGTATTTGGTTATTTCTTCGCCTTTATTATTATAATAGCAAACTCTGGTAATGCCATCAATAATAAATCCTACTTGTTTGGAAATTTTACCAGCTTCCGAGAAATAGTCGTCTTTCTTGAGGTTCAACTCGGTTGCTTTGTTTGAAATTAGTTCAATTTGTTGTGGGTTTAAATTCCCAAACTGTAAAAAATAGTCTATTAATTCTTTCATAGCCTAAAGGTAATTAAAGTTTTAGTTACCAAATTTGTCATTTGGCAAAAAGAGTAAAATTAATTAAACGAATTCCGAAAAGCTAAAGGCGAAACAGAAGTCTTACTTTTGAACAATTTACTAAACGATTGCGAATGTTCAAACCCCAATTCAAAAGCTATTTCACTTATGGATAGGTTAGTGGTTGTCAGTTTTTCTTTTGCCTTATCAATCAATTTATCGTGAATGTGTTGTTGCGTATTTTTTCCTGTTGTAGTGCGTAACATATCACTTAAATAACTTGGTGAAAGATGTAGTTTTTGTGCTAAATCAGTAACTGTTGGCAAACCAAATTGCTTGTTTTCTACAAAATAAGTTTCTAAAACGGTTTCAAATTTTGAAAGTAAATCGGTATTGACTGACTTTCTAGTTACAAATTGGCGGTTGTAAAAACGATTGCAATAATTGAGCAGTAATTCCAAATTGGAAACAATCACATCCGAACTGTAATTATCTATTCTAGCTTGGTATTCTTTTTCAATATTCTTTACTAAATTTTCAATTGTAAGTTCTTCTTCTTCCGATAAATGTAGCGCTTCATTGGCATCATACGAAAAGAAAGTATAGCCTTTAATAGATTTTCCTAACGGATAAGTTCTAATTAAATCGGGATGAAACAGCAACGACCAACCGTCTTTGTTTCGGTCATTGTCTTGGTCAATGGCAATCACTTGATTGGGTGCGATAAACGACATCGAACCTTCATCAAAATCATAATAATTCTTACCGTATTTCAGTATTCCTTGAAAACTTTTTTTGATAGATATGTTGTAAAAATTAAGAACAATACTTTGATTTTCTTCTTTACTAATAAGATTTTCCTTGGAATGATCAATTAGCGTAATCAACGGATGAGAAGGCTTTGGCAAATCCAACAAACGATGTAATTCCGATACCGAATTGATTATTTTGATTTCTTTTTTATCCGTTTTCATTAGTCTAAGATACAAAAAAACACCAAAGAAAATTGTTGAAAATTCTTTAGCGTTTCCATTAATTTATTTTGTCAAAAAGTCAAAACCTTCAACACTTCGGTCGGCAGTCATAATTTCTAAAACATTGCCTGGATATTGCTTGGTTAACTGGCTTACGTTATCCAATACTTGTAATTCTTCTGATGTGAATTGTACTGCAACCGATTTCAAATTGTCTTCCAGCTGATGTAATTTGGTCGCTCCAATAATCACACTCGAAACAGCCGATTGATGTAAAAGCCATGCCAAAGCCAATTGTGCCACACTAACATTTTTTTGTTCCGCCATCGGATATAAAACATCCAAAACGTTGTATGCACGTTCTTCGTTAAACGGTTCAAACGGAAATTCGTTCAATCGTCCTTCGCCATTTTGCAATCCTCTCTTGTATTTACCAGATAACAAGCCACCAGAAAGCGGACTCCAAATCATCAATCCCACTTTTTGATCGTTCAGCATCGGAATAATTTCTCGTTCAATATCTCTGGTATCCAATGAATAATTGGCTTGTAGTGAAGCAAATCGGTTTCTGTCGGTAGCATCAGAATACGCCAATCCTTTCATTACTTGCCAAGCCGCCATATTGCTGGCTCCAAAATAACGAATTTTGCCACTTTGTACTAAATCATCCAATGTTCGAATGGTTTCTTCAATAGGTGTTAACGGATCGGCAGTGTGCATTTGATACAAATCAATGTAATCGGTTTTTAAGCGTCGCAAACTGCCTTCAACTTCTTGAATAATGTGCTTTCTAGATAGTCCACGATCGTTTTCGCCTTTGCCCATCGAACCTCGAACCTTGGTAGCCAAAACCAAATCGTCTCGATTAATAGCTAAATTCTTGATAGCTTGCCCAATCAGTTCTTCCGACAATCCTTCCGAATAAATATTGGCGGTATCAATAAAGTTTACGCCAGCTTCGGTAACGGTTTTAATTTGTTCATCAACTTCTTTTTGGTCTAAGTTGCCCATGTAGCCAAAGAAACCTTTTCCGCCATAATTCATGGTACCCAAGCAAAGTGTGGAAACTTTTAATCCGGTGTTTCCTAAAATTTTGTAGTTCATAAGTAGTATTTTTTATGAAGACAAAGTTCAGTTGTTTTTGCAATTGGAATGTTTCCAAAAAGAGGAAATTTGTAGCTATAACGAAGCGTTAATTAAACGAATTCCGAAATTCCAGCGGCGAAAAAGTCGTTTTATTTTTGAATAATTTGCTAAACGATGGTGCATGTTCAAACCCCAATTGAAAAGCAATTTCACCAACAGATAGGCTAGTGGTAGATAGTTTTTCTTTCGCCTTGCTTATCAATTTATCGTGAATGTGCTGTTGCGTACTTTGTCCGGTGAGCACTTTTAGCATGTTGCTCAAGTAATTTGGTGATATATTCAAACTTTCGGCAATGTAATTTACAGTTGGAAGTCCTTTTTTGGAATGATCATTATCATCAAAATAATTGGTCAGTAATTCTTCCAATCGATTTACTATTTGGTGGTTGCCAATTTTTCTGGTAATGAACTGTCGGTTGTAAAATCGGTCGGAATATTTAAGTAGTAATTCGAGTTGTGCAATAATTAAATCTTGACTAAAAGTATCAATATTAGAATGGTATTCTTGTTTGATATTTTCTACAATCGCAGTAAGCGTTGTTTCTTCTTTATCAGAAAGGCACAAGGCTTCGTTGATGGCATAGTTGAAATAATCGTAATTTTTAATGGTCTTCGCCAAAGTTGTATTCCATAAAAAATCAGGATGAACGAGTACCATCCATCCTGAAAGTTTTATATTGGCATTATTGGCTGCTTCTACACCAAATACTTGTCCTGGAGAAATGAAAAACAAAATACCTTCGTTAAAATCATAGTGTTGGTGACCGTATTTATACGCTACATTAGAATTTCTTTTTAGAGCAATAGAATAAAAATCGAATACAATACTTTTGGGTTCTTCTTGATAAAAACGGTGCATGTCTTCGAAGTTCACAACACTCACTAACGGATGCTGCGGCTTTGGCAAACCACGAAAATCGTGGTAGTCACTAATGGATTTAAAACGAAGTGGTGCATTAGAATTCATACTCAAAGATACTTAATTTATTGGTTGTAAACCGATGCAAATTCTTTAGCAAAATCAATCAATTTTACTTTTCCATAGATTGTTGGTTTGTTTTTATTGAAATCTTCTGCTAACAATCCTGATTGAAGACTGGCGTACATTTCGACCAAACCTGCAGCAATTTTCGGATTCATTCCTATTGCTGTTAAACTTTTTAAAACCTCATCATCAGCAACCACAATCCATTTTAAATCGGGTTTTCCAATTGCTTCACCAATGATTCTTGCCGTTTCACTTCCTGATAATTCTTCGCTTACAACATACCTAACTTTTCTACCAGCGAAAGGCGTTTGCAATTCTTGGGCAATTGTTGCAGCAATATCGTATGGAGAAACCCATGGAATGGTATTTTGTGTTCCGTAATTTGTAAAGATAGCGTTGGCATTTTTTATCATTTCTACATAACCATATAAGTTATAGAAAAACGATGTTGGACGAATGTGCGTTATGGATACATCTGATGGCAATTTATTTAGACCTTTTTCAACATTGTGCGCGCCAATTAATATTCCCGAACCTTGTTCTAAATGGGCACCAATGGTACTTAAATTTACAACACGTTTCACTCCAGAAGATTGAATTGCTTCTGCATAATTAGCGCCAATTCGTTTGTAATACGCCAATAGATCTAAGTCGTGATTAAAATAATTATTTGGCGGAACCATTATATAAACGGCATCGGCATTGGTAAAAGTTGCTGTAAGAAAGGATGCATCTTCTAGCGAACCAATGGCTGCGTTTGCGCCTAAATCTTCAATCGCTTTTTGCTTTTTTTGGTCGCTGCTTATTACAGTTACCTGATGTCCATTCTTAACTAATTCTTTCGTTAAAGGTTGGCCAATGTTTCCTAACGAACCTGATACAATAATTTTCATGATATTACTCTTTATTTGTTTCTGCAAAGTTCTGTTACAAATAAAGAGTAGGAATAGCCAAATCTACTTTTGTGATAGCCAAATTATTTATTTTAATAATTAACGCATTGTCAAGCTAATTATAATCTCAATAAAGATAAGAATTACAATTAGCCATTCTAGTTTTGAGCTTTCTCTTACGTTCAATACATCGGTAAAAAGCGTCAGGTTGTCTTCTACAATTTGCAAACGGTAATCTAGATCTTTAAACCTTGTATTGATGTCGAAATTGGCTTTTAGGTTTCGGTTTAGTAAATTCAGTTCTTCGTTGTCCCAAACTAGATTTGGATCATCTAAGATGTATAAATTATCAATAATACTATTTTTGACGTTAAGTACTTTACCAATATATTTTAGCAAATTGGTTTTGGAAATACTCAATTTTCCACGTTTTTCCAATTGTAGAATATAGATTTTGGAAGACGATATTAAATCATCGGTAAGGTTTTCATAATAATCTAAAGCAACAGATTGTCCAATGTTTAGCATTATAATACGCATCATTGAAGCTTCAATTTTGGCAACACTTACATAATTATTTTTTACGATAGGTTTTTCAATCGCGCCGTTAATTTCAATACGGTATTCTTCCGAAAGGTTTAAATCTACTAAAGAGGTAGTGTAGTTTTTAATAAAATTCACAAATTCACTTTTGCCCACAGCATCATAATTAGCAAATACAATTACACCATAATCAAACACATATAAAAAGCGATTGTTATCGGTAAAGGAATAAAATAACTCTGTTGTAGAACCCGAATGAGCTTCGGTTTTAAAATCGGCACGAAACTTTTTTATATTAAATGATTCTGCTAGTTGAATGGCTTCTATCTTGATTTCCATTACGATTTATTTTTTTGCAAATATAGAAAATTAACAAACAGATTGAAATTAATACTAGCGCATTTATAACTTTAGAGCGGCTATTTATTATCTTTTTTTTAACAGTAGATTATTATAATGAAGCTATTATTATAAGTAAATTTAACAAAAAAAATTATGACAGCAACAAAAGGATATGCAGCACAAGATGCCAAGTCTAACTTGACATCTTGGAGTTTTGAACGACGCGAAGTTGGACCGCACGATGTACAATTTGACATTCACTATTGCGGTGTGTGTCACAGTGATTTACATCAAATAAAAAACGATTGGGGTGAAGGAATTTTTCCAATGGTTCCAGGACATGAAATAGTGGGTAAAGTAGTTCAAGTAGGAAGTCACGTTAAGAAATTTAAAGTTGGTGACCTTGCAGGAACAGGTTGCTTGGTAGATTCTTGTAGAACTTGCGAGAATTGCCAAGAAGGATTGGAGCAGTTTTGTTTAAACGGAATGACAGGAACCTACAACAGTTTGGGGCAAGACGGAAAAACGCCAACCTATGGTGGTTATTCTAAAACAATTGTGGTTCATGAAGATTTTGTATTACATGTTTCTGATAAATTACCTTTGGATGCTGTTGCACCGTTGTTGTGTGCCGGCATTACAACGTATTCTCCGTTGCGTCATTGGAAAGTAGGCAAAGGACATAGACTAGCCGTTTTAGGTTTGGGCGGATTGGGTCATATGGCAGTTAAATTTGGCGTATCATTTGGTGCTGAGGTAACCGTTTTAAGTACATCACCAGAAAAAGAAGCCGATGCCAAAAAATTAGGAGCACACAAGTTTGTTGTTACCAAAGACGAAGCGCAAATGAAAGAAGTTGCCGGATATTTTGATTTTATTTTAGATACCGTTTCGGCACCACATGATATAAATGCTTACTTATCATTACTTCGAGTAAATGGTGTTCATATTTGTGTTGGAGTTCCGCCAACGCCTTATCAGTTGCATGCTTTTAGTTTAATTGGCGGAAGACGAAGTTTGGCTGGTTCATTAATAGGTGGTTTGCCAGAAACACAAGAAATGTTAGATTACTGTGCGGAACACAATATTGTTTCTGATATTGAACTGATTGATATTAAGGATATTGATTCGGCATTTGAGAGAATGGTAAAAGGTGATGTTCGTTATAGATTTGTAATTGATATTGCAACATTATAAGAAGTTATAGTTCTAAAATTTTTAAACGACCACAATGGATTTAGTATCTATTGTGGTTTTTTTTATAGGATTAATTTTGGAGTTAAGAAGTATTAAAATTGTAAGTTGATTTATTTTATGCTGTTAATTATGCAATCTTTCTCAATAATACTGTAAAAGATTATTTAGAGTTGGTGTTTAACTTTGTGAATATAGTATCACTTTAAACTAAACGTTATGAAAAAATTATTTTTAGCAATTCTATTTTTTATAGGAGCCACAGTTGCTCAAGCTCAAGAAGAACGACAAGTTGATCGTCAAGATGATCATCAGGATCAAATACAACAAGAACCTCAGGTTCCGACTCAAATAAGTATGGAGCGAAGCGCAAGAGTAGAGGCAAAACGATTGCATGATGAAAAAGTAGCCGAAAAAAGAGCTAAAAGATTAGCAAAAAAAGAAGCTAGAGCTAAATCAAAACAGCCTGCAGTTAAGGATTAACTACTAGCATGCGATGATAGAGGATAGGTTGTTAGAGTTTTTTTAAAAAATTAGGAGTATGTTTTAGTGGTTGTATTTATCTTGCGCTATGGCGAATGCTACTATGCAGGAGACTGTTTGTTAGTATTTTATAGGAAATTTTAATTTTAATTTTTGCCTTTTTGCGGTTTTGTTATTTTAAATTAATTTGTTCCTAACATGATAAGAATTGCAAACACAACTACAATTGCAAAAAGAATTATAGCAGGTAAGAAAACATTTAAAATAGCTTTCCAAATTGAAAATTTTTGAATTTCGGCAACTCCTATAACTAATAATGATAAACTCCATATAGCTAGTGCAAATTGAAAGTATTCGCAAGCATAAAAAATACTATTAGTTAAAATTCCGGTGTCTGTATAATTTTCATCACTCATGAATGGGCGGTTTCCGAAAATTGAAATTTGGATAATTAAAAATACTAAACCCAAAATAGCTGGAATTGTGGCATAAGCAAAAATTCTAAGAACATCATCAGTTTTGGCAAAACCATTAAACCATTTTCCGGTCCAGCTGATTAAAGCCGAATAAAAATAGTAGGTAATCCATCCGAACAAACCTCCAAAAATAATTGTAATAAATAGGATGAATAGTAATGATGAATCATCACCCATTCCTTTTTGGGAAGCTTTATTAAAAGCATTGCTTATACCAGATATTATTAAAAGTATGTGTAAATGTTTATCATATTTATAGGTATTTATAAACTTAAAAGCTCTTTTTGGTGCAGTTATTACTTTTTCTAATACTTTATAACCGTCAATAGTATTTTCTTTATCTACAAATTCTGGAAAGCTATTCATTTCTTTATTTATTTTAATTTACACTTTAAAATTCTCATTATCAATACAAAAGTATTGCCTATTTAATTGTTTTTTATTTAATATTAATGTTCTTGAGGCTAAGATACTTTTTTTTAAAATTGCTAGTTAGTATTTCATGAAAAATTATTGAAGTGACCTTACCTATATTACTCTATAAATGATTTAAATGCTGGATTCTTTTTTCGTACGGTTCCTTACGGTATCCTTACGGTATGTTAGCGGTATCCTTACGGTTAGCTTATTGTATTATTTTCTTAAACTTCTGATTTGTTTTATCTGTACATCTTTTATTTTCACAAACTATAACTGCAAGTTGGTTTACAATAGTTTGTTTAACTTTTCAATAAAATAATTTGATAAAATAGTATTTATCTATAATATCGGTAAGTGATACATCTGTAATCTTTTCATATCGAAGGAATGTTATACTACAATTTAACAAATCAATGTTTTTTTATCATTACCGTCATTTCGTATGTGGTTAAATACTGACTTTGTAATTACATAACCGACTTCAAATTAAGCACAAAACCCGCTATATTGCCGAATGTCTGTTAGTGGTTCGTTTTTTTTGGTCTGTAAATATGGTTTTAAACTAAATTTTCCAGTCCAAATTCAGCCAATTTATCTACAATTGGCATAGTCTTTAATCCTAATTCAGTCAGCCGATATTCCACTTTTGGAGGAATTTCGGGATAGACTTTTTTACTTACCAGTTTATTTTCAACAAGCATATTCAATTCTTGAATCAGCATTTTTTCACTGATGCCAGTAACAGCTCTTTTAAGTTCGCCATATCGCATCACATTTCCATTTATTTGAAACAGTATCATTAATGTCCATTTACCACTTAACAAAGATAACGATGCTCTTACTGGACATCTTTCATCGCAAGCTGGATGTTTTTTTAAGTTTTTTTCCATTGTTATTCAACAATTCTAACCATTAGGTATGTACCTAACTATTAGGTAAGTACTTGTGCAAAAGTAAGTGCTTTTATATCTTTGTACAAGTTTTAGTTAAAAAACAATTAAAATATATAAATAGAGGCATTTTTTAAAATTAAAAATAAAAATAAAAGAGATGAAAATTTTAGTATTTGGAGCTTCAGGCTCACAACAATTTAATGTAATAGGCGAAGCAAAGAAAAAAGGCGCAGATGTAATTGCTGCAACCAGTTCAGAAAAAAGTTTTGAAAAATTAGCTCAAGCAGGAGCGACACCAGTAATGGCGAATTTAAGTGATACAACTAAAATGCTAGAAATCACCAAAGAAATTGATGCAATTGCCTTTATGATACCTGTTTCATTACCAAACCCATTTGACGGATTAGAATATGCAAAAAATGTGATTGATGCTGCTAAAGCGAATGGGGTTAAGAAACTTGTTTGGAATACAAGTGGTTGGTTAGAATCACAAAAAATAGGTTCTCCGGTAGATGATGTGAAATTGGATGTTCTAGATTATTTGAAAAATAGCGGTTTGGATTATGTTATCATCCAACCTACTATTTACATGGAAAATATGATGGGTCCTTTTTGTGCTCCATTTATAACAAACGCGAATAAATTGGCTTACCCTACACCAGAGGCTATGCCAATTGGATGGATTGCCTCTAGAGATGTAAATGCTTTTGTGGTAGAAGCTATTTACAATAGGGAGTTAAAATCTGATGTTTTTAAAATTAGTGGTTTAGACAATTTAAAAGGAAATGATACGGCAGCAGAATTTTCAAAAGGCGTAGCAGTAGAAATTGCCTATTATCCGCAGAAACCACAAGAATTTGGAGAGATATTGAAACCGTTTGTTGGAGAAGCAGGAGCATCAAGTGTTGCGGCTTACTATGAAATGCTTCAAAACGCATCGGAATATCCATCAAAATTCAATCCTAACATGAGTGAAATTTTGAAAAAACTTCCTGTTGAAATGACATCGTTATCTGAATGGGCACGTGAGAATAAGGACTATTTTTTCAAAGCATAAAGCAACGTGAATTTAATTAGATTCGATTCAAAGTTTAATAATTAATATGTACAAAGTAACTTCTAAAATAAAAAATATGGGTAAAGCATTGATAATAATAGACATTCAAAATGATTATTTTGAAAATGGAGCAATGGAATTAGTAGGTTCTTTAGCAGCAAGTGAAAATGCCAAAATTGTCTTGACAAAATTCAGAAATGAAAAGCTGCCAATAGTTCACATACAGCATGTTTCTGTTGCACAAGGTTCTCTGTTTTTTTTACCAGAAAGTAAAGGGCAAGAAATTCATGAAAATGTGAAACCACTTTCTGGTGAAAAAGTAATTACAAAATACTATCCAAACAGTTTTAGAGCGACTGAACTTTTAGATTACTTAAAATCTAAAAATATTACAGAACTTGTATTTGTAGGTATGATGACGCATATGTGTGTTGACGCTACTGTTAGAGCGGCAAAAGATTTTGATTTTGAATGTACAGTAATTGGTGATGCTTGTGCCTCAAGAGATTTAGAAATTAAGGGTACTTCGGTAAAAGCAGCAGATGTTCACAACGCATTTTTAAGTGCTTTATCATTTTTTTACGCTGATATAAAAAACACAAAAGATTTTTCTTAATCGTTATAATTAGACAACAATTTAAAATTCAATAATATGACAACAATAGAAGTAGTTGCGGCTTACTCAAAAGCCCTTTCGCAAGGAGATATTCCTAAAGCATTTTCGCATTTTAGTCCTGAAGCAAAATGGCACCAACCTGGAAACCATCAGTTTTCTGGTACAAAAATTGGACTTGAAGCAATTGGCAAAATGCTTGGCGATATGATGGGTGCTACACAAGGTTCATTGGTAATAAATCCGACAGGTGCTTTACTGTCTAACGGAAGTTTAGTTTCTTTTCCTGTACATTTCAGTGGTAAAATTGGAGGCAAAACAGTTAGTATGAATGGTGTTGATTTGTTTGAAGTGGTTGATAATAAAATAGTACAAGTTTGGTTGTTTTCAGAAGATCAAGTTGCCGAAGACGAATTTTGGAATTAATTTTGGTACTCAGTCTAAGTTGCTTTTAGTTAATTTCATTAAAGACACATTGATTTTACAATTAAGAGAGTTGAAAAAACATTGAGTCTTTTTTATTAGTAATTGTTTATTTACGATATAGTGCTAATTGTTAGTGCTTTGTTTGCGGCATGACTGTTATCTGTTTATAAAAAATGTATCGAGAACTCGTTTAAGATAAAGATTTCGTTTTAAAAGTTCTCGATACAATTTTATGTTTCAAAAACTAGCGTTTTTAAAACATAAAATCACTCGAAGTGACGGTAGGGTAAATTTGCGTCAAGCTTTCTTAAAAAAATGTATCGAGAACTTGTCTAAGATAAAGCTTTCGTTTCAATAGTTCTCGATACAATTTTATGTTTCAAAAACTAGCGTTTTTAAAACATAAAATTACTCGAAGTGACGTTAGGGTAAATTTGCGTCAAGCTTTCTTATAAAAAATGTATCGAGAAATTGTCTAAGATATAACTAACAAAAATTAATCAATAGCTATACTATCAATAGCTTTTTCCAGAGCATGTTCCATTAATCCAGGAATTTTTAAACCTTCAGCTTTATATACAGTTATATCAGTCATTCCTAAAAATCCAAAAAAGGCTTTAAGATAAGGAGCAACAAAATCATTGTCCTTGCCATGATCGTCAGAATACACACCGCCAGAAGTCATGGCAACATATACTTTTTTACCTTTTAACAATCCAATTGTACCATTTTCACCATATCCGAAGGTAATTCCGGCTCTTGTAATATGATCAATCCATGCCTTTAATTGGGTTGGAATTGTAAAATTATATAATGGAGCTCCAATAACAATAATATCATTGGCTAATAATTGTTTTACCAGCTCATTTGACAGCTTTGCTAATTGCTTATGCTCTTCTGTTAGTTGCTCATTAGGAATAAAAAAAGATTGCAGTACTCGTGGTGTCAAGTGTGGAATTTGAGTCTCTACTAGATCCAGCACCTCTAGTTTGTGTTCTGGATTTTTTTGTTTGATTTTTTCTACGATAGCTTGACTCAATTTTATACTGTAGGATTGATTTCCCATCAAGCTCGAATTAATTTGAAGAATGTTTTTCATAGCATTATGCGTTTAATTTTATGTATAATTTGTTTGACAAAGTTATCATAAACCACTATATTAAAGTGAGTACTTACCCAAAGGAAAGCGCTTACTTTTTAGAAAGTGCTTATCTTTGTACCTATGAAAACAGAAGAAATTAATAGCATTCCAACCCAACAAGAATGTAAAGCTTCACTAAAAAACATCATTGATGCTATGTATGTACTAAGCGGAAAATGGAAACTGCCTATTGTACTTAGTTTGATGCACTCTACCAAGCGATTTAACGAAATCCAAAAAGAAGTAATTGGAATATCTCCAAAAGTGTTGGCTAATGAGTTGAGAGATTTAGAAGCCAATTTCCTTATTTCAAGGCATGTTGATACCGCAACGCCAGTTGTCATTACCTATGGAGCAACTGACTACAGCCAAACCTTAAAAAATGTATTGCCTGAGTTGAGTGCTTGGGGAAAACAACATCGTGAAAAAATTAAAGAAAGCATGAAGAAGTAGGAGGTACTGGTTTTTACTTGTGCCTTTTGCATGATTTTGACGGCAAGGGTTTTGTTAAGTGTATGCCGTTGGAGTAACTTTTAATTGACTAGTCCTAAATAATCTGTGTAGTTTATTTAGGACTAGTCCTATCATTTATTGGTTCTTTTTTATTTTTCCAAAGTGGATTTTATCAAATTTCCCCATTAATTCGAATGCATCATTTTTGTTTGTAATCCATTCTGATGTAGAATATTTAAATCCATAAACCACTCTTTTATCATAGTCATTATTGTTGAATACTATTTCCAGAAAATCACCAACTTTAAAATTTATTGGGATATCAAACGGATCTGTTTCATTAATTCTATTTTTAAGAACGGTATAGTTTTTTTTATAGTTAGGCTCAATCCATTCAGAAGGCAGCATTACTTCTCCAACAATTATTATATTTTTGGCTTTATTTCTTCTATATACAGCCCAATAGTTTTGTAAACTATCTGTTGATTTAACTTTACACGTACAGAATTTTATGGTATTGGAAATTTGGCACATGATTAAATTATTTTTACTATCATGTCATTAATTTAAGAATTTTACATTCCAATTCAATAACGCAACATCATTTTCACCACTACGTCACTTCGAGTGTTTTTTCTAAAATTGCATTTAGCTATTTTAGAAAAAATGTATCGAGAAGTTTTGAAAACGATAGTCGAAAAATCTTGTAGTTACTAGGAATCTCGATCCAAATTTCTCAAACGCTTAGTTTCTATGTGGTATTGATTTTTTAATTTTCAAAATATTGTTTCATTTTTAATACGTTATGTTTAAAATTATTACATGAAATTTCTAACCTTATGAGATACATTTCTTGTAATAGCGAAAATTTTATCGTGTAAAACTTTATAGTCTATAATTAGGTTAGAAATATCATTTGCATTAGAACATAAAAATAGTATTCTTGATGTACCATTTATTTCTTTTGAAAATTTAGCTTCGTATCTATATATTAAATCATTTAATGAAATTGAAGCTATTTTCTTTTCTAATAAATCTTGACTATATAAACCCCATTTGAATCTCAATTCAAAACCATCTCTAATCATGACGTCTGAAAAAGGAAATAATGATTCACAATAAACATAACTCGCTGTATTATTAATTGCACAATTTCTATAAGATTTTATAAAAAACTCATTTATTAATTTTATTTCCTCCTCTTTTAAAGGAAATATTGAACCTGTTTGAACATTTGACTTAACTAATTTTGAAGATTTTATTATAGAAGATGTTTCTTCAATTACATCTTTAAACATTGCTAAATCATCATTTTTTTTAATCAAAACTCCCATTTCTCTGTTGTGCTTTTCTGAAAACTCATACAAGTTCATTGAAGTTATTACCATTGTTTTTTCGTTAAAATAACATTTAGCATGTAGATTTTGATAAAAATACAATTTCAAATTTTCAATACTATTTAATTGTTCTTTTTCAAATGGTTTTAATTCGTCTTTTCCATAAATTAAAATTATTTGTACACCTTTTTCTGAGGCGTTGTGCAAGCGTTCTATAAGAACTTTACTAATTTGAACAAAAGGAGAAATTAAGACTAATTTCTTTTTTGCTTCTTTAATTATTGATTCAACTTGATAACTTACACCTGATGTTGTTAAAAATTCTGCCATATATTTATATTCTATATTTTACAAACTTACATTTTCTTTTACAAATTTGGAAACAGTTAATCTATGTACTCCTAATATTCTCCCTATAGCACTAATAGAAACGTTTTTACTTAACAAATTCGTTATTTTCTTTTCGTGTCCAGTAAGTTTCGTTTTTGCAGATTTACTGCCAATTGGTCTTCCTAGAATTACTCCTTCTGCTTTTTTTCTGGCTAATGCTTCTTTGGTTCTTTGAGAAATTAAATTTCGCTCTATTTCTGCCGATAGACCAAAAGCAAATGCTAACACTTTTGAACTAATATCATTTCCAAGACGATAATTGTCTTTGATTGTCCAAACTTGTATTTCGTTTTGCATACATTGGTTTAGTATTCCCATAATCATAAGAAGACTTCTACCTAAACGAGAAAGTTCGCTACAAATTAGCACATCTTCTTTTTTCATTTTATTGAGTAGCTTACCTAATTTTCTGTTTTCTACTTCTTTTGTTCCTGAAATGGTTTCTTCAATCCATTTGTCAACACTAATTTCTTGTTTTTTACAAAATTCGCTAATTTCATAACGCTGGTTTTCTACCGTTTGTCTGTCTGTGCTTACTCTGATGTAACCGTATATCATAATTGTATAATTTAAGTTTAAAATATACCGTTTTTATATACTAAAAAACAAAATTAAAATGCGACAATTTATGTATATTAATAATACACCTTTAATATGGTGGTTTTTTTTCGATTGTTATTGGAAATCCACCTTATGTTAAAGTTCAAAATATTCCTAAAAATCAAACAGATTATTTTAAAAAAACATTCGAATCAGCTAATGGGAAATACGATATTTATGTTTTATTTATAGAAAATTCTATTAAAAATATAATTCAAGAAGATGGTCAAGTTGTATTTATAAATCCTCACAGATTTATGATAGCTGAATATGGATTTGGATTAAGAAATTATTTAATCAATAAAAAAGCAATTAGTAAGATATTAGTTTTTGGTGTCGAACAAGTTTTTGATGCTGCAACAACCTATACAGGTATCTTTTTCTTTGCTAAAAACTCAAAAAATATTAGTTACTGTGAAGCCAGTAATTTGGAACTAAATAATTTGAATTTTGATAGTTATGAATTTTCGAAAATTGGACTAGTTTGGTCATTTAAAAATGAGAACAACACTAATTTATTAGATAAATTGACTAAACACAAACTCGTTAAAAATATTTTTAAAGGGATTTTTCAAGGATTAATTTCAATGGGAGATGATATTCAAATGTTAGAAGGAAAGATTATAGATGATAAATTTATTGGATTTTCAAAAAGACTTCAAAAAAATATAGAAATTGAAAGCTCACTAATGAAACCTATTTTAAAAGGTGAAAATATTCAGCGTTATTCAGAATTAAAAACAAATGTTTACGTATTTTATCCACACATTGAAAACGAAAAAAACAAGACAATACCAATAGATGAAGTTAGTCTAAAAAAGAAATTTCCGTTAGGTTATAATTACATTTTAAACTTTAAAGATGAACTAGAAGAAAAAAAAGTAAAATATAAAACAAATTCTAAACACTGGTATTCGCTTCATAGATCAAGAGAATTATTTTTGTTTAATTCCGATAAAATAATAACCCCACAATTACAAAATAAATCAAGTTTTACAATTGATGAAAAATCATTTTTTCCAGATGCAGGTGGTTATATGTTGATTAAAAAGGAAAATGATTTAATTGATTTGAAAGTATATTTGGCGATTTTTAATAGTAACTTGTTTTATTACTTTATCAAGCAAACTAGTACACCATACAACAATAACTATTATTATTTTAAGACAAATTATATTCAACCTTTTTCAATTCCTGAAATTGATAAAGAGTTTCAAAATTCAGCTATAACTCTTGTTGATAAAATTATAACACTTAAAAAATTAAATGAAAATGTAGAAGAACTAGAAAATGAAATTAATAAATTGGTTTGCGATTTGTATAATCTTACGGAAGATGAAATTTTAATTATTAATGAATGAAATTATTATAATCTTCTTTTGTTAATGCGAAATCATAGTCAATGATTATAACTTCATCATAAGTTAATTCATAGAGCTTATATACAATCAAGTCAATTTTGTTTTCAATTTCTATTGTTGAAATATTTTGATTTTTTAAAATATGTATTTGTTTTACTAACTCAGTAATTTGAATTTGGTCTTTTACTTCATATTTTATTATTGGAAAAATTTCGAGTTCATTTATTTTAAACTGTGGAAAAATACCTCTCTGCATTTTTCCAAATTTGTAAACAAACCAAAATGAAATTAATTTTGAATTTAAAATCCCTAATACAAATTCTTGAGAATAATTCTTAAAATCAACTATATTCATCGAGTTCCTATCATTCAACATTGTATTTTCAATTAAACAGGCATTAATGCAAAAAGGAAATTTAGATGGTATTTGCCTAACCAATATTCGCTTTGATGTATAGATAGAGAAATCTTTTCTAGGTGAGGCTAAATTATTACCATATTTCAAAAATTCTCCTGACCAATTTGTTGCATATCTACAAACATCTGAACCATTTAAATACTTAAAATAATTTTCATCGATCTTTGAAAGCGAGTGATAAATTCTATTATCTTTCATTTCAGAAGTTTGAACTGGAATTCCTTTACCTACTTCATAAGCTTGAAGTCCAGCTTTTACATTCGCAATCTCTTTTAATTGTATAGCTTTAAGTTCAATTTTATCAAGGATTTCAAAGAAAATTATATTCTTGAAACTATCAATATTAATTATAAAATCTGTTTTGTTTAGAAAATATTCAACTGACTTAGTTGTGATTAAATTAAAATGGTCAACATATTCATAGAGTGATATTATATCTGAACTACCATTTTTAGCGTAAATAATTATGCTACTATCAACACTTGCACTTTCAAAAACTTGACTTAAAAAATTTACGATTTTAACTGATTTTTTTTGAAGTATGAACCTTCTTAATTCTTTATTGGTGTTAATTGTAAGCCAGTTATTTGGAACTATATAAGACAGAACACCATTACTTTCTAAAAGACAATTAGCTTTTTCAATAAATATAGAATAAAGGTTTATTTGATACTTTGCTAATTTAAAATTCTGAATAAAATATTTTTTTTCTTTTGCACTAAAACTTTTATTCCTAGCAAAAACATAAGGTGGATTTCCAATAACAATCGAAAAAAAACCACCGTTTATTTTAGGCAGTCCAAACATCCATTCTGTGTCATAAAATGGAGAAGACGCATTTTGGTCATAAGGATCCCAATTTGAAAGTAGCCTTGCGGTATCATTTCCAAATTCGGGTACTAATAATTCACTTATTTTTTCACGAAGTATTTTGTCTTGTTCACGAAGTTCTCTTTTAATACTTGGTGTTTTTATGCTAAATAATTTATGTCGTATTTTTTTTAGTTCATTTTCTAGTCTTTGAACTTCTCGATTGTCAAACAACGAACCTGTAAATTGTCCTTTCTGCGGTTTTTCAATTCCAATTAGCGTATTGGCTGCAACAAATTTTGCTTCCAGATTTGGTAGTGGTCTAATACCAAAATTTTCTTTCGCAGCATCTACTTTTTGGTCTACTACAAGAGAAATAAAGAAACGAAGTTTCGATATTTGTGTAGCTATTGGTTGAATATCAACTCCGTATATGCAGTTTTCAATTAGATAGAGTTTTCTTCCATAATCTAATTCATTATTGGCAAAAGAGTTTTCAATATCATCAATTTGCAAATTTAATTCTTTGATACTTTTTTCTTTGAAATTAGTATCATCCATAAGTTCTAATTCTTCAATAGCGTTGTTAACACGATCTATTTGACGTTGTTTCCA
The DNA here is from genome assembly GCF_043778725.1 of Flavobacterium sp. Classification (GTDB taxonomy): domain Bacteria; phylum Bacteroidota; class Bacteroidia; order Flavobacteriales; family Flavobacteriaceae; genus Flavobacterium. The sequence goes on along the minus strand of NZ_JAYWFT010000068.1, from coordinate 82,969 downwards.
CTCGGTATTGTTAGGGTCAATTTTATGAAGAATATGTACCATTTTCTGTAAAATCCCCATTGGATAAGCTCCTGAACCACAGGCAGGATCTAAAATTGTGCATTTGTCTAAAGCTTGAATAATTTTCTTTTGAACTTCTGGATATTCTGCAAATGGATTTATATCACTAAATGAAACCAATTCGTGTAGTAATTCATCTAATTCATTCTCTCTATTTTTAAAAGGACTTTCGTCAATTTTAGATTCTAATGACAACTGGCTTTTCTTTGTTTCGTTTCCAAATAAAGCAATCTGTTTTTTACCTAGTTCTACAATTCCTGCCTCTTCGTGTAATAATTTATTTTTAAGGTATGCTATTAAACTTTCCTCAACCATATAATTAACTATCTCTCTTGGCGTGTAGAATGAACCTGTTTGTTTACGAGCAGTTGTTTTGGTTTCTGGATTGTAACTAGCTAAAAGATTTTCAAATACTTTTCCTAATAATTCTGGATCAAGTGCTACATCTTCATCAATTGGCGTGTTTTCGGTAATTGTGAATTTATATGATTTAAGGATTGCAATTAATCCTCTTGTTTTGGCGTTTTTATATAATTTATTTGTACTTCCATAATCGGTGCTCAAATCTACTTCTTCATCGGCATCAAAAAATAAAAAATCTGGAACAATAAGTCCATTGTCTTCTCTGTCTGAAAAGCCATCGATATAAATAATTTTATCACCACCTTTGGGACTTTTTAATTCAGGATGTGGTTTGTCTAGACATTCAAAAAGACCACCGTTCATAAATGGAACTGTACTTTCCATCAAATCTTTAAAATATTCAGGTTCTTTCAAATAAGACTTATACCTCATCAATTGAGTTGCATTTTGATGCTTCCCATCAATACGAAATGACCTATCTCCTCTTTGCTGGTTTAGTGTTGCAAAAAATAAATTTTGAAGTATGGCACGATAGTATTTGCTATTGTGTTTTCCTTGTGCAAAAACTCCGTGTGGCTTTTGTGGCGTAAAGTCGTCTATAAATCTTTTTGCAATTATTTTTTCGTCAAATAATTCTTCTGGAATAAGATTTTTTTCTTTGATAAACCAAATAAACAATATTCTAGTCAAAAGTCGAATTACATTTTTACCTTTGTGTTCCTTTACTGCTTCTTCGTAATTTTCAACATTAGAAAAATCAATTTGCAAAGGTTCATTTGGAAATTGAACTTCTTTTATAGCCCAAAAATACCAATGAGATAGTTCTTTGTAAAACTCCTTGTTAAGCAATGAAACACTTAATACTTCTTGCCAATATTTGTAAAGTGTTTCAAAATTTACAACTGCATTTTTACCACTTATTGTAATGGCTAAATTGTTTAAAATACGTTCGTGTCCAGAGTGAACGTTGTTGAAATCAATATCTCTTAACAAAGAAACTTTACCAACTTTTTCACCTTCACGCCATTGTTGTTTGAATTGTGTTCTTTCGCTGTTAGCAAATGCAATATGATTACCATATTTAAAAACAATTGTGATAGGTGTGTGTTTGAAAGTTCTACTAAAAGCACGTGTAATATCGGCTAATTGTGCTCTTGTAGGCAATAAGTTATTTTCTCTTGGATGTAATGTAATTCCGAAAAGTAGAATGCCATCATAATCGGCTTTTAGAGATTTTACCTCTGAAAGATTTTTAAACGTTTCATTTTGCTCAAAAACAGCATCATCAACGATGCCATAAACATAGACTTCGTTAATGTTTGTATTAACTGTGTTCTCGCCTATAATATCAATCGCAGTTGCTGGAGCAGTTGTAATTTCATTTACTGGTACATTCAATTTTTTAAAAAATGATTGTACTGCTTCTATAAATGGTTTGTCTTTAAAATCTTGTAGTAAGTTCATATTAGCTTATTATTAACCAAGTAATTAAATCAAAGTTATCAAAATTAAATTTCGTTGAAACGTTTCCTTCAATTTTGAGTTTTTCGAGTGTTTCTTTCGGATTGGTTTTTAATTTATTTATTAAATCTAAACCTGCATTTGATATTACTTCTATTTTTGTGCCGTCTTCTAATTCTTTTTCTGCTTTTGCCTGATTGTTTATCCAATTTTTCAACGCATTACTTAATATATTAATGGCTTCAGTATCGCCACTTTCAATTTTTGGGTCAATAGCTCTTGGTAAAGTATAGTTTTTATTGAGTTGCTCCAAAATGACCTTTTGATTGTTTGAAATTTGATTTCCTTGCAAATCAATGTAAATCAATTCATATGAAAGATAACTTGTTTCTGGATTGTATTTTTTTTGTGCGGGATAACCTAAAAGCGAAATAATACCAGGTTGCATCTCAGTATTATTCTCAATTTTAATTCCAGAGAAAACACCATTAGGCATATTTTCAAATTCCTTTTTCTTTTGGTTTAGCATATTTTGTAAAAGCTGACGGTAATTATCAAAAGAAAAATCATCAAATCCTAATGTTTGTTCGCCATCAATATCTTGCATTGTGGTTTCCATTTGACGTAACATATTGGCATTTTGTTGGTCTTCAAGTTTGTCAGCTTCTGCCAATTCATTAAATTCATCTGTAAATTCATCAATAACTTCTGAACCTGATATTTTCATTATCGCCATTCTTTTTTCTACTCTTTCTTTTAATCTGATGTAACCATCAATATCTTTTGCTGGCCAAAAATTTATGGTTTGTATTTCGCTATTTGGCGAACCAATACGATCAATACGCCCAACACGTTGTATCACACGAACTGGGTTCCAATGAATGTCATAATTGATAACCATATCAGCATCTTGCAAGTTTTGCCCTTCACTTAATACATCAGTAGCAATTAGAATGTCAATTTGATTTTCTAATTTATATAATGTTTTTGGTTCGTTATCTTGAATGTATTTTTGCCATTCTTGATAACATTCCTTATCCGATAAATGAATGCTTGATGGTTCAAAATTAGTCCAGTTTTTTTCTTTAAATAATTTAGTATAAGGTGCAAAACGTTCTAAAACATTTTCGTGTTTTTTGCTAGATTTTGTTTCGTTCCAAACTTTATTTTCATCACCAGAAACCATTGCTAAATTTGAAAAACCTCTAGCAGCTAATTGATTGAATAGATATTCAACAGTATCTTTATAAACAGAAAAAATAACAATTTTTTTGTTGCTTGTTTTCTGCTTTTCTTTAACAATAGTAAGTAGCTCGTCTAATTTAGTATCAATTGACTTTAAATCTTTTTCGGGTTTGAATTTTTCTTCAAATTCTAATAATGCTCTACGAATGTTACCTAAAATAATTTTGTCTTTGTTAATTGCTTTTTTAAAATCATCGAGGTTGTTAGCATCATCAATAGATTTTAGACTTATTGCTGTTTTTTTGCCTAAAGAAAGACTATCTAATAATTGTAATTCTTCTTCGTCTTGTTCGGTTAAAACATCATTTATAAATTCTACCTCATCAATTATAATAGTTTGCTTTTCTTTAATTTCTTGGTATTGATTAATTTTTTTAATAGCATTGTCGTGATGATTGTAAATTCTGTCAACTGTAATTTGAAATGAACACCAAGAACTTTCTAGTCGTTTGAGCATCAAAATCATCATCATTTTTACAAGGAAATGCTCTCTTTGTACATCGTTCTTTAAAACTTCATCTTTCTCGGCTTTAATTCCTTTTTTCTTCTTATCCGCCTTTTCTTTGGCTAGTCTTTTTCGTTCCTCTTTGGAAATTGTGTAATATGATGGTTGATAAGCCGATAAATTCAATTTGAAGTTATCCATAAATTCCGCAAAGTTTTCTACATCGCCAAATTGAAGAGGAGTTTTGAATATGTTTATCGGTTTTTTGTGAACAGGAAATGAAAGTGTATTATCGAAATTTGCTTTCACATTTTTACGAGTTCGTGCCACTAACAAATGATCTGTTAATCTAAAAAAAGCACTGTCTTTTATTTTGCTATGAAATTCAGATAGCTTTGCTCCAGGTTCTGCACTCCATTTATTAAATACAGTTTGAATTTCTCTAAAAGTACTTTCGATATTGTTTACATCTAAACTTTCTTTAAATCCTGTATTTTCGCCTTTAGTCATCAATTTGAATTGATTTCTAATGTCCTTGAATGAATTATTGATTGGTGTAGCCGATAGTAAAAGTATTTTTATATCTCCTTTAGATTGTTGTAATATTTCTTCGATTAAATATTTGTAACGGCCGGATTTATCGTTTCTTAAATTGTGACTTTCATCTATTACCAGTAACTTGGATTTATCATTTAATAAGTATTGCAAGAAGTTATCATTAAAACCACCTATTCTTAAATCGGTATGAAACTTTACATCGAAATCTAATTTATCCTCTTCAAAAATAGAATTGTTTTTTTTAATGTATTGCTTCCAGTTTTGTTCTAATTTTTTTGGACAAAGCAACAATACATCAGCTTTGTGCTGAAACGATTTCATAACTGCTAATGCACTCCAAGTTTTTCCCAAACCAACAGCATCTGCTAGAATAGCGCCGTTGTATTTATTCAACATTCTGATAAGACTATTTACACCACCTTTTTGAAAATCGTATAGTTTATTATATACAATTGTATCTTCTAACTTTATTAATTGTTTTTCAACTTCGGGATTGTCCTTTTCTTTGTTGAATAATTCAAATAAGATTTTATAATAAATTTGCTCTGGAGAATAAACTTCAAAAAGCTTTGAGATTTCGTCTATTAGATATTGCTTAAAATCTTTTTGAGAAAGTTTACCATTTTCATCAATTAATGTTTTTTTAGAATGTGCTTGTGGTCTATTCCATAAATCATTAAACCAATCTATTAATTCTTTGTATTGATTGTTATTTCCTGTTTCGGCAATGTTTAATTCTACATTACTTGTTGTTTTTTGACCAATTCCTGCTTCGGTTAAATTGGAACTTCCAGAAATAAAATAATGGTTTCTATCGTCATTTTTAGCTGTTTTTAAATATAATTTTGCGTGACAGAAATTAGGTTCAAGAGTTTTAGCCACTACTTTGTCTAATTCAAGAAAACTAACTGCCTCTTTAGCTAATCTGTTTAACTGAAAAGAAGTGTCAATATCAATGCTTTCATTTAATAAATCTAATGCTTTTATTTTTTTATCAAAGTTTACTATGTCTCCCAAAACAAAACGATAGTTTTCTATTTTATCATTGGTGCTTTTAGACAAATATGCTAATGCGCCAATAGTAAAATATCCAGTAACTACATCTAGTGTTCCTTCTTCATTGTATTTTGTAATCCATTCGTGGACTTTAAGTTTCTGGTTTTCGTTGTCTATAATCATATATTACTGGTTAGAATTTTAACCATTCAAACGTACCAAAAATAAATCATTTTAACAAGAATTAACTAGGTAGTTTTACGTGATTTTCACTTAATTTAAAGTAAACATTTTTTAAATATTAAATGCACTGATATATTTTAATAAAAAACCACATTTTAAAAAATGTGGTTGAATTGTTTTCTCGTTAAAACCTAATTTTAAAAGAATTGTAAAAATGAAGTTCCAAACTTAATACTAATCATACCTCCATATTCAATTTTATTGAAGTCATCATTGCCTAAAGTTCGAATACTTACAAAAGGAGTGATACCAATTTTTATATTCTTAGCATTATCCATTGAGGGATAAAAGAAAACCCAGTTTTCAAATCTTAATCTGTTAATGTTGTTAAAAGGACTGTTAGTATCCTTTTTACCATTCATATCATAATATATTGTTGGTGCGTAGCTAAAATTTCCTTTACCAGAATATATTTGAAGCGAAAATGCTGGAGAAAATGTTGATTTAGAATTAGGTGCACCAATTATTAAATTACTTGTAGTTGTTATTCCGTTACTATTTATTGGATTAACAATTCCAACCTCATTTGCCGATTTCCAATCATATGAATATCTTACTCTAAATTGAGGTGAATATTGAAATGCATTTACAGCACCTTTTGAAAAAAAACCTATATACTTAAGTTCAAAAGAATATGAATCTTTTGTTGGTTTTTCTTCATATGTTTTATTGGCCGTTGGATAATATTTATAAATAGCAGAACCATATTCAAATTGAGTATTAATAGAGTGTCTGGAGATTGAACCACTAGCAGCTGTATTGTCGAATGTATATTGTACTGCCAAAATACCTTTCCAAGTTGAAGTAAATCTATCAATTTGTAATACATTTTCTGTTTTATTAGTTAGCGGTAATCGAATACTTGGTCTCAAAGTGAAAGAATCACCTATTTTTGCAATTTTAACACCTCCAATATCTACAGAATCTATTGAATTCCATATAAATTCTGGGCCTACTTCTATATTTCCTTCTTTGATTGATGTCATACCGTTTACATAAGGTAATATTTCAAATTTTGCCTCTTGTGAATAACTCATAAACGAGTATAGGGCAAAAAAACTATAAAGTAATTTCTGTTTCATAATAACCTCCTTGTAATTTAAGTGTTAAACTTTGATCATCTGCCGTTCCTGGTAAATCTATACCTAATTTAAATGTTGCATCATTTATACCAACAACTCTTATTTTTACTCTAATTTGTGCATCAGGAATTAGTCCTGTCCATGTTCTTTTGGAAGTCCCATCTGACTGAATCACTTTTACTCCATTTATGAAAGCATAAAATAAGGTTATGGATCCTGAATTGGTTTCAAGACTCAAAGTAAATTTTCTAGTAGCTTCCATTGCAAGTTTTAAATTTTGTTTTTTTGCCATACTATTTATTGTTAGATATTAATAATAATTACTTAAATCAAAGATCACTTTAAATTATTAACCATACATCCCTACAAATGGGTATTTTAACCTAGTAATCAGCACTATAAAACAATTTACTAAAACACGCAAAAACCTCAAGCAATTTAGATTACTTGAGGTTTTTGCGTGTTTATCAATACCATTACAGGATTTAAAAACTACTTTTTTAACGTTAACTACTGCTTGTTTGTATTTGCCTTTGGTTAAAATTTATCGTTGCTTCAGATGAAAGTAGTCCACTATTGGTATTACATTAATTCCATAACAAACCTTTGAGGTTTGAATATAATTTTACAAAAGTTGGACGTTGTTTGTAGATAAAAGTGGTATTAGCGTTTGATGAACTTTTCGGTTATTGTACCTTTTTCTAGTTCTATGGTGATAAAATAGGTGCCACTTTTTAAGTCGGATACATCTATATTTTCCTGAAAATTATTGAATTTTTTTACCAATTGTCCAATAGTGTTGTGTATGGATATTGATTTAAGTTGTATGGTATCAGGATTAATAATAGTCAAATTATTTTGGGTTGGATTGGGAAACAAAATCAAATGGCTTGAAGCAAAATCAGCATTTGAAAATGTATTTTGAGGAATAACAGTCGAACAGCTTGCTCCAGTATAAACAACAACATTTCCGGTAGCATTGAAACTGAAATTATTGTAAGACAGGTTGTTTTGCTCTCCATTATCTAAACAAATAGATTGTAAATGTGGGTTGTTTTCTATGACGAATCCGAAATACAATAAATCGGGATCACTATAGGTATAGACGTTATTTTTAACATTGATAGTTTGAAGATTCGCATTGTAACGGCACGTTAATTGTTGAACAGTCGATAGCGAACAATCCAAATTGGTAATCCATGTGTTTGACACAGTTAAATGATTTAAACTGGATAAATTATCTAGGTTTAATGTGCTAATTGGGTTGTTGCTAACAATTAATTGAAAAATAATGTTAGTGCTTGGAAAATTAATGACAGGAATTTGATTGGAAGAAAAATCTAAATACGTCATTAAAGATAAATTACTAATGTTTAAGCTAGTTAGCATGTTGTTGGCACAGCTCAATTCGTTTATTTGATTTACAGTTCCTAAATTAATGGATGTTAAAAGATTAGAATCGCAAACACAATTTTTTATACTTGGAGTGTTACTAAAATTTAGTGAAGGAATCATGTTATTGCTGCACCATAAATTTTCTAAAGAGGAATTGTTATTAAAAGTCAAAGAATTTAATTGATTATCATGAATGCTTATGGTTGTTAAATTAGTTAAATTATCAATGTTTATATTGGTTAGCAGATTATTATAAATTGACAATTCTTTTAAGGCTACCAATCCAGTGATGTTACAATTTGAAATATTATTTTCACCGGCGTTAATGTATTCTAAATTTAGTAAGCCTTGTAAATTCAGCGATGTGATGCTGTTACCAAAACAATTTAAATTTTTAAGATTTAGAAAGTTTTGAATTCCGTTCAAGTTAACAATATCGTTTGTTGTATTTAAAAAAGGCGACCATAAATACAATTCAGAAACATTTAAAGCTTCGGAAACTTGAATTTCGTTATCGGCATTCGTGTCTACTACAATACCATTTCCAAAACTATTTTTTGCAATTCCGTTGCTGGTATTTGACGCAAGAAGTTTGTTTTTAAAATTCACATCAGAAAACACAATTGTCTGAGCGTTTCCAATTAAACAAAATCTAAGCATTAAAAAAAGTAAAATTTTGTTCATAACGGTATAATTTACAAACAAATATACTGATTTTTTGTACTGGTATTGTCAACGAAATTGTTTTTTGACATTGAATTTGATTTTTGATATTATAATTGAAATTGAATTCGTAAATTTGTGCAACTTTTATAAAACACACAAAAATATATAACATGAGTTCATTTGACGTAGTCATTATAGGTTCAGGTCCAGGCGGATATGTTTCGGCAATTCGTTGTGCACAATTGGGTTTTAAAACCGCAATTATAGAAAAATATTCAACGCTTGGTGGCACTTGCCTTAATGGAGGTTGTATTCCATCAAAAGCACTTTTAGCATCCTCACATCTTTACGAAGAATTACAACATTTTGCTGACCACGGAATTGAAGTTTCGGGCGAAGTAAAAGTAAATCTTGAGAAAATGATTGCACGCAAACAAGCGGTTGTAGATCAAACTTCTGGCGGTGTTAAATTTTTAATGGATAAAAATAAAGTTACTGTTTTCGAAGGATTAGGTTCGTTTGAAGATGCAACACATGTAAAAGTTTCCAAAGCTGATGGAACTTCGGAGGTTATTGAAGCTAAAAATATCATCATTGCAACAGGTTCTAAACCATCAAATCTTCCTTTCATTAAAATTGATAAAGAACGAATTATAACATCAACAGAAGCATTAAAATTGCCAGAAGTTCCTAAACATTTAGTAATTATTGGTGGTGGCGTTATCGGAATCGAATTGGGACAAGTGTATTTACGTCTTGGTGCACAAGTTTCGGTAGTAGAATATATGGACCGAATTATTCCGGGAATGGATGCTGGTTTGTCTAAAGAATTGACCAAAGTATTGAAAAAACAAGGAATGAAATTCTACGTTTCTCACAAAGTAAAATCGGTAGCAAGAAATGGCGATGTAGTAACTGTTCAAGCTGAGAATGCTAAAGGTGAAACGATTACTGTGGAAGGTGATTATTCGTTGGTTTCTGTTGGTCGTCGTCCTTATACAGACGGACTTTCGGCAGATAAAGCTGGTGTAAAAATCACAGATAGAGGAATGGTAGAAGTAAACGATCATTTACAAACTAATGTTCCAAATATTTATGCAATTGGCGATGTAGTTCGTGGCGCAATGTTGGCACACAAAGCCGAAGAAGAAGGAACTATGGTTGCTGAAATTTTGGCTGGTCAAAAACCACATATCGATTATAATTTGATTCCCGGAGTAGTTTATACTTGGCCAGAAGTTGCAGCTGTTGGTAAAACAGAAGAACAATTAAAAGCGGATGGAATTGAATATAAAACAGGTAGTTTCCCATTCAAAGCATTGGGAAGAGCAAGAGCAAGTAGCGATACTGACGGATTTGTAAAAATTTTAGCTGATGCTAAAACTGATGAAGTTTTAGGTGTTCACATGATTGGTGCTCGTTGTGCCGATTTAATTGCCGAAGCCGTAACCGCTATGGAATTTAGAGCCAGTGCCGAAGATATTTCTAGAATGTCACATGCGCATCCAACATTTGCAGAAGCAATTAAAGAAGCTGCTTTGGCTGCTACTGATAATAGAGCGTTGCACGTATAAAACGAAAATCACAATATTTTAAATCCCAAATTCCAAAAATGTTTAATTGCAATTTGGGATTTTTTTTTAAGCTGTAAACAAATGTTTATAACTGTTCCAATTAGTATAAATCAGGAACAAATTCCCTACAAATAAGGCAGCTGCAATTGGAGTTCCTTCGGGCATCATAAATGCGTTAATTAATAAAATATTCAAGGTAACTGGAACTGCAATTATAGCTCCAATCTTCATGAATTTTCCAGTAACAAAAGTTAAACCTGCAATAAGTTCGACGACTTTAGCTAGTGGCATTAAATAGCCAGAAGCGGCAATACCTTCATTAAAAGTTTTCATATTTCCAGTAAATGCTGGTTCGGGCATTAAATGAAAAAAATAAGATATCGAAGCAAATAATAGTAATGCTCCTAAAAGTAAACGAACAATAATTGTTGCGATTCGCATAGTTATATAAATTTATTGGTTAGTATTTCAAAGATACTCTATATTTAAAATAATAAAACCACTACAAATGAGTGGTTTATTAACATAGTTTTCAAATGTTATTTTTTTATAAATTTCTTGTATCCTATAAATCCTAGAAAACCGATTAAACCAAATGGCCAAAGTACGGCAAGAAACGAAAGGATTTCTTCAAGTATAAACCATCCAGTTTTTATAGAATCCCAAAGTTGCAATCCAATATTTGGTCGGTAGGCATTAACACTTTTTTCGTTTGCAATCATTTCTTGTTTAATCGTTTGATCTTGATAAATTAATAACGTTAATGTACTAAAGTTTACTTGGTCTTGAAGGGATAAATTTTCAATTGTTTTGGTATCATTAGCTTCTTTTTTAGTGCCTAAATTTTCTTCGGCATCAATAATTTGCGTAAGTTTTTTGCCTTTGGTATCAATTGCAGTGGCAATTCTTTTTTCGGTACTGGAACTTCTTTTTTGAGCCATTTTATTGGATAACATTTGTAAAGTCACATCATCAGCTTTAATCACTCGATAATTAAGAAATCCAATTTGAGATGCAATAGTTTTAATTACAGTATCCAATTGAGTGTTCGGAACTCGAATCGTCAAATTATTTTCAACAGTAAATTTTGTTGTAACCAAAGTGCTGTCGGGACTAACTTTGGTTTTATCTTCATCTGCAATGTTGCTTTGTAGGTTGGTATAGGTTACAAATCCGCCAAATTTGTTGGTTGCATCTTCAACGATTGTAGTAGATTTTGCTACATTTTTGACTTTAAATTTAATGTCGGCTGTTCTCACAAATTTCCTATTACTGTTCTTTGGTTGTGCCGCAGCCGAGGAAGAAATTACACTCGTAGTGTCTGAATTTTCAGCAACTGATTTGTCTAATGTTGCGTCACTCGCATTCTCAGATTGTGCTTGTTTGCACGAAATTGCCATGCCAATAAAAAGCAAAGCCACTACTAATTTGGTTTTTTTGATCATAAAAATTGGTTTTAAAGTTATTATTTAGATAATAGTATTCAACTGTATGTTTATAAGTAATTTTATTATCAATAATAAAGAGTTTTTAAAATGAATTTTTATGATAATTTTAAGTATCTAAAAATCGTGCCAAAAAATCATCCAACTTAAATTTAGCTTAAAATATATTTTATCGTAATTTTGAAAAATAAATTATTTCTTTTGAGAACAATCATTTCTAAGACTATTGAAAACACTTCCGAATTTAAACAGCAACTTTTGTTGTGGGCAAATCAGTTTCGAGAAGTTATTTTTTTAGATTCTAATTCCTATAATCAAAAGTATTCAAGTTACGATTGCGTACTTGCCGTTGATGCTTTAACGTCAATTAAAACCGATTACGAAAAAGCTTTTGAAGATTTACATCAATACCAAAGTCAAGCTAGAGATTGGATTTTTGGTTATTTATCGTACGATTTAAAAAATGATATTGAAGATTTAAAATCGGATAATTATGATGGATTGCACTTTCCTGATTTGTTTTTTTTTCAGCCTAAAAAGATATTTTTATTGAAAGAAAATCAATTAGAAATTCAGTATTTGACTATGTGTGATGACGAAATTGAAGAAGATTTTGAAGAAATTAATCAGTGTTCCGTTTTTAGTTTTCTGTCTTCCAAAATCAATGTTAATCAGCGAATTTCTAAAGAAAACTACATATCTAAAGTTTCTAAAATGCTCGAGCACATTCATCTTGGCGCTATTTATGAAGCTAATTTTTGTATGGAATTTTATACCGAGAATGCCCAAATAGAACCTTTAGAAATTTATAGAAAGCTAAACCAAATTTCAGAACCTCCATTTGCGGTTTATTTTAAAAACAATACGAATTATTTGCTGTCGGCATCGCCCGAACGTTATTTGAAAAAGGAACATCAGAAAGTAATTTCGCAACCTATAAAAGGAACTTCCAAGCGGTCATTAAACTTGGATGAAGATGAAGCATCAAAAAATAATTTGCAAAACAATCAAAAAGAACGTTCAGAAAACATTATGATTGTTGATTTAGTGCGTAACGATTTGTCTAAAACCGCCACAAAAGGGTCGGTTGAAGTAGCAGAGTTGTGTCAAATTTACACCTTCAAACAAGTGCATCACATGATTTCTACAATAGTTTCTAACGTAGAACATACAACTTCACCAATTGAAATTTTGAGAACGACTTTTCCAATGGGAAGTATGACTGGTGCGCCAAAGATTTCGGCCATGACTATTATTGAAAATCTTGAAGAAACCAAACGCGGATTGTACAGTGGCGCAGTGGGTTATTTTACTCCCAATGGCGATTTTGATTTTAATGTGGTCATTCGAAGTATTTTGTATAATTCTGACAATCAGTATCTTTCTTTTTCTGTTGGAAGCGCCATAACCTCTTTGTCTGAACCAGAAAATGAATATGACGAATGTTTGTTGAAAGCCAAAGCTATGTTTGAGGTTTTGAGTTAAATAAATTCCTTACTTTTGAAAATGCTTAACAAACTTCAAAAACATTTATCCTCAAATTTTGCTTTTCTAAACGAGAAGAAGTTGTTTTTGGCTGTTAGTGGTGGCATTGATAGCATTGTTTTACTAGATTTATTTCACAAATTGAATTATGAAATTGCCGTTTTACATTGTAATTTTTCTCTTAGAAATTTAGAAAGTGATGGCGATGAATATTTTGTAAAGGCGTTTTGTGACGAAAAAAATATTCCAATTTTCATTCAGAAATTTGACACCAATCAATTTGCATCCGATTATAAATTATCAACACAACTAGCTGCTAGAAAGCTACGTTATGATTGGTTTTATGAACAATTACGCGAACAGAATATCGATTATATTTTGACGGCACATCATTTGGACGACAGTTTAGAAACCTTTTTAATCAACCTAACTCGCGGAACAGGATTGGAAGGTTTAACAGGAATTCCAGCTCAAAACGATAAAATTATTCGTCCGTTGTTGCCTTTTTCAAGACTTGAAATTGAGAATTATGCTAATGAAAATAACATTTCATGGAGAGAAGATTCTAGTAATGCATCAGATAAATATTTAAGAAATAAAATTCGACATGATGTAGTACCAGTTTTGAAAGAATTGAATGTCAATTTGCTTGCTTCCTTTCAAAATACTTTAGACAACTTACAGCAATCGCAATCGTTGGTTGATGACGCGACCAATTTGGTTCATAAAATTGCTGTTGAGAATGATGGAAATCAATTGAAAATCAATTTGAATGAATTGCTAAAGTTGCCCAATTACAAAGCGTATTTGTACCAATGGCTCAAAGAATTTGAATTTACATCTTGGAATGATATTTATGATTTGGTTGTGGCACAATCGGGCAAACAAGTCTTTTCTGAAAACTATATTTTGTTGAAAGATAGGGATTTTTTAATCCTTTATGGTAAAGAAAACGTAAGTATTGAAGCGGTATTTTTTATTGATAAAAACCAAAAAGACGTTAAAATTCCCTTAAATATTGCGCTTTGTAACCTAGATGACATTTCTGTTACCGATTCAAATAGTATCTTTGTGGATGAAGATCAATTGAAGTTTCCGCTGACTATTAGAAAATGGCAAGAAGGCGATTATTTTTATCCGATAGGAATGCAAGGCAAAAAGAAATTGAGCAAGTATTTTAAAGATGAAAAAATGTCTTTACTTGATAAATCAAATCAATGGATTTTATGTTCTGATAATCAGATTGTTTGGGTTATTGGTAAACGTCAAGACGATCGATTTAAAATTACAAATAAAACAACAAACAAACTACATATAAAACTAAACTAATGAAGAAATTATTTTTTGTGCTCTTGGCTTTTTTAGCTTTTGCAACTGGAAATTCACAAATAAAAAAACCAGTAAAATGGACTTCTAAAACCGAGAAGATTTCTGATACCGAATTCAATTTGATAATGAGTGCCACAATTGAAGACGGTTGGCATGTCTATTCCCAATTTACTCCAGATGACGGACCACTTCCAATATCATTAACCTTTAAAAACCAAAAAGGAAACTTTGAATTGGTTGGAAAAGCTAAAGAAAGTCCTTATAAAAAACATTTCAATACCGATTTTGGAGTTGACGAATACTATTTTGAAAACAAATTTACCTTAACACAAAAGGTAAAAATCACCAACCCAAAAACTAGTAAAATTGTTGCTAATGTTGATTTTCAGGTGTGTTTGACACAATGTATTAATGACAATGTTGACTTTAATTTTGATATTCCAGTTTCTGCCAAAGCGGCCGCAATTGTTCCAACAACTGTAGATACTTCTAGGGTTGAAACTACCTTTCCTGTTGATACAGTAAAACCTGAAGTGAAAGAAGTTAAGAAAACCGCAGCAATTTCTGAACCCATAAAAGCAGCGAAAAAAGGACTTTGGACTATATTTTTTCTTGCCTTTCTAGGAGGATTTGCCGCATTGTTAACGCCTTGTGTTTTTCCAATGATACCAATGACGGTTAGTTTTTTTACAAAACAAAGTAAAAATCCGGCGCAAGGAAAACGCAATGCTATACTTTTCGGGATATCAATTATAGCGATCTATGTAATTTTAGGATTGGCTATCAACGCTATTTTTGGTGCCGATGCTTTGAATGCACTTTCAACAAACGTATGGTTTAACGTGATTTTCTTTTTGTTATTAGTAGTTTTTGCAGTATCCTTTTTGGGAGCTTTCGAAATTATGTTGCCTAATTCTTGGGCAAATAAAGTAGATAGACAAGCAGATAAAGGTGGTGTTATAGGAATTTTATTTATGGCTTTGGCTTTGGCAATTGTTTCGTTTTCGTGTACTGGTCCAATTGTAGGGACACTTTTAGTAGAATCGGCATCCAAAGGTGGTATTGCTCCAGTGATAGGAATGTTAGGATTTTCTACGGCTTTGGCTTTGCCATTTATGTTGTTTGCCTTGTTTCCGAGTTGGATGCAATCGTTACCAAAATCTGGTGGTTGGTTAAATACCGTTAAGGTTTCGCTAGGATTTTTAGAATTGGCGTTTGCTTTCAAATTTTTATCCAATGCCGATTTGGTATTGCAATTGCATTATTTTGAAAGAGAAACCTTTTTATCCATTTGGATTGCTATTTTTGGAACTTGGGCAATTTACTTGTTAGGAAAAATAACGTTGCCACACGATTCTCCATTAGCACATATTTCGGTAGGAAGATTAGGATTGGCATTGCTAGTTTTGGCTTTCACATTCTATATGATTCCAGGTCTTTTTGGTGCGCCACTAAAATTGATTAGTGCTTTTACGCCACCACAAACTTATAGCGAAAGTCCAAGAGGATTTATGGGTACATCCAATGGCGATCAAAAATTGCCAGATGGAGCAGAGTTTGGTCCAAACGGATTGGTGATTTTTACAGATTACGAAAAAGGTTTGGCGTATGCAAAGGAAGTTAAAAAACCAATTTTATTAGACTTTACAGGTCATGCGTGCTCCAATTGTAGAAAAATGGAAAACAACGTTTGGACAGATGAAAACGTTTCTAAAATCTTGAAAAATGATGTGGTTTTAATTTCGTTATTTGCAGATGATAAACGTCCGTTGCCAAAAGAGGAACAATTTATTTCTAAATCTACAGGATCAGAAATTGAAACTATTGGCGATAAATGGACCGATTTAATGATTACAAAATTTAAAACCAATACACAACCGTTGTATGTTGTAGAAGATTTGGAAGGCAATAATCTTAATCCAAATAAACCAACAACAAGTTACGATCCCGATGTAAAATTATACGAAAATTGGTTGAAAGAAGGCGTTGCTAATTTTAAATAATTAGACTATTTAAGATCATAAAAAAACCATTTACTTCATTTTGTAAATGGTTTTTTTTATGCAAATTAGAATTTTATTTATTCAGATAAATTGTAAAAGTAGTTCCTTTATTGATTTCGGATGCAACTTCGATGGAACCCAATTTATCGACAATTTTTTTTACGGTTGATAAACCTAAACCTGTACCATAATTTCCAAATCTATCTTTGATATTTAAGATTTTGAATGACTCATAAATTTCATTGAGATTCTCTGATTTCATTCCGATGCCATTATCAGCAACTTTAATTATGTATTGATTGGAGTCTGATTTAAAATCGATATTTATTTCAGATATCTCCTTGTCGTTGTATTTAATTCCGTTTCCTACTAAGTTTAGAAGTATTTGAATTAAACCATATTTATTGGTTTTAATTAGTTGGTAATCAGATGAAAAATTAATTTTTACATTTGAATTTACATGAAGTAATGATTTTATTTCCTCAATTAAATCGGTTATAACAATTTCGTCTTTTTCGTTTAAATCAATACTATCTGTTTTATAAAAATTTAATAAACCGTCAATATAATTCTTCAATTGAATAGAACATTCTTCAATTAGATTAAAATAGTCTTCATTTTCATTGTTGATGGCCTCCGATGCATTTTCTTTAATGATACCAATAAGTGAAATAATGTTGTTTAAAGGCGATTTCATATCATGAGAAATGACACTTGCAAATTTCTCTAACTCGGAATATCTAAGTAATAAGTACTCATTATTTTGAGCTAAACTTTTAAATTTTTTTCTAAGTTCAAATAATTTTGATGTTTGCTCTGCAAGTATTTCTAAAGATATAATTTGTCTTTCTGTCAATGTTTTATTCACAGAATCGATGACGCATAGTGTACCCAAGATAATTCCGGTGTCTTTATCTTTTATGGGTACGCCGGCATAAAATCCTTCGTTGGTTAAACCATTAATGAGTCCAACTTTTTTAAAGTCATCATCTTCCATCACTTTTTCTACAACAATTGTTTTACTAGATTTTTCAATTGCAATAGAGCAAAAGGAACTTTCTTTGGAACTTTCCTCATTAGACACACCAATTTTAGATTTAAACCATTGTCTGTCAGCATCAATCAACGTAATAGTAGAAATGGGAGTGTTACAAAGAGTTGAGGCTAAAAAAGTTATATTATCAAATTCTACTTCGGGCTTAGTATCAAGTAAATCATAACTTTTAAGGATTCTTAAACGTTGTTCTTCAATATTTTTCATTTTATTTATTAGTAGGTATTTTATATACGTAAAATTAAGGTTAATGGTTTGAATGTGGCTTTCGTTTGTATTTTATTTAACCATTTATATTTTTTTTCAATATTTTATATATATTTGCATCATTATAAGCCATTTAAAAAGTATAAGCCATGTTAGTAAAAGTATTTGGAAGCGCCGTCTTTGGCGTTGAAGCCACTACAATCACCGTAGAAGTAAATATTGATAAAGGTATTGGGTACCATCTTGTAGGTTTACCTGATAATGCCATAAAAGAAAGCAGTTACCGTATTGCTGCAGCACTGAAAAACAACGGATACCAACTTCCGGGAAAGAAAATCACTATAAATTTGGCTCCAGCCGATTTGCGAAAAGAAGGTTCAGCCTACGATTTAACTTTGGCAATTGGAATTCTTGCTGCATCGGGACAAATAAAATCAGACGAAGTTGCTCTATATGTCATTATGGGTGAATTGTCGCTTGATGGCGGATTGCAACCTATAAAAGGAGCATTATCAATTGCAATTAAAGCTCGTGAAGAAGGATTTAAAGGTTTTTTTCTGCCAAAACAGAACGTAAAAGAAGCCGCAGTTGTAGATGGATTGAACGTTTACGGAATTGAAAACGTAACCGAAGTAATTGATTTCTTTGAAGGAAAAGGAACTATTGAGCCAACAATTATTGATACACGCGAAGAATTTTATAAAGAATTGGATTTTCCCGAATTTGATTTTGCCGATGTAAAAGGTCAAGAATCTATAAAAAGATGTATGGAAATTGCTGCTGCTGGCGGACACAATATTATATTAATTGGTCCACCAGGTTCAGGAAAAACTATGCTTGCCAAGCGATTGCCAAGTATTTTACCTCCAATGACCTTGAAAGAAGCATTAGAAACTACAAAAATCCACTCTGTTGCCGGAAAAATTAAAGATGCCGGATTGATGAGTCAGCGACCTTTTAGAGCGCCACATCATACTGCGAGTTCTGTTTCACTAGTTGGTGGCGGAAGTTATCCACAACCAGGAGAGATTTCTTTGTCACACAATGGCGTTTTGTTTCTTGACGAGTTGCCAGAGTTTAAACGCGAAGTTCTTGAAGTAATGCGTCAACCGTTAGAAGATAGAGAAGTTACAATTTCTAGAGCAAAATTTACGATTACTTATCCATCATCGTTTATGTTGGTTGCTAGTATGAATCCGAGTCCTAGTGGTTATTTTAATGATCCAGATTCACCACAAAGTTCTTCACCACATGAAATGCAACGGTATTTAAGTAAAATTTCGGGACCACTTTTAGACAGAATAGACATTCATATAGAGGTTACTCCAGTGCCGTTTGACAAACTTACTGAAACGCGTAAAGCTGAAAGCAGTGTAGAAATTAGAAAGCGCGTAACTGCAGCAAGAGAAATTCAGACCAAACGATTTGAAGCTTTTGACAACATTCATTACAATGCACAAATGAGTTCTAAGCAAATTAGAGAATATTGTGCTCTTGACGCAGCATCGTTGCAATTGTTAAAAACGGCTATGGAAAAATTAAATTTATCTGCAAGAGCTTTTGACAGAATATTGAAAGTTGCCCGAACGATTGCCGATTTAGAAAATACAGCAATTGTTGTTTCCTATCATATTGCCGAAGCTATTCAATACAGAAGTTTGGATAGAGATGGTTGGTTGGGATGATTTTTTTAGAAAATTGAGTAGAAATTTTTTGTGTTGTTGGAATTTGGTTATATTAGATGCGTGTATATATCAATTAGGCAACATTTTATGACACTAATAAATTTATGAAGAATATTATATTTTCTTTAGTTGCTTTTATTGTTTTCGGTTGTGGTAAAAGTAAATCTTCCTCAGACATTTTTTCTACATCAAAAATTGTAAACTTATCTGAAAAAGAATTGAAGATTGAAGTTCAATATGACCGAACCCAAATAGAAAAAAAATATGGTAAAAACTCATATCAAATGGGTACTTTTTCAATGGAAAATTATCCTCAAATATCATTCGACAGAAAGAACTTAATATCCAAAGTAATGCTGAAACCAAAGGACTCAGTGATGATTGAATATGTTAACTCAGAAAAGCCGAATTTTGAAATTTTGAAAATGATTAAAATTTACTCAGTACCGAAAAGATTAATTCTCAGTAACAGAAAAGAAATGTATAAAGTATTTACTGAAAAAAACAACAAGATGTTTATATTGGAAATAAAATAAAAACTTCACCTTACAGCCGTTTCCCACAATTGTGAATTTTCAGGAATTCACGTTTGCGTTTCACAATATTTTTTTCTTAAACAGAAAACAAGCATTTCCGGACCACGCAACTTTGTAAAGAGTTTTAATGTTGACAGTAATAATAGAAAACTAAAATAAAAATTAACGATTGGAATTTTTACTTAGAAGAGAAAAGAAACTATGTCAAAAATATGATTCGTTGAGTAAACCAATTAACAAAGATTTGAAAGTTGGAATTTCAGCAGATTTGTATTTGGAGACGTTAAATGGTTTGCGTCATAATTCAGAAGACGGAACAACAGGTTGGTTTATTTGGTCAGGAAAATTTGAAGAAAGAGACGATTTCTTTAAACCAATTTGTGCAGAACATTTATTGAAACTCAAACCCGAAGTACTTAAATATTTAGGTTTGGACATTGGTTTTAGATTTCTAATTGGAAAAGACAATTATGAAGATGTGTGGTTTGACAAAAAAATAAGTAATGTATAATGAACGCCAACTCTGGTTTTGCGCAAACATCACTTTTCATATAAAATCCTCAAAACATAAAAGACAAACAGAAACATTTTTGAAAGTTTCAAATCCATTAAAAATTATGTAAATCAAGCAAATCGATAATATCGTGCTCCAACAAGAACTGGATTTTCTTTTTCTATATAATCTAAAACAAACTCGTTTTTGGGTTGCAAGACTGGCTGGTTTCTTTCTTTTTTGTGAAGTGAAATGTAGGTTCCAAAATCTATTTCGGTACTTTTATCTAATGTTTCAAAAAGTTGTGTTATGGCTATGACCGACTTCCAATTTTCTTCAACTTGGGCTTCAAATACTTTTGACTTAGAGCCACTTCCGTAAGCGATAAATCCGAATTTTTTGTGGGTTAAATTAGTATCGTTTTGAAAATGAAAGCACAATGTAGATAGCATTCCTAAGAAAATAGAACCTGTGTACATGTTGCCAACTTGTCCAGATGCAATTTCTGACGGAAAGATGGTTTGGTTCACAAACGCTACATATTCTGGTGATTTAGCAATAATTTTTATATCGTCGGTCAAGTTGTTTTCTTTAGCATAAATTTCTACAAATGTTCTTCTTGCTTGAAAACAATAGGGTAGGTGCATCAAGATATTTTCCCAGTTTTGGTATAAATTGTTGGATTGATTGGTAATTTCTTTATAATGATTGTATGCTTCAGTAATTCGATTTATATAACATTGATTGGAATAGTGACCGTCAAAAACGGGTTGTTCTTTATAGAATGCTACTTCGTTTTCTAAAATACCAAACCATTCGGGGTTGTTGGTGGTGTTTAGAATTTCATCTTTAGAAACATAACGTCTTGGTTTAAAGAAATCAAAAACACCTTGTGATGAAATTCCTACTTCTTGCGAGAACGATAAAACTCTTGGATTGGCAGTAATAAGCATGGCAATTGCGCCTGCACCTTGTGTGTATTCGCCAGTAGAATTTAAATCGTATTTGGCATTGTCGGTTGCTACTACAATTGCTTTTTTGGTTGGGTTTAGTCTTATAAAATCTAAATTTGTTTGTAACGCATCTACTGCGCCAATACAGGCAAAGGTCATGTCTGTTACATCACAGTAGCGAAAAGTTCTGTCGCCTAGTTGTTGTTCTAGAAGTTGAATTATGTAGGATGCAATTGGCTTGGAGGAATCAACTGCGCTTTCTGTTCCTACATAAATTCGGGCAATATCTTTGGGGTTTAAATTTTCTTGTAGGATGAGTTTATAGACTGCATTGGCTGCAAATGTGACTACGTCTTGGTTTACATCTGGAAAACTCATTTTGTGTAATCCTAAACCTTTTATTAGTTTTTCGGGTTCGATATTACGGTTTTCAGCTAGAGTTTTTATGGGTAAATGTAACTTGGGTATGTCAAATGTTATGCTGTCAATTCCTACTTTCATTGTTGTTGTTTTTAGCAAATTTAATATTTGAATGTTTATTTTGGATTGAACATTTTATAAATATTACTTATTGTATTACGATTTATGAATGTGATAAAAAAGAGGGTTTATTTTTTAGATATTGTTATTATTTTGCACGAAATAGCCCAGATAGGAGTGTAAAGCAAAAGGCTAGAAGATAACTAATTTTTCATAAAAAAAAGAGCGACCAACGGAAGCTCCTTTATTTTATAGAAAAATGTTTTCTTGTAGTGTTTTCTTGAAACGGATAGCTGGATTGGCTCTTAAAGATTAAAACCTGCTTCTTTAAAGGTGTTTCCTTGGTTAATATCGCCTGTTGCAAAGCCTTTTTTGAACCAATATTTTCTTTGTTCGGATGTTCCGTGTGTGAAGGTATCGGGTTCTACATGACCTTGCATTTTACTTTGAATGGCGTCGTCACCAACGGCTTGTGCGGCAGAAAGTGCTTCGTCTATATCGCCAACTTCAAGGTATTTATTGTTGTATTTGGCCCATACACCGGCGTAGAAATCGGCTTGAAGTTCTAGGCAAACGGATAGTTTATTGGCTTCTGCTTCTGACAATCCTTGTTGTGCTTGGCGCATTTTGGTTGATGTTCCTAGCAGTGTTTGAATGTGGTGTCCAACTTCGTGTGCAATTACGTAGGCTGTTGCAAAATCGCCACCTTGTGCGCCAAAACGTGTTTTTAGTTCTTTCATGAATTCTAGATCCATATAAACTTTTTTATCACCAGGACAATAAAATGGTCCAGATGCAGATGTTGCGCTACCGCAAGCTGTTTCTACTGCGTCCGAGAATAATACCATTTTTGGTTGTTCATATTCTAGATTGTTTTCTTGAAATATTTGTCCCCAGGTGTCTTCTGTGTAGGCAAAAATTGTTTTGGCAAAATCGCCAGTTTCTTTTTGTTCGGGAGTTAGTTCGGCTGTTTCTCCTGTTTGTTCGGTTTGTTTTCCTTGGTTCATTTGCTCCAAGACAGGTGTAAGCATTTTGGCATTTTCGCCACCAAAGAGGTTAAGTAATAGTATTACAATACCTATTATTCCACCACCAACTACTGCTTTTCCTCCGCCAGACATTCCGCGTCTGTCTTCTACATTGTCACTTTGACGATTACCAATCCATTTCATACTTTAGTTTTTTTAGTTTTTAGTTTTTTATCCATTTTGAAATAATATCTTCCAAAGCTTCTTTTATTATAGGTTTGGAAGCATAATCGTTCATGCCTGCTTCTAAGCATTTTTCCTTTTCACCAACAACCGTGCCAGCTGTTAAAGCTATAATTGGTAAGTGTTTTCCTTTTTTTGTTTTTCTAATTTCTTTAGTTGCTTCGTAGCCATTCATTATGGGCATTTGTATGTCCATTAATATTAAATCGGGTTGTAAAACGTTAAATTTATCTATGGCTTCTTTGCCGTTTTCTGCTTCGAAAATGCTTCCGTTTGGAACGATTTGTTTTATTAAAGTTTTGGCCAGCAGCATGTTTATTTTGTTGTCTTCTACAATTAGAACTTTAAAGTTTTCGTGGCCATAGTTTGCATTTATTCGTTCCTTTAAAATTTGTTCTTGATTATTAATTTCTTCGTTGATATTTTCATTAGATGTTTGTAAAATTACATCAAAATAGAAGTTGCTACCTATTCCATATTCGCTTTCTAAATCTAATTTACTACCCATTAAAGAGAGTAGTTGATTGGAAATTGTTAATCCTAGTCCTGTTCCTCCAAATTTTCTTGTAGTTGAGTTGTCTCCTTGTGAGAAGGCATTAAAAATTTGTTGTTGAAAATTAGTTTTAATTCCGATTCCTGTATCTTTTACAGAAAAATTTATTTTGTTGGTAGTTTTATCGATTGTTTGTTGGTTGGAAATGGACAAGATGACACTTCCGTTTTCTGTAAATTTAATTGCATTTCCTAGTAAATTGATAAGAATTTGTTTTAGCCTGATGTTGTCTGTATAGATATAAACAGGAACATTTTCATCAATTTTTAGATCTAGATTAAGTTTTTTAATATTTGTTTCATATTTAACTAGTTCTATTACTTGATTTACAAGATCGGTTACATTGTATTTTCTTATGTCTAGTTCTAATTTTCCTGATTCTATTTTGGAAAAATCTAGAATGTCATTAATGATTTCCATGAGTGATTGAGCCGATTCATTTATGGTATTCATGTAATTTTTTTGGATGGTTTCGAGGTTTGTATTTTTCAATAAATCTGTAAAACCAATAATGCCGTTAAGAGGTGTTCTTATTTCATGACTCATATTGGCTAAAAATTCTGATTTGGCCTTGTTAGCGGCTTCTGCATATTCTTTTTCTTTTATTGCTTCTTCGGCTTCCATTCGTTGGGTAATGTCTATAAAGATACCTACTACATTAATTATTTCGCCATTTTTTAAAATTGGTTCGCCAAATTCTTCTACCCAAATATGATGTCCTTTTTTATGAATTATTCTGTATATAAGATGTATTTTTTTCTTTTCAATAAACAATTCATTTGCTTTGTCATAAACAATATTCAAATCTTCTGGATGGACTAAATTTATATAATGAATTTTACTTTGTAGAAAATCGGATTTTGGATACCCTGTTAGTTTTTCAATTTCGTCGTTTAAATAAATTTTAGTCCATGTATCATCATATTTTGAAAGGTGAACTGATCCTGGAATATTGTTGGCTAGTAATCTAAATTTTTCATCACTTTCTTTAATAATTGACTCGTTTATGTTGCGTTCTATTGCTGACGAAATATTGTTTACTAAAGTTAAAAGTGTTGTAACTTCGTCTTCTGTCCAGATTCTTTCTTTTTCGGAATCATCAAAAACTATAAACCCATAAAAGCTTTTTTTAACTTGAATAGGTAAAAATAACACCGATTTAGACTTAAGTGCACTCAAGAAATCTCTTGTTGTGGTATCTTTTATTGCGTTTACAAAAGAGTTGAAAGTATTGTTTTGTTTTAGTACTTCAATTACTTCTGGAATTTTGCTATGGGCAACAGTTCTTAATTGCGGATTTATGGGCGTAATTGCATCTGTTTCACTTGTCCATCGTTGCTTTTGTTCTACAGTTTGATTGTTTTCATTGTTGATAAAAAACGACATTCTATCTGCTTTTGTAACTTTACCAATAGCATCTATTATTCCTTCAAATATGTCGTCGTTGTTTTTACTAATTAATACTTTGTCTGTAATTTTAGTTATTACACTCAATATTTCTGTTTTGTAAGCAAGTTTTTTTTCGGCTTCAAGCCTTTTATGGGTTTCCATTGAAATAGCAATAAAATCGCAAATTGATCTAGAGAAATTAATATCTTCTGTATCCCAATTTTTAATTTTTGTTGTAGATTCTATGCATAAAATTCCAATTAATTGTCCGTTAGAATATATTGGTGAATCTAACATTGACATAATATTATTTTTGGGAAAGTATTCTTTCCAAAATTCATTAGTTTCTAAATTTTTATAGACATCATTTGCAATAATTTGATTTTCTGTTTCTATTGCCTTAAAATAGTTGGGATAGTCTTTTTTATAAAGCACAAATCCTTTTTCAAAATAGTCTTTGTTGGCTATATATAACTCTGAACATTTTATTTTATCGGTATGGTAGTTCCAAAAACTTACTCTGTTTACATCAATTTTTTCGGCAACTATTTTAAGTACATATTTTAAAAATGCATCAAAACTTTCTTGGCTAGAAAAACTTTTTAAAGTAAGTTTATAGATAACATCATTATAGCGTCTTATTTTTTTTTCTCTTCTTAAACTTTCAATTTCAATATTTTTTACAACTGTAATATCTCTTGCAATAACTGTAAATCCAATAATTCTATTGTTTTCATTTCTTTTGGCAGATACATTTTGTGATAACCAAATGGTATTGTTGTATTTGTCTAAAACAGGAAGAATAAAGGTTGGATAGACATCAATATCTTTCAATAATTTATTGTAAAACTCTTGTGCTTTCTCTTTATAATCTTTTCTAATAAAAAAGGAAAAATGTTTTTTATACATTTCCTCTATCGAATACCCCATTATTTTTTCAGAATATTTATTGATATAGGTGTATTTTCCTGTTGTATCAGTTTCATAAATTATATCTGTGGCATTTTCTATAAGATTTCGATGTTGGTTTTGAATATGAATTTGTTCTGTAACATCTTGACCAATTCCAATTATTAAATTTTCATTAAATTTTTTATCCTTCCATTGAATGTATTTGAATTCTCCATTTTTGCATTTTAAACGTCTTACATACAGCCTGTTATCGGTATAATTGTTGTGGTATTCTTGACCTATAAATTCTGGATCTTCGGTGAGTTTCCAGAAATTCATTCCCAATACTTCTTGCGGTAAATAGCCTAAAAAATCTTTTACTTGATCGCTACAATATGATAATTCTCCTTTTTTATTGGTTGCTATAGTGATTGAATTTCCTTTATTTACGATTTCATTTGCAAATAAAAATTTGTTTTTGGTATTTACTAATGCAATGTGTCTAGCAGTGTGAATGGCTATAATTGCCAAAAAAGAATTGAATAGAATAATAACTAAATTGGTATTTATTAAATTTTGGTGGTACAAACTAATGGTGAAAAATAAAACTATAACAGAGAAAACCCAATACTGTATTAAACTTTTAAATGCATTATAGGCAAGAAAAAAAGTGATTATAAGTTCAATATATGATACTAGTTCAAAGCCTGAAAATAGTATTGAATAGAAGCTGTAACCAAAATAAAGTAGGTACAGAAATATGAAAATACAGTTTAAATAATTTTTTATTAAGTTGGTTTTGGTACTAATAAAATAGGTTATTACCAGTACGCCGCCAAAAATGCAATTGGGAATTAAAAATGAGGTTGCTCTCACTTTAAATATTTCAAAAATGAGTTCTACCAGAGGCAAAGTTATGCCCAAAAAAAGTAGGTAAAGGTTGTACTGTTGCTCTTTGGGTTCAAATTCTGAAAAATCATTTTCAAAATTTAATTGAAAATTGCGGGTTTTATCTGCTATTGTATAGATTAGGTATAAAACCAAAACAAGAACGGCAGCTAAAATCCAACCATTATTGTAAAAAAAAGTGAACGATGATTCTTTAATAAATAAAATGCAATAAATAAATTTCATAAAAGCACTATTCAATTTCACATTGAAAAAAAAAAGTACTGCTTTATTAGAGGTTAACATTGATATTATGTTAAAATTATCAAAGCAATATACAAATAATATTTAAATAAATTTACATTTAGAATAATTGTAGTATTTTTTTTAAAAATTTAAGTTTATTGCTGTAAGGTGCATATCTAAAAGGAATGTCTAGCCAAGTTGCTTTTTTTACTATTGCTTTTTGGTGCGAGAAGGCATCGAAACTTAATTTTCCATGGTAGGCTCCAATTCCGCTATTTCCAACGCCACCAAAAGGTAATTTATTATTAGAAAAATGTACTATAGTATCATTAATGCAACCTCCACCAAAAGAATATTTTTTTACTATTTCTTTTGCCCATCTTGTATTGTTTGAAAAAACATAGAGCGATAATGGCTTTTCATATCTTGAAATTATGGCATCAATTTCGCTTTCGTTTGCATAACTGATAATTGGTAAAATGGGTCCGAAAATTTCATCTTGCATGACCAAGCTTTCCAATTTAGATTCGTCCAAAAGGGTAGGCGCAATGTAACAATTGGATGCATTTGATTGTCCGCCACAAAGTACTTTTTCATTAATTAGAGAATCATGAAGACGTTGCCAGTTTTTAGTATTTACAATTCTCGCAAAATCGGGTGATTTTTCTGGATTTTCACCATAAGCGAGAATTATTTCTTCTTTTATGGCTGCACTAATTTTAGATTTTATTTTTGCATTTACCAATACATAATCGGGTGCAATACAAGTTTGTCCTGCATTAAGAAATTTTCCCCAAACAATTCTTTTGGCGGTTAATTTTATATTACAATTTGCATCAATAATACATGGGTTTTTTCCGCCAAGTTCTAATGTTATAGGTGTTAAAAATTGGGCTGCTGCTTTGGCAACCACTTTTCCAACGGCTACACTTCCTGTAAAGAAAATATAATTCCAACGTTGCAACAATAATTCTTGCGAAACTTCAATGCCGCCTTCTTTCACCATTACATGATTTTCATCAAATACTTCGGTAATTATTTTTTTAATTATTGACGATGTATTTAGTGTTAATTCGGACGGTTTAAGTACCACTTTATTTCCTGCAGCAATTGCGGCAATTAATGGACAAAGTGCCAATTGATAAGGATAATTCCATGGTGAAATTATTAAAACACTGCCATAAGGTTCGCTTAAAACATAATCTGACGATGGGAAATTAAAAATAGAAGCCGCGACTCGTTTGGGTTTTGCCCACTTATTTATGTTGTTTATGGTTTGTTTTAAATCGGAAATTACATAGTTTGTTTCAGTGATAAAGGCTTCAAATTCTGGTTTTTTAAAATCATTATACAAAGCCATAGTTATATCATTTTCATATTTGATAATAACATTTAAAAGTTGTTTTAACTTTTCTTTTCTGTAATTGACATTAAATTGGTAGTCCATTTTTAAAGAAATGCGTATCTAAAACCTGCATAAAAATCGCCTTGTTTGCTGTCGTTTATCAATGCCGTTACAATAGAACTTGAGCCAAGATAAAAGCCTGCAAGTCTAAAACCTATTCCGCCATTTAAACCAGAAATTTCGCTTTGTGTCCATGGCGAATAGACTTCAAAAAAGCCTAAATTTACTCTTGGAGTTATTGTAAAACTATTTTGAACCGAGATTTGATCGTTGGCATTATCATCATTCACTTTATGTTGAATATATCCAGTTATGTGTAAAGTTGAGATAATTTTCACATCGGCATAAGCAGAAAAAAGTGTAGGTAGTTTTACTTTAAAATCTTTTTTAGAGGGTACAATATTTAGATAACCTTGATTAACAAGTAGCGTTTCAATATCTTGAAGATTATCTATATTTTCAAATTGATTAAGGTTCAATCCAAGCGGTCGTGTTGGTGTTGATTGAATGTTAAGCTGATAATTGGTATTGTAATTATTATCATCTTTAAACGTCATAGCACCCATATTTCTCAATGCCAAACCAGCATTTATTATATATTTATTTAGATTTTTCTTCGGATTGGTTTCTGGTTTGTCTTTCCATTGAAAATTGACGCCAATATCTCCAGAAAAACCATTTAAACCGCCAAAAACGGATTGTGAATAATCACTAAAATTAGAAAAACTATTGGCCAATCCGCCCGAATAAGCAATATTTAAATTGGCTGTTGTGTTATTTAAATATACTTGACCAGCATTGTTTGTTATGGTACCTTGAAATTTATCTAATCCAAGATTGGCATACGATCCAGGAAAAAGAAGTTTGAAAGTTGCTCCAACATTTAATTTATATTTTTCTGTATCCAATAAATTTCTTGATAATGTAAATCCAACTTCACCCCAAGTTGTACCACTCAATCGTTGGTTGTAATCATTTTTTATCGTTGATGAACCAAAGATACTATTGGCTCCGGCATTAACCAATGCATCTCCAAGTCTTGGGTCAACATCAATAACGTCTAATCTTCCGTTGGCTTTCGAAGTAATAGCTAAACCCCATTTTTTATACTTCATAGCTACTCCTAAACCATAAATTTCAGTAGTTGCTCTTAAATTTACCGGTTCATTTCCTTTAAAGAGTAGGGTTTCAAAATCTGTATCAGAAAATAAATCGCTATAACCAACTTTATTATTAGAAACATTTACGCTCAATCCTACAAGATTTATTTCAAACTTATTAGACATATTTGCTAATTCGGCAGGATTTATAGATGTGCTCATAATTCCTACACGACTTGAAGTGCTTAATCCAGCAAAATGATCTTGGGAAAACCCCATAAAAGTTGTTAGTAATAAGGCAATTAAACTTGATTTTTTCATGTTTTTAAATTTTAGGTTAGGTAGTATAAAGGTAGGACAACTATTTAATAAACGAAAAAAATGTAGAAATAGTTTAAACCGCTTTCCAAATTACGTCATCTGGTGTTGGTGCAACAATTTCAATATTTTCTTTAGAAACAGGATGTATAAAAACCAATTTTCTGGCATGAAGATGTATGCCACCATCGGGATTGCTTCGGTCAAAGCCATATTTTAAGTCGCCTTTTATTGGACTTCCAACGGCTTGCAATTGTGCACGAATTTGATGATGTCTTCCAGTATAAAGATTGATTTCTAGAGCGAAATAATTATTTAATTCTTTTATAATTTTATAATCTAAAGAGGCCAATTTGCTGTCTGGAACTTCTCTAGAATGTGCTTTAGAAGTATTGTTTTTTTCATTTCTTTTTAGATAATGAATAAGTTTATCTTGGGTTTTGGGCGGTTTGTTTTTTACCACTGCCCAATAGGTTTTTTGAGTTTCTCTATTGCTAAAAAGTTCGTTTAAACGTGTTAGTGCTTTACTTGTTTTAGCAAAAACTACAATTCCGGTTGTTGGTCTGTCTAACCTGTGAACTACACCCAGAAAGACTTCGCCTGGCTTATTGTATTTTTCTTTAATATATTCTTTTACAACTTCAGAAAGCGGTTTATCGCCAGTTTTGTCGCCTTGTACAATATCGCCAACGCGCTTGTTAACCACAATGATGTGATTGTCTTCGTGAAGAATTTGGAGATTGGATTTATTGGAAACTATTTTTTCTGCCAAAATTGCTGTTTGCTAGTTACTAAATAATTAATTACTAATATTGCTCATTAGCATTAGGGAAATCTTTACTTTTTACATCGGCAACATAATTTCCAATTGCTTTTGTCATTTGATCGTATAAATCTAAATATCTTCTCAAAAATCGTGGACTGAATTCATTATTCATTCCAAGCATATCGTGAATTACAAGAACTTGACCATCAACACCGCCACCAGCTCCAATTCCTATTACTGGGATCGAAATACTTTGGGCTACTTTTTGGGCTAAGTGCGCAGGAATTTTTTCAAGTACAACTGCAAAGCAGCCTAGTTTTTCTAAAAGTTTGGCATCTTCCATTAATTTTTCTGCTTCTTCATCTTCTTTAGCACGTACAGAATATGTTCCAAATTTATAGATTGATTGTGGTGTCAACCCTAAATGTCCCATTACAGGAATTCCAGCGTTTAATATTTTTTTTATAGATTCTTTTATTTCGCTTCCACCTTCAAGTTTTACTGCATGTCCGCCACTTTCTTTCATAATTCTTATAGAAGAGCGCAATGCTTCTTTAGAGTCTGATTGGTAACTTCCAAAAGGTAAATCTACCACAACTAATGCACGTTCTATGGCGCGAACAACACTTGATGCGTGGTAAATCATTTGATCTAAAGTTATTGGCAACGTAGTTTCGTGACCAGCCATAACATTACTTGCAGAATCACCAACTAAAATCACATCTACACCTGCAGAATCAACAATTTTCGCCATTGTATAATCGTAAGCTGTTAGCATGGAGATTTTTTCGCCATTGGCTTTCATTTCAATTAATGATTTTACTGTAATTCTTTTGTAATCTTTTTTGGCTACTGACATTGAATATTATGTTTTAGATTTCAAATATTAGATTTAAAGCTGTAAAAGTAGTAAAACATATTCTTATGAAACAAAAAAAATGGATTTGATATAATTCAAATCCATTTTTAAAAAAGTTAAAAAATTAAATTTATTTTTTTAAATCTGTAAATTTCTCATCTGCAGCAAATGATGCATTTGTTTTTTCAACAACCAATTCTTTTGCAACTTTAAAATCGGCCGTTTTCTTGATGTTCAATGATGAAGATCCAACAGCTACTTTATACGAACCAGCTTCGGCAATCCAAGCATTTTTAGAAGTAATAAACGATGCTAAATCTTTGGGATTTAATGTCATTGTTAAAGTTTGACTTTCACCTGGTTGTAATAAATTGGTTTTTGCAAATGCTTTTAATTCAGATGTTGGTTTGTCAATAGATTTAGAAGGAGCAGATACGTATAATTCAACCACTTCTTTACCAGCTGTTTTTCCTGTATTTTTTACAGTTACCGTAACGTTTAATTTACCTACAAAAGAGCTTGAACTCAATTTAATATCAGAATAATCAAATGTAGAATACGATAAACCATATCCAAATTCGTAGGATGGTTTTACATTGAATGTATTAAAATATCGATATCCAACATAAACTCCTTCTTGGTAGGTTACACTTGTAGGGTTTTCTACTGGTGTTCCTATCCAGTTTTTAGTTGCTGCGGCATCCTCATAATTTACAGGAAAAGTCATTGTTAGTTTTCCAGAAGGATTTACCTTTCCAGAAAGAATATCGGCTACAGAGTTTCCTCCTTCTTGTCCTGGTTGCCATGGTAAAATAATAGCATCTACTTTGTTTTTCCAGCTAGCAGTTTCAATTACACCACCAATATTTAAAACAACTATTACTTTTTTTCCTTTTGCATGAAAAGCTTTAGAAACAGCGTCAATCAAGACAACTTCATCTGGAGCCAAATTAAAATCTGCATCTACTTTTCTATCGTCACCTTCACCTGAATTTCTTCCAATGGTTAGTAAAGCAATTTCCGATGTATTGGCTTTGTTTTCAATCATATCATTGCTTAACATCAATTCTTCTATACGCTTAGGCGAAGCCATTAATCCACCATTTTTTTCACGACGTTCTAGTTCTTTAGCTTTTTGATCTGCCGAATAAGGTTTGTATAAACCTTCTAAATCTTTATCGATAGAAAACCCAGAATTTGTTAATCCGTCAATTAGCGAAATAGTATAAGCTTCATTTACATCACCACTACCAGTTCCGCCAGAAATAAAATCGTATGAGGTAACCCCAAAAACTGCTAATGCTGTTGTTTTAGATGTTAATGGTAAAGCATTGTTATCGTTTTTCAATAAAATTGTTCCTTCTGCCGCAGCTTGTCTAGTAACTTCGGCATTGGCTTTAAGATTTGGTTTGTCAGAATATTTATAATTATTCATTGACGGCGATTTCATTACCAATTCTAATATTCGAGTTAAATCTTTATTTACATCTTTGGCAGCTAATTTTCCGCTTTTAATATTATCTAAAATAGCTTGTTTTTGCGTAGGCATTCCGGGCATCAATAAATCATTACCAGCCGATAATTGTGCGGTAACATTACTAACCGAATTGGGTGCAAATGGAGAATTTTTACCTCCAAAACCATCATATCCACCAAACCAGTCACTCATTACTAAGCCTTTAAAACCCCATTCGTCTCTTAAAACAGTTGATAATAAATCTTTTCTTTCAGAAGTATATGTTCCGTTAATTAAGTTATAAGACGACATTATTGTCCAAGGTTGCGCTTCTTTAACCGTAATTTCAAATCCACGTAAATAAATTTCACGCAACGCTCTTTCACTAATGTGTGCATTTACGCCCATTCTATTGCGTTCTTGGTTGTTCGCTGCAAAATGTTTTACAGAAGTTCCAACGCCATTAGATTGAATTCCGTTTACAATTGCTGCCGAAATTTTACCTGTAAGTAAAGGATCTTCAGAGTAATATTCGAAATTTCTACCACACAATGGATTTCTATGAATGTTCATTCCAGGTCCAAGTAAAACATCAACACCGTATTCTTTAACTTCGTTACCCATTGCTTTACCAACATTTTTTATTAAATCGGTATTCCATGTCGATGCTAAAGCCGTTCCAACAGGAAAAGCCGTTGCATAATAATTGTTGGTGTCGTTGTTTCTTTTAGGATTAATTCTTAAACCTGCTGGACCATCAGAAACTACTACTGTTGGAATTCCTAATCTTTTTAATTCATAAGTTCCGCCTGCAGCTCCTGGAACTTTTCCTTGAAATCCTTCCGATGTAAATTTAAAAGTTTTAACATCAAATCCTGGCATTCCAATTCCAATTAGCATGTTTGCTTTTTCATCGTCGGTCATTTTGCTAATCAAATCTTTAATTCGATCATTCATTGGAAGACGGTAATCTTCATATTTATCTAATTTTCCGTTTTTATTTAAATCAGAAAATGTAAATCCGTCTATAGTTATTTTTGGATTTTCGTCATCCTTCTTCAAATCGTTGTTTTTCCAAGCGACACTTGATATAACTAGCGCAGTTAACAGTGAAGTTTTAGCAATTTTTGATAAAATTGGTTTTTTCATTAGAGTTGATTTTATGGTTATTTGTTTTAATGCTTCAATATGAAGCAATATTAATTATTTTTTTTCGATATTTGTAAAAAAAGAGTACTTATTTTTATAATATCCTATTTTTAAATGTTAAAATAGCAATCAATTTTGTATTTTTGTAATCAATTTATGACAATGGAGTTTAGAAAAATAATAGAAGAAAAATCAGCTACAGCTTGGGAAATTTATATTCCAAATTTATCAATAGATTGTGTTGTATTTGGTTTTCATGATACAACATTAAAAGTTTTAGTTACAAAAATTAAAGATCAAAATTTGTGGGCTCTTCCTGGAGGTTATGTTTTAAAAACAGAAAATTTAAGAGATGGTGCTTCAAGAATTTTATATGATAGAACTGGGGCTAAAGATATTTATTTACAACAATTTAGAGTCTTTGGAGATTTAAATCGTTCGGAAGATTTTTTTGAAGGTTATCCCGATACTCTCTGGAACAAGCAACGGTTTATTTCAGTTGGATTTTATGCATTGGTTGATTTTTCTCAAGTAAATTTAGTGGTCGATGAAATATCTGATGCTTGCGAGTGGAAATCTATCGATGAATTGTCAGATTTTATGATGGATCATAAAAGTATTTTTGATAAAGCATTACTTACCTTGCGCAAACAATTAAATCATAAGCCAATAGGATATAGCTTGTTGCCAGAAAAATTTACAATGCCCGAATTGCAAAAATTATATGAAATTATCCTTGGAAAAAAATTAAACAGAGGCAATTTTTATAGAAAAATGCTTCGTTATGATATTCTTGAAAAACTAGATGAGATTAGAAAAGGTGGTGCTCATAAAGCTCCAGATTTATATAAATTTGATGTAAAGAAGTATCAAGTCGCTTTAAAAAATGGTTTAAACGAAGGTTGGTAGTTTTTTTATTAAAGTAAAATAAAATAAACAGTGTAGAATTCTTTCTCAAATCTTAGCATTAAGTTTAAAATTAAAAATCTGAAAATTAATAAAAATACCTACAAAATGGTTGACAATTTGTAGGTATCAAAATTTAAACACAATTGTAAGCAATAAATCAGTAGTTATACTAATTAATTTCTTCTCAAATAACCCTATTTACTACTCAGTCAATTTTTTTTCATTAGCAATTGCATCCCTTAAATTTTTCACTTTGTCATGATCCACTTTTAATAAAGCGTAATGTTTATTGAGCATGTCTTGATCTATAGTATTTGTATCTTGATGCTCTTGAATTAACTTTTTTTTGTAGGTTTCAAGTATCACATCTTCACCATATTCGCAAGAGTCAAGTATTGTTTCTCTGTCGTTATTAGTAAATGCTGCTTTAACATCCATCCAAACTCTAAAAAATTTATCAGTAGCTCTAGTTCCTTCATCTGGTGTTCCGCCAAGCTTTTTAACTTCTTCCACCAATTCTTTTCGATTTTGGACACTAGTTTCCATCAAATCTGAAAAAAGCATTTTCAAATCTGTTTCTTTTGCTTCAGCCTCTGCAGTTTTGTACCCTTCAATTCTATCATTATTAATTATAATTAATGAGTTGAATACTTCAATTTTTTTTTCGTTGTCCATTTTGTTTTAAATTTTAATGATTTTTAGAAGTGTAAAATTCTCAAAAACAAACAATTAATGTGTTATAAAAATCTTTGAATAATTTGTAATATTCACTGCTGTTTTTTAGGGTAGTTTTTTTTCTAATTATATTTTTATATACTTTTACATGATAATTTTTGGAATTAAAATTTATTTGTATTGAAAAATATCCTCATTATTGACGACGAAGAAAAACTTCGTGGACTTCTTGCAAGAATTGTAAAATCGGAAGGTTTTGATGTTATAGAAGCAGGCGATTTAAAATCGGGTTTCAAAAAGTTAGAAGCGAATGATATCGACGTAATCTTATGTGATGTAAAACTTCCTGACGGAAATGGTGTTGATTTTCTTGAAAAAATTAAGTCAAATTTTCCTTTGGTGGAAGTAATTCTTTTAACCGCTTTTGGCAAAATTGCCGATGGTGTTCAAGCCATGAAAAATGGCGCGTTTGATTATATTGTAAAAGGCGATGATAACGATAAAATTATTCCGCTATTATACAAGGCATTAGAAAAATCGGAACTGCAAAAGAAAGTTCAAAAATTAGAAAAACGAATCTCAGATAAATATTCCTTTGATACCATAATTGGAAAATCAAAAGCTTTAGAACAAGTTATTGACTTAGCCAAAAAAGTAGCTAAAACCGATTCGACTGTTTTACTTACTGGAGAAACTGGAACAGGAAAAGAAGTTTTTGCGCAAGCGATTCACGAAAATAGTACTCGAGTTGGAAAATCATTCGTAGCTTTAAACTGCAGCACATTTAGCAAAGAAATTCTAGAAAGTGAATTATTCGGACACAAACAAGGCGCTTTTACTGGAGCTTTAAAAGATAAAAAAGGTTTTATTGAAGAAGCTAATGGCGGAACTTTATTTCTTGACGAAATAGGAGAGATGCCCATTGATTTGCAAGCCAAATTACTTCGTGTTTTAGAAACCAACGAGTACATTCCAGTTGGCGATACGACTACCAAAAAATCCAATTTCCGATTAATTGCAGCCACAAACCGAGATTTAAAAACGGAAAGTGAAAACCATACTTTTCGTTCCGATTTGTATTTCCGATTGAATATTTTCGAAATTAAAATTCCGCCATTGCGCGAAAGAATAAAAGACATTTCACCTTTGACGAGTTATTTTGTCAAACAATTTTCTGAAAAAACCAATAAAAAACAATTACAAATCTCGCTAGATTTTCTTCAAAAATTAGAAGCTTATCATTGGCCGGGAAATGTTCGGGAACTAAAAAACATCATTGAACGCTCGGTTATTTTAGCGGATGAAATTTTAACTCAAGACGTTTTGCCTTATGAAATTCAGCATCAGCAAGATAATTCTAATAAATCAATGTCTGCTTTTTCAATGCAAAGTATTGAGAAATTACACATTCAAAAAGTATTGAATTATACCAAAGGAAACAAAGCGGAAACCGCAAGATTATTAGAAATTGGGATTGCTACTTTATATAGAAAATTAGACGAATACACTATTCAATAAGTACATTAAAATACTTCCAAAACGATAAAAGCCTATCAAAATGATAGGTTTTTTTATACCTAATTTTTGACACATAAATCACAAAATCAACATTTACAATAGCTTACATAATTTTTAATTTATTGGAACAACTTTTGGCATTAGGCGAATGAACATAAAAATTCATACTAATGAAAAATCAGGTTACTACCATTTACAAACAAGCTGAACGGTTTGCTGAAATTACTAAGTCAGCCATCGTTTCTGGAAACATTATAAGAGCCAAAAAATGCTTGGCACTTGCCGAACGATTGTTTGCTACAGGAAGTTACGAAACCAAAAACGCTATTTCTAACGTTTACGTTTTCTCGGTTTCTACCTTCATGGAATTGCGTCATTGCAACATTTCCAATCTCTTTCCTCAAGCGCTTAAAGCGGAATATCTTAAACAAATAAACACCTCTGGAGTATGATGGCAATTATCCTTTCTATAAGCGGATTGATTTTATTCGCTTTGTTTTTTAAAATGATCGAAATTTTTGAAAAAATCTAAATTATGATACCACTTTTCATCATTGCCATAGCGGTTTTTATTTACATCTGCTATGTTTTAATTAAACCCGAAAAATTTTAATTAGAAAATTAGATATTGGAATAATTAGAAAATTCTAGTTTAAATCCTAAATCGAAATTCTAAAATCCTAAATAAAATTATGAACTCTGAACTACTCGGAATTATCGTTATGTATGGATTGGTTATGCTTTTAGCCCTTCCGCTCGGTCGTTACATCGGCAAAATATTCAATTATGAAAGCACTTGGTTGGACAAAATTTTTAATCCAATCGATAAATTATTTTTCAAAATTGGAGGAATTAATCCAACGAAAGAAATGAACTGGAAACAACATTTGATAGCACTTTTAACCATCAATGTTGTTTGGTTCGTAATTTCAATGTTCGTGCTTACAAATATGGTTTGGTTGCCTTTAAATCCAGATGGAAACCCTTCCATGAGTGGTGATTTGGCTTTTAATACTACAATAAGTTTTATAACCAATACCAATTTACAGCATTATTCTGGCGAAAGCGGATTGTCCTATTTAGGTCAGTTGACTTTGATGCTTTGGCAATTTATCAGTGCTGGTTGCGGAATGGCAATTTGTGCTGCTGTTTTTATGGCTATGAAAGAAAAAACATCAGAAACTTTAGGAAATTTCTATAGCTTTTTTGTTAAATCGTGTACTAGAGTTTTATTGCCTTTGTCATTTGTTGTAGCAATTATTTTGGTAATGAATGGAACTCCAATGACTTTTGAAGGAAAAGATACCATCACAACTTTAGAAGGAAAGGAACAAAATGTAAGTCGTGGTCCGGTTGCCGCTTTTGTGGCTATCAAACAATTAGGAACCAATGGTGGTGGATTTTACGGTCCGAATTCTGCCAATCCTATGGAAAACCCAAATTACTTAACTAATATAGTGGAAAATGTTTCCATCTTTTTGATTCCGATTGCGATGATTTTTGCTTTAGGATTTATATTAAAACGAAAAAAACTTTCGTGGACAATTTACAGCGTTATGACCTTGGGATTTCTGATTTTATTAATTCCAACAGTGATTAGCGAAATGAACGGAAATCCTGCGATTTCTCACATGGGAATTGCTCAAAATATGGGAAGTATGGAAGGAAAAGAAGTCCGTTTTGGTGCTGCTGCTTCCGCAAATTGGGCAACGTACACAACAGTTACAAGTAATGGCTCTGTAAATGCAATGCATGACAGTATGACGCCAATTGCCGGTATGACAACACTTCTTGGAATGATGATTAACTGTTTTTATGGCGGAGTTGGAGTTGGATTCTTAAACTTTTACATCTTCATAATTCTTGGTGTTTTCATCAGCGGATTGATGGTTGGTAGAACACCAGAATTTTTAGGTAAGAAAATTGAAGCCAAGGAAATGAAAATCGCGATGATTATTGCCTTGTTACATCCATTTTTAATTTTGGTTGGAACCGCTTTGGCAAGTCATTTATACGCTTCAAATCCAGAAGCATTAGCTAGTTGGTTAGCCAATCCTGGTTATCACGGATTTAGTGAAATGTTATACGAATTCACATCATCATCTGCCAATAATGGTAGTGGATTTGAAGGTTTAGGAGATAATACTCCGTTTTGGAATATTGCTACAGGAATTGTGATGCTTTTGGCTAGATATTTACCAATTATCGGACCAGTTGCTATTGCTGGAATGTTAGCCCAAAAACAATACATTCCAGAAAGTAACGGAACCTTAAAAACGGATACAGCCACCTTTGGATTGATGGTTTTTGCAGTTATTTTTATAGTAGCCGCTTTATCATTTTTCCCAGCATTAACTTTAGGTCCAATCGCTGAATATTTTTCAGCTAAATAATTAAAATATCATGAGTAAATCTCAAAATAATTTATTTCAAAAAGAGTTGGTAAACGAAGCATTAAAACAGTCTTTCGTGAAACTCAACCCCAAAATAATGTTCAAAAATCCAGTAATGTTTACTGTTGAAATTGGAACAGCTGTAATGCTTTTTGTATGTCTTTGGATTTTAAGTGGAGAAGGTTCACAAGGAAGTTTTGCCTATAATTTCATTGTTTTTCTTGTCTTATTTCTAACGTTGCTTTTTGCAAATTTTGCTGAAGCGATTGCCGAAGCACGAGGAAAAGCACAAGCCGACAGTTTAAGAAAAACACGTGAAGAAACGCCTGCAAAATTAGAAAACGGACAGACCATTTCGTCTGCACAATTGAAAAAAGGCGATGTATTTGTTTGCGTAGCTGGCGATATTATTGCAACCGACGGAGAAATCATAGAAGGTTTAGCAACAATAGACGAAAGTGCCATTACTGGAGAAAGTGCACCAGTAATTAGAGAATCTGGTGGCGATAAATCTTCGGTAACTGGAGGAACAAAAGTGCTTTCGGATAAAATAAAAGTAATGGTAACATCAGAACCTGGCGAAAGTTTCCTTGATAAAATGATTGCGTTGGTAGAAGGTGCAAGCCGTCAAAAAACACCAAACGAAATTGCATTGACTATTTTGCTAGCTGGATTTACATTAGTATTTATTATTGTAACTGTTACATTAGCGCCATTTGCAAAATATGCTAACGCACCAATAACCATAGCAGCATTTATTTCTCTATTTGTGTGTTTGATTCCAACAACTATTGGCGGATTATTATCAGCTATCGG
The DNA here is from genome assembly GCF_043778725.1 of Flavobacterium sp. Taxonomy (GTDB): domain Bacteria; phylum Bacteroidota; class Bacteroidia; order Flavobacteriales; family Flavobacteriaceae; genus Flavobacterium. The sequence goes on along the minus strand of NZ_JAYWFT010000068.1, from coordinate 42,669 downwards.
AATTGCCGGAATGGATAGAGCGTTGCGTGCCAACGTAATTACAAAATCAGGAAAAGCGGTCGAAACTGCTGGAGATATTGATGTGTTACTTTTAGACAAAACAGGAACAATCACTATTGGAAACAGAAAAGCAACGTCTTTTTATCCAACAAAAGGAATTTCTCAAGAAGATTTTATCAAATCTGCTGTATTGAGTTCGCTTGCTGATGATACACCTGAAGGAAAAAGTATTGTCGAATTAGCTGGGCAAGATGTTGCCAATAAACTATCGATTGAAGGTGCAACCTTAATCAAATTTACTGCTGAAACTAGAACTTCTGGTGTGGTTTTAAAAGATGGAACTAACATTAGAAAAGGTGCGCAAGATGCAGCGAAAAACATTTCTGAAACAGCTGGAAATTCGTTTCCACAAGATACAGCGCAAAAAGTAATTGATATTTCGTCTAATGGAGGAACGCCTTTGGTGGTGATCAAAAACAATCAAGTTCAAGGTGTGATTGAGTTGCAAGATATTATCAAAACCGGAATGAAAGAACGTTTTGAGCGTTTGCGCAAAATGGGAATCAAAACCGTTATGGTTACTGGAGATAATCCGTTGACTGCCAAGTTTATCGCTGAAAAAGCTGGTGTTGATGATTTCATAGCCGAAGCCAAACCAGAAGATAAAATGAACTACATCAAAAAAGAGCAAGCCGAAGGAAGGTTGGTTGCCATGATGGGTGACGGAACAAATGATGCGCCAGCTTTGGCTCAAGCGAATGTTGGAGTTGCCATGAACAGTGGAACGCAAGCCGCAAAAGAAGCTGGAAACATGGTCGATCTAGATAATGATCCAACGAAATTAATTGAAATTGTGGAGATTGGAAAACAACTTTTAATGACTAGAGGAACGCTTACAACTTTCTCGATTGCGAATGACGTTGCGAAGTATTTTGCTATTATCCCGGCACTTTTCATTACTGCGATTCCAGCTTTACAAGGTTTGAATATTATGGGATTACACAGTCCGGAAAGTGCGATTTTATCGGCTGTGATTTTCAATGCGATTATCATTCCATTCCTTATTCCATTGGCACTTCGAGGAGTTGCTTATAAACCAATTGGTGCTTCAGCCTTGTTGCGTAGAAATTTATTTATATACGGAATTGGTGGTGTAATCATTCCGTTTATTGGAATAAAATTGATTGATTTAGTAGTGTCATTATTTGTTTAAGAAGATTAAAGAGAATAGAATAAAGAAAATTAAGAAACGAAATAAATAATTGAGGATCAGATTGCTTCGTTCCTCGCAATGACAAAATTATGAAAGAAAATATAATACCAGCAATTAGATTAACACTGTTTTGTGCGGTGTTCTTCTCAGGAGTTTACACATTGAGTATTCTTGGAATTGCGCAATTGGCTCCTAATCAAGGAAAAGGTGAAATTGTAAAAGAGAACGGAAAAAATCATCATATAAATGTTGCTCAGAAATTTGTAGAAAATAAGTACTTTTGGTCGCGTCCATCAGCGGTAGATTATAATGCTGCTGGTTCTGGTGGAAGTAATAAAGGAACAAATAATCCTGATTATTTAGCGGAAGTAAAAACTAGAATTGATACTTTTTTGATTAAAAATCCTTCAGTAAAAAGAAGTGAAGTTCCATCGGAATTGGTAACAGCTTCTGGAAGTGGAATTGATCCAAATATTTCGGTTCAAGGTGCGAAAGTTCAGGCGAAACGTATTGCTGAAAGTAGAAAAATTTCGGAAGAGAAAGTTTTGGAAGTAATTCAGAAAAACACTGAAAAACCACTTTTAGGAATGTTGGGTACTGAAAAAATAAATGTGTTGCAATTGAATATTGAATTGGATAAATTAAAATAGTTTTACATAACTCCGTCAGAGTTTTGAACTCTGACGGAGTTGAAATAAAAATAATAATTAATAAAAATTAGCATCGAAAGATGCTGAAATAAATTCAGCATAAAAAATGAAAAAAATAGTATTTACTGCTCTTGTAGCATTCAGATTTACAACTGTTAACGCTCAGGAAGTAGCAAAAGAGAAAAGTCCGTTAACGTTTTCGGGATATATTGAAACGTATTACAGTTATGATTTTGGAAAACCAGATAATCATTTACGTCCAGGATTTGTGTACAGTCACAACAAGCACAACGAGTTAAATCTGAATTTAGGATTAGCAAAAGTGAATTATGCAAAAGATAATGTGCGTGGAAATTTAGCAATTATGGCTGGAACTTATGCCGAATATAACTTGGCTGCTGAACAAGATTTATTGCAAAATGTATATGAAGCCAACATTGGGGTGAAAATTTCTTCGAAACATAATTTGTGGATTGATGCTGGAATTATGCCATCACATATTGGTTTTGAAAGCGCCATTGGAAAAGATTGTGCAACGTTGACGAGAAGTATTTTGGCTGATAATTCGCCTTATTACGAAGCTGGCGCCAAAATTGGATATACATCTAAATCTGAAAAATGGTATTTGGCAGCGATGTATTTGAACGGTTGGCAACGTATTCAAAAAATTGATGGTAATCAAACACCAGCTTTTGGAACACAAATTACTTACAAACCAAGTGGTAAAACGACTTTGAATTGGAGTACTTATGCCGGAAATGAACAACCAGATATTGATAGAAAATGGAGGTATTTCAATAATTTTTATGGACAATTTAAATTATCTGATAAGACAAATTTGACCGCTGGATTTGATATTGGTTCTCAACAAAGTGCCAATAAAAGTAATAAATACGACACTTGGTTTTCTCCAGTTTTGATTTTGCAATACAAACCGACAGCTAAAATTCAGTTGGCAGCAAGAGGTGAATATTATGATGATGAGAAAGGTGTAATCATTGCAACTGGAACGGAAAACGGATTTAAAACTTACGGATTTTCTACAAATTTTGATTATTTAATTTCTGATAATGTGATGTTTAGAATTGAAGCTAGAAACTTGGCAAGTAAAGACGAAGTATTTTTGAAAAACGGAAATCCGACGGATAACAATACTTTTTTGACTACTTCATTAGCGATTTCATTTTAATTTAAGCAATAGGCATTATGCAATAAGCTTTAGGCGTCGAGCTCAAGCATATTGCATAAAGCTTACGGCTTACAGCTTACAGCTTTTATGGAACAAGAAAAACAAAATAACGCACAGCATTTCCTCGATTTGATTCAGAAATCGCGAAAAGGAAAATTCAAAATTTACATTGGTATGAGTGCTGGTGTGGGCAAAACGTTTCGTATGTTGCAGGAAGCACACACACTTTTAAAAAACGGTATTGACGTTAAAATTGGTTATATCGAAACTCATTTTCGTAAGGAAACGCACGAATTGCTTGATGGTTTGCCGATAATTCCGAGGAGAAGTATTTTCTACAAAGGAAAAAATCTTGAGGAAATGGATGTGCAAGCCATTATTAATTTGCGTCCAGAAGTCGTGATTGTTGACGAATTAGCACACACTAACATTGAAGGAAGTAAAAATGAAAAGCGTTGGCAAGATGTTTTGGAAATTCTTGAAGCTGGAATTAACGTAATTTCTGCGGTAAATATTCAGCATATTGAGAGTTTGAACGAAGATGTCAAACGTATTACTGGCGTTGACGTTCAAGAACGTGTTCCAGATAATGTGTTGCGATTGGCAAATGAAGTTGTGAATATCGATTTGACTTCGGAGGATTTAATTTCGCGTTTGAAAGAAGGAAAAATTTACACGCAAGATAAAATTCAAACGGCGTTGACTAACTTTTTTAAGTCAGATCAAATTCTGCAATTGCGTGAGTTGGCTTTGAAGGAAGTCGCAAGTCAAGTGGTTCGAAAAGTAGAGAATGAAGTTCCGAAAAATCTGGCTTTAAAACACGAAAAACTTTTGGCATGTATTAGTAGTAATGATAAAACTGCCAAAATTGTTATCAGAAAAGCAGCACGATTAGCAAGTTATTACAACGGAAGTTGGTATGTTTTGTATGTGGAAACGCCAAAGGAAAGTCCGGATAAAATTGCTTTGGACAAACAACGTTATTTGATAAATAATTTCAAATTGGCCACACAATTAGGCGCTGAAGTAATTAAGATTGAAAGTTCCAATATTACTGATGCGATGTTGAAAATTGTGGAACAAAAAAGTATAACAACGGTTTGTATTGGCAAGCCACATTTTAATTTATTTAAAGTAATTTTGTCTACCACTATTTTTAGAAGATTGCTAAATAGTTTGTCGCAATCGAATGTAGATTTAGTGATTTTGTCATAAAAAAACGCCACGAATTACACTAATTTTCACTAATTAATTCGAGTTAATTTGTGTAATTCGTGGCTTAATAACCAATTAAATTAATAGGTGAGATTGCTTCTTACCTCGCAATGAACCATGAAAATTAAAACCAAATTAAATCTCGGAGTAGGATTGTTATTTATCTTGATAATTATCCTTTCATTGGTGAGTGCTTTTTATATTTTTTCAATAAAAAAAGACACTCAAAACATACTGAAAGCCAACTATATAACTTTGGAATATTCTAGAAATATGCTTTCGTCTTTGGATGAAATGACTAAAGACGAGCCAAAAGCTATTCTTCTTTTTGAGTCCAATTTAAAAAAACAATTGGCTAATATTACTGAAACAGGTGAAGATAGAGTTACTTATAATCTTCAGAAAAGTTTTCAATTATTAGAGAAAAATAGGTCTGATGAAACGATTAAAGCACAAATTCGTCAGGACATTTTTGAGATTATGAAACTCAATATGAATGCTATTAAAGTTAAAAGTGATATTGCAAAACGCACCGCCGAAACTGCCAATTTATGGATTGCAGTTGTGGGTACTTTATGTTTTTTAATTGCTTTTAATCTTATGGTGAATCTTCCAAATAACATTGCCAATCCGATAAAAGAATTGACAGGAAGTATTAAACAAATTGCCAATAGAAACTATTCGGAACGTGTTCATTTTCAGAATCATAATGAATATGGTGATTTGGCACGATCGTTTAATACTATGGCTGAAAAACTAGAGGAATATTCTAATAGTAGTTTGCACAAATTGACTTTCGAAAAAAAGCGACTGGAAACTTTGATTAACAACATGCACGATCCGATTATTGGATTGGATAACGCAGGAATAATTTTGTTTGTAAACGATGAAGCGTTGAAAATTATTGGTCTTAAACAAGAAGAAGTTATTGGTCAATTGGCTTCAACTTTGGCTTTGAAAAACGATTTGATGAAGTCATTAATCATTAACGAATTGGAAAGTCCAAAAGCGCATCCGATGAAAATTTTTGCTGATGGAAAAGAAAGTTATTTCGAAAAAGAAAATGTAAATATTACAATAAAACCAACTGGAGAAGACCAATCAATTGATATTGGAAATGTAATTATATTGCGAAATATTACCATTTTTAAAGAATTGGATTTTGCTAAAACAAATTTTATAGCAACCGTTTCACACGAATTAAAAACGCCGATTTCTTCTATCAAAATGAGTTTGCAATTGCTTGAAAATACTTCAACTGGAACTATAAATGAAGATCAAAAACAACTGATTGACAGTATTAAAGAAGACAGTCAGCGTTTGTTAAAAATTACTGGTGAGTTGTTAGAATTATCGCAGGTTGAAACAGGAAATATTCAACTAAATATTGAAAAAACTAATCCGTATGAAATTGCAAAATATGCTATTGAAGCTGTAAAAGTTCAGGCAGAACAAAAACAGATTGAAATTGTATTGGAAGCTGATGCTAATCTGTCAGAAGTTAAAGCTGATAGCGAAAAATCATCATGGGTTTTAATTAATTTTTTAACAAATGCTATTCGTTATTCTTCAGAAAATAGTGTGGTAACAGTTAAATTGAAACAAGAGAACAATCAAATTGTATTTCAGGTTTCGGATACAGGAAAAGGTATTGATAAACGTTATCAGTCGAAAGTTTTTGACAAATATTTCCAAATCCCAGGAAGTAATAAATCGGGTACTGGATTGGGTTTAGCTATATGTAAAGAGTTTATAGAAGCTCAAAATGGAACAATTGGAGTTGATAGTGAACTGGGTTTAGGAAGTGCTTTTTATTTTAAATTGGGAATGGTTTAACCTTGGATTTTTGATACATTATTAAATAATTATGTAACTATAAAACAATGATTTAGAATAACTTTATCGTATCAATAATTTAAAAATTAGGTCATGGAAGATAACGATTTAGGTTCAAAAAAAATGAACAACAAGCAAAGTAACAACGATGATTTATTGGATTTGAACAATCAAAATCATTCGGATTCTTTAATGAAATCTGAAATGGAAACCGATAAAAATGGAATTACAAGAATTGTACAACGAGCAAGAAATACAGATCATGATGAACAAAATCATGAACCTGAAACCGATAAAAATTTAAGTACAAAACCAAGTACGGCATCAGAAAATATAGGAAAAGTAATGCTTGAAAACAGAGATAAAAATTTTGATATTACTAGAAATAGATATTCAAATTCAAGTCCAGAAAATCAAGAAAATCCTAAAGAAAAAAATTAACAATCGGCCATATTCACAGCAATTGCCAGTCCGCCTTCTGAGGTTTCTTTGTATTTAGAATTCATATCTTGTGCTGTTTTCCACATGGTATCTACAACTTTGTCCAAAGGAACTTTTGCATTTTTAGCATCGGTTTCCATGGCCAATTCGGCTGCATTTATTGCTTTTATTGCACCCATTGTATTTCGTTCTATACACGGAATTTGAACCAATCCACCAATAGGATCACAAGTCAATCCAAGATGATGTTCCATTGCAATTTCGGCTGCCATTTGAACTTGATCTGGAGTTCCGCCCATAACTTCAACTAGCGCTGCTGCTGCCATTGCTGATGAAACTCCAATTTCTGCTTGACAACCACCCATAGCTGCAGAAATGGTTGAACCTTTCTTGAAGATACTTCCAATTTCTCCTGCAACCATCAAGAATTGTTTGATTTCTTTTTCGCCAGCTTCGTGGTTTTCAATTACCAAATAATACATTAAAACAGCCGGAATAACACCAGCACTTCCGTTTGTTGGAGCCGTTACAACTCGTCCTAACGCAGCGTTTACTTCGTTGACTGCCAATGCAAAACACGAAACCCATTTTAATATTTGACGGAATTTAACTTCGGTTTTTCTAATTTCTTCTAACCATTCTTGAGGATTGGAATAATTGGCTAATCCAATTAAATTTTGATGCATATCAAATGCTCTTCTTCTCACGTTTAATCCGCCAGGAAGAATGCCTTCAGAATGACAACCAATGTACATGCATTCTAACATAGTTTTCCAAATTCGCATTAATTCGTGATCAATTACGGCTTCTGTTCGCATTGATTTTTCATTCTCATATACGATTTCTGAAATGGATTTATTTTCGGAATGGCAATAGTTTAAAAGTTCTTCGGCATTTTGAATTGGGAAAGGAAATGCACATTTTATTTCTAATTTTTTCTTGGCATTGATTCGTTCTTCTTTTACTACAAATCCGCCACCGATGGAGTAGAAGGTCGTTTGATATTCTTTATCGTCTGATAAAAAAGCGGTAAAAGTTAATCCGTTGGCATGAAAAGGAAGAAAGTTTTTATTGAAAACAATGTCTTGTAAAAAGTAAAACGGAATTACAATTTCGTTACCCAAATTGATTTCATTTTTATCTTCAATAGTTTTGATAATTCCGTCAATATCTTGCACCGGAATGTATTCTGGATCTTGACCAGACAAACCTAACATGACAGCCAAATCGGTTGCATGACCTTTTCCTGTTAACGAAAGTGAACCGTACAAATCGACTTTTATTCGGGTAACATCTTGAAGAATACTTTCTGTTCTCAATTCCGATAAAAATCGTTCGGCAGCACGCCAAGGTCCAAGTGTATGCGAACTCGATGGTCCGACACCAATTTTTAACATATCAAAAACCGAGATGCATTCTTCCATAAAATGAAAAGTTTAGTTTGTAGTACAAATATAAGGTAAACAATTATTGAATTTTCATTATTTTAATGTTAAACTGATTTTTGTTTATTTTAAAATTGCATTTTCTGTTGATAGTTTAAAATAATAAACTGATTGTCAGAATTTTTTAGCAGTAATCAATTCCTAATTAAATGTTATATTTCACTTAACTTAACTTGGTATTTCTGTATTTTTGCACCAAATTTTTCTCGTGCAAATCAATAAATATTACGCTTCGGCACTGACTGCTTTTGTTATTTGGGGTTTCTTTAGTTTGGCTTTGAAACCGTTACATAACTATCCTTCGTTGGATATTCTTTTTTATAGAATCTTTTTTGCAACGGTTATTTTGCTTGCAATCAATCTTTTGTTTAGAAAATCAATTGTAAAAAATGACTTTATTGCTTTTAAAAATTTAGAAACTAAACTCAAATATCGGTTTTTATTTCTTACTGTTTTAGGCGGATTTCTATTGATAATAAATTGGTTCTTATTTATTTACGCCATGAATCATGTCAGTTTAAAATCGGCATCATTTGCTTATTTGATTTGCCCAATTGTTACTACTATTTTGGCATACTTTATTTTGAAGGAAAAATTAAGCAAATGGCAATGGTTTTCTGTCGCTTTGTGTATTGTTAGTTGCGGCATTTTATCGTATGGAAATTTGTTTGAATTGACTTACAGTTTGGTTATTGCGTTTTCATTTGCACTTTATTTAATCAGCCAAAGGAAGAACACTGTTTTTGATAAATTTTTAATTTTAACGGTTCAAATGGTCATTGCATCGGTAGTGATTATGCCTTTTTTTCCATTGTATTCTTCAGCAATTCCTACTGAACCATTATTTTATATTTTACTGCTTGTAATTGTAGTTTTGTTTACTATAATTCCGTTGTATCTTAATTTATTTGCCTTGAAAGGAATGAATTCATCTGCAGTTGGAATTTTGATGTACACCAATCCGCTACTGAATTTTCTATTGGCATTGTTCTATTTTCATGAAGAAATAAATGGGAATCAAATTATTTCTTATTCTTTAATTTTACTATCAATTGTTATTTTTAACGAACGATTTTTATTTAGAAAATCAGAAAATAAATAAGTCTAAAAAGGATAACCAATAGCTAGATTGAAGACCAAATTATCTTTTCGCCATGAACCACTTCCAAAACTTACTTGATCTAAAACCCATCGTTGTCCATCGGGAAAATAAGGTTTTCTTATTGGAAATGCCAAATCGGTTCGAAGTACTAAAAAGTCAAAATCAAATCGTAATCCGGCACCAATACCAACGGCAATTTCTTTGAGAAAATCTTTAGAAAATTGCGAACCAGGTTTATTTATATCTTTATTGGCAAGCCAAATATTTCCTGCATCTATAAACAATGCACCATTTATAAAGCGGTAAATTTTACTTCTATATTCGGTATTCATTTCTAGTTTTACATCGCCAGATTGATCGGGTAAAAAAGAGGTAGTTTCATTAGATCCATCATAACTTCCAGGTCCGAGTGAACGCGAACGAAATGCTCGTAAGCTGTTTGTACCACCAATAAAAAATTGCTTGCTAAACGGAATTTCATCTGAATTGCCATAAGCAAAAGCTACACCAGCAATTATTCTGCTTGCTATTTGTGAGTTTTCATTTATTTTATAATTGTGCTTAAACTCGTTCTGAATTTTAAGATATTGACTAAATGGAATTCCTAAAACCTTAATTGTATCTCCTTTTTTGATGTTTGCACCAGAAATTAAACCAACAATATTTCCTGAAAAATCGATACTTCCTTTATAAAAAATTGTGTTTTTTCTTTTTTTCTGCATCGTATTCGTATAGGAATAAGAATAGGTTGGTCCAAAAATTAGTTGCTTTTCGATTACATTTTTCAACGAGCTGTTTGCACTCGCTTGCTGGTTATATAAATCGGTAACATTTTGAGGACTTGCAAATGTAATTTCGGTAATATTTAGCTGATGTTCTTTTCGTTCGTTTTCCTTCCATGAATATCCAAAGGCTGCTTTAAACGTTTGAAGTGAATACAATTGCGTTCGGTTTTGATATTCATAGCCAAGTGTAGCTTTGGTTCTAGGTACAAATCCGCTTGCCGATTCAAATTTGATTGGCGCAATAATTCTAGGCCAAATAAGATTGGCTTCCGATCCAAATCTATAAACATTAAATCCGTTATTTTTTCCTCCCAGTTGTACTTCTGCGCCACCAAAAGCGGTGATGCTTAACAATTCTGCAGCATGAAAAGTATTGCGATTGCTCCAGTTAATATTAAGTTCTGTTCCTGTATAATTGGCAGAATTGGTTTTGGCAAGAATTTCAACTCGAATCGATTTTTGTGGCAGCGGAGTCAAATAATAATAGGTATCAAGGTAATCGCCAATGGTATCAGATACTTTAAATTGGTTTTTTACAAATTTAAAAGTGCCCAAATTTACTAATCTGTTCAGCGATAAATTGTGGTTGGTTCTGTTGTACAAATCTCCTTTTTTGAAATATAATGTTCTGTCAAAAATCTTTGGTTTGAATAACTTTTCATTTCCAATGATGGTAAAATCTTTATATTTCTCTGAACCAGTAATACTGTCAGAATTGATAGAATAATTTGGATAAACAAATATATTATTGATTTTGAAGGACTTTTTTGCCAATTGTGGCGTTTCATTTTTGACTTTTACAATCAAGGTTACTTCATGTTTAGCAACGGTACTATCAACTTGAACTTTAAGATAATCGGCATTAAAATAGAAAAATCCTTTCTCTTTTAATCTTGTATCAATGCGATTTCGTTCTTCTTTAATTATATCTAGACTGTATGGATTTCCTACTTTTAGTAAACTTCTACGTTGGGTTTTAGCAACCGCAATACCAATTGCAGAACTGTCTTCGGGAAATTTTATTTTTTTTATTTTGTATTGCTCTTTTGGATTTACATAATATTCTGCCACAACTTTTTTTCCGCTTTTAGTGCTATCGGCTGTTGTTTTTGCATTGAAATAACCATTATTTTCTACATAATTTTGGATCAAACTTTTGTTGTATTCCAAGTCTACTTGGCTCATTAAAACAGGCGGTTCACCTACGGTATATTTTAACCAATGTCGAAATCCTTTTTCTTTTTTTACGGTTCCAACCAAATTGTAAATGAACAATTTTGGACGCAATCCAAGAAACTTTTTATTAGGTTTAGGACGCAAAATTTCTGCTAATTTTGACTTTAGCAATTTGTGTTCTTTTTTAGAAATAATACTGTCTTCCACTTTTATTTTTCCGCCTACATAAAGCAATTCGCCTTCTGGCAAATACTTTGTATTACTACAAGATGTTGCAAAAAGCACAAAAAATATAAAGTATACTACGTTTTTAACCATTAGATTTCTTTTTAGGTTTAGGTTTTTCTTCGGCTTTATTTTTTTGAAATAACTCTCTAAATTTATTGTAATCGATGGTGATTATAAATCCAATTCCGGTTTCAATAACTTGACCTTGCAAAGCTACTTGATATTTATTTTTTCGATATGCACGAAGCTTATAACGGCCATCTTTAGATATTTGATAATCGGCAGAAATATCGCCAGCAATGTTATTTGTTTGTTGGTTTTCTTGTTTTGCTCCTTCAATTCCAAAACTACTTCCAACGGTAACTTTCAATCTATCGTTCAATAATTTTTTAGAAAGTCCAACGTTCAAATCGGTTTTATTTTCTTTTTGACCTGAAGTATAATCTTCGGAAGAATTCAAATCAAAATCCAATTCGAAACCTTTAATTAAATCGCCTGCAAGATTATTTAATTGTTGCGATAGTACTTTGCTTGCACTTTCTCTAGCTAACAATGAAGCCGAAGTTCCACCACTTTCACTCGAAAATGGATTTTCACCCACAAATCTGTTCAATAAAAGTAAGGCAAAAACTTGTTTGTTTAATTCATCCGGTTCTTGTCGTAATTGTACTAATTTTGCTTGAGTTGCTGTAATAATATCTCCAGAAACAGAGTTATTTCCTTCGGGCAAAATAATATCAAAAGTGATGTCAGGTTTTAATAAATCACCTTTCATTTTTAGTTCAGTTTCAAAAGGAATTCTTTGTTTGTAAGTATTTCTTTCTTCTGGTGAAAGATCGCCCAATTGGTCGTTTAATAAATCTATTGGAGCGGTTTCTGTTTTGTAAATGGCAGTAATATTTATGTCGGCTGTTGTTGGTTCACCTGTCCAAAGTAGGTAACTTCCTTTTTTGATGTCAAATTTTCTTTTTATCAAATTAAAACTCATTTCATAACTTCCTTCGGTCAATTCATAACGACCAGTTAGCGTTGTTTTTCCAGACGGATCAATGCCTCCAGTAAGTTGTCCTTCGCCTTTTAATTTCAAGAAATCACCGTTGGCTTTGTCAATAATCATTGACAGTTCGGCTTCTTTATCGATTTCAATATTTACCGATGCATTTATTCCTTTTACTTGTGTTTGGCTTAAATTTTCTTCAAGTGAAATTGTTGTAACTAGTTTTGGTTGATCTTGGTCTATAAATTCTACAATTCCTTCTCTATCAGCTATTGATGGATCGTCTTGTGGTAAAACTACAGTGAATTTTGTACCTTTATTAATTTTCATTGTGCCATCAACAACCGGATTGTTCCTGTCGCCTTTTATATTCAAATGATTGTCTAAAAACAATTCTCCGTAATACAAATCGTTGTCTTTGGCTTTAGAATTTACGGCTTTAAAATTATCAGAATCAACCGTTAAATCAAATCCTAAGTTTGTAAAATCTTGACTGTTTATCTTTCCGTTTATGGTTAAATCGTTGTCTTTTTCGTCTTTAATAACAAAATTGTCCAATGAAATTGTATTGTTAGAAAACACAATTTTATCATTCATCGATTTGAAAGTAGCATTAAGTTGCGTTGCAATAAAACCAACTTCATTAAATTTTAATTCGCCAATAATAATAGGTTGCACGCTTTTTCCTGTAATTTTTAAATTCCCATTCAAGAAACCCGTGCTTTGTTTTAAATTTCCAAAACTAAAACCTTGAAGACTTTTTACATTTAGTTTTTGAATGTCCAGATTCATGTCCAAACTGCTGTCGGTGGTTTTGTAATTTCCATTCAAATTCATTTGATTGTCAAAACCTGTCAGTTCAATTTTGGCGTTGTACGTATTTGCAGTTTGATTGTCAACATTTATTTTTAGATTTCCAACGGTATCTTTTTGAAAAGTAAAATTATCAATTGTTAAATCGGATGTAAAAATTGGTGATTTTTGCAACTCTTTTATCAAAGCGTTTCCATTGATTTTACCGCCAAATTGCAAAGAACTTTTTTGTGCAATATTGGTAATAGTTTCTATTTCAAAATCTTTAAAATCGACTGCTAATGGTGCATTTGGTTGTGTAGATTGCGATTGAATTTTAATGGAATTTCCACCTTTAGAAAGTTCAAAATTGTTGGCATAAATTCCATTTTTCCCGAATCGAATTAAATTTTCTTCGGATAAATTCCATTTTTCATAATTCAAAACTAGATTGGTTGGATTCAAACTAATGTCTGAATTTCCGTTTTCCGATTTTAAAGTTCCAACTATCAAATAGCGTTCTTTGTCTTTTACATCTTTCAATTGCAAAGTGTAATCAACAAGATTATTTGCTACTTTTCCTGAAATATTGGTGTAAGGCAATTGAAAATTTGAATTCTGAATATCATCTACAACCAAACTGTAAATCAATGCATTGTCTTGGGTGTCAACTTTAATAATTGCTCCAGAAATAGTGTTGGTTCCATAAATTAATTTAGGAATAGAACCATTTAAAACTATCGAATCGTTCACCGAATTGTATCTTCCCGAAAGTGCAATAGGCGATAAACTTTTTAGTTCTGGAATAATTTTTAATAAAATAGGATTGTCTTTTACGTCAATTTTAAAAGCAAATTGTTGGTTTTTAACTTGCGTTTTTTTAGAATCTGAATTGGTAGTATAGTATTTTGAAATCGAATTTTGTAATGCCGATGCGATTTTAGAAAGTTGGTATTTTCCATTAATATCAGCATTCATGAACTGTGATTTTAGTATCAATGTATTTTTTTCGGCTGTTGATGTTGCAATAATGTTTATCGAATCTAAAACAAATTGTTCCTTTTGATTTGCGATTATAAAATTGTTGGCGCTAACTTTTCCGTTCAAATAATCTAAATCTGCCGATTGAATATCTGCGTCAATTTCGCCTTTCAATTTTAACGGTCCAGCATGAAGATTGAGTTTGTTTAAATCGGCAATATCAACGTTTAACTTCAATTTTCCTGATGGATATTTTCCTCTAAAACTTCCATTAGAAATCATATTAAACGTCAAATTTGGATCGTTTGCATTGGCATTTACATCAAACAATCCGTTATTTATTTTTCCTTTTAATTTTAGATTTGTGTAAACATAATTATTGAAATCGGCTTTCAAAATCGTTCCATCAACAGTTGCATTTGCTGTTTTCGGATTCAATCCTGAACCTTTTACGTAGGCTTTTAATGATATTTTTCCGATGGAATCATTTTTTATCAATTTTCCTAAATCGAAATTATCTAGTTCGGTTTGGGCATTATATTTTTCGTAGTTTTTTCTTCGTTGGTCGAATGTGGCTTTAATTTTGGCAGTTCCAAAGCTGCTTACCAATTTTAAATCGGTTGCAAAATTGTTTATTGTTCCTTTAAAAGTTCCTTTGGTATTGAATTTTGATGGCAATTGAATGTTGTTCGGAATGGTCCCTTTTGGTACAAATTGGCTTACATCATTAGAACTTGATTCTAGATTTTTGATGTTCAAATCGAAATAAGCTTTCTTCATATCAGGAAAACCTACAATTTTTCCACTGGCATTTATTTTAGTACTTCCAATACCAGAAATTTCTAAATTCGGAATAGAAATATTATTCAACTTGCCTGAAATAACTGAATTTACCGAAATAATTGCATTTGGATTAGTATCGAAAGGGCTAGTATTGGCTAATGTTGGCGCGAATAATAAAATGTCTTTAAATCCAACTTTACTATTTTTTAAATTGGCTATCACACTCAGTTCTCCAAGATTTTCTTGAATACTTGCAACCGACGAATAACCAACAATTACTTCATCTTTAAGCGAAGTTTGGGGTGTTTTTAAATTCAATTTTTTTAAAGAAACGCCTTTATCATTATAATTGAAATCGGTTTTTAAGGCTTGAACATCCAATCCGCTTTTGTCTTTAATAGTAAGTGCATTAATTTTACCAGAAGTATTTTGCTCGCTATAACTGATATTTTCTGCATTTAAATTGAAATTTTGAATGTCTAAATGTTTGTAATCAACACCTTTATTAGTTGCGATAGAATTTTCATCATCAAATTTAAAATCGACTTTTTTCAAATTGGCTTTGTTGATTTTTATTTTCCAATTATTAGACGATGGAGTAGTGGTAACTTGGTTTTGAGTTATGATTTCTTGAAGTTTTCCAAGTGCTAAAGTTCCTTTTGTATTTTCTAATTCTAATGATTCAATATCAATTAATTCCTTATTTAAATCAAAAATGTTTACATCTACATTTAGTTTTTCAAGGTTTACTTTTGTTGCTAATTTTGAGGCTTCATTTTCATAAACTACATCAATTTTAGATAAATCGATTTTGCCTAATTTTAAATTTAAATTAGTTTCTGATCCTTTACTTGATGCTTTTGTAGTAGATTTTATTGCTGCAATTCCCTGTTTTAATTTTAATTTCAATCCGTCTATTTTGGTATTTGGAACATCAAATTCCATTTTGTTTAAATCGAATGTTTTTATTTTGGTATCAAAGTGATTCAAGTTTACTGAAATATCATTTTTAGAAACTGCATCAGCATAGTTGAATTTTACTTTATCTAAATTGATTTTATCAATAGAAAATTCCATTGGTGGAGAATCATTCTTTGGTTTTGCTGGTGATGCAAATGCTTTTATGATGTAATCAAAATTGAAAATTTCATTTTTATTACGAGAAATTTTAGCGGTTATTCCTTGTAAATCGACCGAATTAATTTCGATTTTGTTATTAAATAATTGAAACAAACTTATGTCTACTACCAATTTTTCTCCAGCAAGAAGTGTGTCTTTTTGTTGATCTTCAAAGTAGAATCCTTCAAGAATTACTTTTTTGGGAAGACCAATTTCGATTCTGTTAATAGTAACTTTAGTATGAATTTTTCCTTCTAAATAGTTAATCGCTTTGTCTTTGGCGTAATTTTGAACAGCAGGAATTTGTAATGCAATTACTAAAAAAAGAAAAATGGACAGCATTGAAACAATAATCCAAGCAAAAACTTTAAGTATTTTTCTTATGTATTTTTTAATCGTAACTTTAGTACTGACTTTCAAATTATTCAAAATTGGTTTGTACAAAGTTCAATATAAAATAGCAAATAAAGTTACATAATTACTACTGAGAGTTATAAAATTTAGTCTAAATGATTTTTTATGATGTTTTCTGCTACTGTTCGCCCAGATTTCATGGCTGCATTTATTGATCCGTTAAGTAAATGATCACCACATATAAAAAGATTTTCATTAATTTTAAAGTCACTTTCAAAATTATTTTCCTTGAGAGATTTTAAATTTGGCAAAGCATAATTAATTTTATAAATCTTCAGTAATTCCCAGTTTTCAACTTGATTTCCAAACCATTGTTTTAGTTCGTTTTTAATATTGGATGCTAAAACTTCCTCTTCAATATCAACTATTCCATTAATAGAAACCGATAATAAAACCTTGCCTTTTGGTGCGTAACTACTAGATAAATTGGTCATAACGGACAAATTATTCACCCATTTTTTATTTTTAGAAGCGTTTAAAATTACAACAGCTTTGTTTGTTGGAGCTCCATTTGCTTGAAAATATATGTTAGTTACCTGATGCGATTTGGTTTGTGTTTCGGGTAAATATCTTTTGGCAAATCCTGTCGCTTCGGTTGCAATGATTATTTTATCAGATGTAAAAATTGATCCGTTTTCTGTTTCAATTGTATTGTTCTGAATGTTGGTAACTTTTACATTGTATTTTATGGTGTCTTTTGGTAAAATTGCCGCCAATTGTTTCGGAATTTCTTCCATTCCCAATTCTGGAATTGCAGCATCGCCTTGTGAAAACATTTTCATTACAAAATCGAACATTCTGTTGGAAGTTGATAATTCATTTTCTAGAAAAATTCCTGAGAAAAAAGGTTTGTAAAATCGGTTAATCATTTTATCACTAAAACCATATTTTGATAATTGCGAAAGTGTAGGTTCCTCTTTTTGATTAAAGATTTCGGGTATTGTAATTTTTACTAATTTATTTTTTAAAAACAACGTATTTATTTTGTCTTTGATTGAACCAACAGGAGCAAAGAGTGTTGAAAAGGTTGCTGACGGACGACGAAAAGGATCTGCAATTTCGAATTGACCACCATCATAAAGTACCGTTGCACCGGGTAAAAATCGTTTTAGATTTAGTTTTTTGTAGTTTAATAACGCTTTGCATTCGGGATATTCTGTAAGTAAAACTTGAAATCCTCTATCCAATCGAAATCCGTTAACAACATCCGTTTTTATTCTGCCACCAGCACGATCTGATGCTTCTATTATTTGAATATTAAATCCGTTTTGGTGCAAATAAACGGCAGCTGTTAATCCAGAAATTCCAGCACCTATAATTGTAATTGTTGGTTTCATTTTTAAGCAATTGAATATTGTTCAAAAATAAATAATCTTTGTAACTTAAACTATGTAATCAATGTTTTTTAATTTTTATTGTGTTTGGATTGCTTTAGTAATTTGTTGAATCTTAATCAATTTAGAATTAAAAAGCATTTGAACGAATCTTGAAACGGACTAATAGTTACTTGAAAACTTATATTTTGTGTCAGTTTGTCAGATGAATTTGTGTCAGTTAGGTATATTTATGACAATTTATTACCTTTTTTGATGTGGCACAATCATTGCTTTTTACAGACAAGTTTAAAAAGTGAATTTTCTAAAATTAATTAAATATAAAAATGGGAAAAATTATTGGAATTGATTTAGGTACAACGAACTCTTGCGTTTCTGTAATGGAAGGACAAGAAGCAGTAGTAATTCCTAACTCAGAAGGAAAAAGAACGACACCCTCTATCATTGCATTTGTGGAAGGTGGCGAAATTAAAGTGGGTGATCCAGCTAAAAGACAAGCTGTGACTAATCCAACTAAAACGATTGGTTCTATCAAACGTTTTATGGGACATACTTTTTCTGAAACTACAGAAGAAGCGAAAAGAGTACCTTATTCAGTAGTAAAAGGTGACAACAATACGCCACGAGTTGATATCGATGGTCGTTTATATACAGCACAAGAATTGTCAGCAATGACACTTCAAAAAATGAAAAAAACTGCAGAAGACTATTTGGGTCAAACAGTTACAGAAGCAGTTATTACTGTTCCTGCTTACTTTAACGATGCGCAACGTCAAGCTACAAAAGAAGCTGGAGAAATTGCTGGTCTTAAAGTAATGAGAATTATCAATGAGCCAACTGCTGCGGCATTAGCTTACGGATTAGACAAAAAAGGAACAGATCAAAAAATTGCAGTTTACGATTTAGGTGGTGGTACTTTTGATATTTCTATCCTTGAATTAGGAGATGGAGTTTTCGAAGTATTGTCTACAAATGGTGATACGCACTTAGGTGGAGACGATTTTGACCAAACTATCATTGACTGGTTGGCAGATGAATTTAAAGCTGAAGAAGGAATTGACTTGAGATTAGATCCAATGTCATTACAAAGAATCAAAGAAGCTGCTGAAAAAGCTAAAATTGAATTATCATCTTCTGCGGAAACTGAAATCAATTTACCTTATGTAACAGCTACTGCTTCTGGACCAAAACACTTAGTTAAAAAATTATCTAGAGCTAAATTTGAGCAATTATCAGATTCTTTAGTGAAACGTTCTATGGAACCAGTTGCTAAAGCGTTGAAAGATGCAGGTTTATCTACATCTGATATTGACGAAGTTATCCTTGTTGGAGGTTCTACAAGAATGCCAAGAATTGCTGACGAAGTTGAAAAATTCTTTGGTAAAAAAGCATCTAAAGGAGTTAATCCTGATGAAGTTGTAGCCATTGGAGCAGCTATTCAAGGTGGAGTTTTATCTGGAGATGTAAAAGATGTATTGTTACTTGACGTTACACCTTTATCTTTAGGAATTGAAACTATGGGTGGAATTATGACTATTTTGATTGAATCAAATACTACTATTCCAACTAAAAAATCTCAAATTTTCTCTACAGCTGCAGATTCTCAACCAACTGTTGAACTACACGTTCTTCAAGGTGCAAGAGCAATGGCTGCTGATAACAAAACTATTGGTCGTTTCAACTTAGATGGTATTCCACCAGCACCAAGAGGAGTTCCTCAAATTGAAGTAACTTTTGATATTGATGCTAATGGTATCATCAAAGTTTCTGCAACTGATAAAGGAACTGGAAAATCTCACGATATTCGTATCGAAGCTTCTTCTGGTTTAACAGCTGAAGAAATCGAGAAAATGAAAAAAGATGCTGAGGCAAATGCTGGAGCTGATAAAATTGCAAGAGAAAGAGCTGAAAAAATTAACGAAGCTGATAGTTTGATTTTCCAAACGGAATCTCAGTTGAAAGAATTGGCAGACAAAATTTCTGATGAGCACAAAACAGGTATCGAATATGCATTAACTGAATTAAGAATGGCACACCAATCGCAAGATGTTGAAGCTATCCAAAAAGGTTTAGACAATGTAAACGCTGCTTGGAAAACTGCTACAGAAGCGATGTACGCTCAAGGTGAAGCTGGACAAGCACAAGATGCGCAACCACAAGCTGAAAATCAAGGTGATAATACACAAGATGTAGAATTTGAAGAAGTGAAGTAATCTTTTCAAATAAATATAATTAGGAGAAACCGAATAAGAAATTGTTCGGTTTTTTTGTGTTTAAAAATGATTCTAAAATTAGTTACTTTCAAAAAATTTAATTTTGCTTGAAGATAGTTTTTACTCTTATTAGATAATTTATTATATTTGTTATTAGAAAAAAATAAAGACGTTATGGCAGAAATCACTTTAAAATTTGACAAGAGAAACGTTATTGCAAAAAAAACTCTTGAATACATACTTTCACTTGGTGTTTTTAAAACAGTTAATAAAACTGCATTAAATATGTCTTTGGAAGATGTAAAAAAGGGACGCGTAAATAAATATAAAAACACGGATGAGCTTTTTGATAAAATTTTGAATTAATGTATTCCATTAGTACAACCAACAGATTTGAAAAGGAAATGAAACTTTGTAAAAAACGAGGTTATGATATGTCATTGTTACAAAAAACAATTTCAATTCTAGCTGAAACAGGATCGCTTCCATTAAAATATAAACCTCATAAATTATCTGGAAATTATGATAATTGCTGGGAATGTCATATCAAGAGTGATTGGCTTTTGGTTTGGCTACAAAACGAGGAAGAATTAATCTTACTATTTCTTAATACTGGTACACACAGCGATTTATTTTAATACTATTTAAAGAGATAAGTGTTTGCTATTCAAACTTTTTTAGATATAATATAACAGGCTTTTAGATAATAGACTAAACCGAATAAGAAATTGCTCGGTTTTTTTTGTGTTTTCAAATTAGTATATTTACCAATAAATTCCCCAACAATGTCGATACAAAATATTCCTGAATCCTTAATTTTTGATGCATCTATTCCATCAGATTTGTTTATTTATGATTTAAAAATGACTCAAGATGTAATAAATAGTAAGGTTAATTTGGGTTTGAATATGTTTAGTTTTTTGCAAATTGGACATAAAAAAGTACATTTTGCGGATACTTCGGTAGCCGTTAATGAAAATCAATCGGTATTAATTAAAAATGGTAATTGCTTAATGACCGAATTGATTGGGAAAGATAAAGAGTATTATTGTAAATTATTTTTCTTTAGCTCTAAAAAAGTCAGACAGTTTCTGGATACAAATAACTATAAACGAGGTTCAGAATATAATGAAAAACCCTATTTTATCATTGAAAATGATAGCTTTATTACAGATTATATAAGTTCATTATCCTCTAAATTGCATTCTAAAAATAAAGAGCAACAAGATTTTTTACAATTAAAATTTGAGGAAATCATTCACTATTTGATTCATAAATACAATCAAAAGTTTATTGATTTTTTGTTGCAGCTTATCAGTGAATATGATAAATCACCATTTAAAAATAAGATTGAAACCAATTCTAATCTTAATTTAAAAGTAGAACAACTTGCTTTTTTATTCAATATGAGCATTTCAACTTTTAAGCGAACTTTTGAAAATGAATATGCAATTTCTCCCGGTAAATGGTTTCAAGAAAAACGTTTATTAAAAGCCAAAAGGTTGTTAGAAAATGGAACAATGAAATGTATTGATGTCCATTTAGAATGCGGATATGAAAGTGCCTCTAATTTTAGTAATGCGTATAAAAAGCGATTTGGAAAAAGTCCCAAAAAAGATATAAAAATTGGCTCATTAAGCAATTAGTTTGAACTAATATCATAATTTTTTGATTATTTTAATTTTTAATTTTGGAACTCAATTTAAAAAAATATAGTTATGAATATTACATTAGAACAAGCAGAAAAAGCAATTGCAGTAGCAAAAGCAAAATCGGTAGCATTAGATACCAAAATGAACATTTCAATTGTAGATGCCGGTGCCAATCTTTTAGCATTCGCTAGAATGGATGGTGCATGGTTAGGATCGGCAGATATTTCATTGAAAAAAGCTAAAACAGCACGTTTTTTCGATTTCCCTACAGGTGTTATTGGAAGTCTTTCGCAACCTGGAGGATCACTTTTTGGAATTGAGCATTCTAACGGCGGATTGATATCTTTTCCTGGTGGAATTCCAATAAAAAATAGCAATGGCGATGTTATTGGAGCAATTGGCGTAAGCGGAAGCACTGTAGAAAACGATCATGCAGTTGCAGAAGCAGGAGCAAATTCGTTATAAATTTTGCGCGCAATAGAGTAAAAACCGAGTAAGAAATTGCTCGGTTTTTTTGTGTTTTGTAAACAACTTTAAAAATGTATATTTGTGAATAATTAAAAATAAAAATTATAAAATAGAAACATAAAATATTAACATATTGTTGAGCTTTTAGCTCTTATTCTCTCAATTCAGAAACCTAGGAAATTTCAAAATGTGTATGAGAATAAGTCGCGAGAGTTCACGTCCGTTTGGGCGTGAGCTGTTCGTGCTTATTTATACACACGGTCTCTCCTAGGTACCTTGAATTGAAGATAAGCACAATGGACAGTTTCACGTCCTTTTTGTTTATCGGTTTAAGAGCAAGTTTCGCTTTTAAACTAAATTATGGCAATAAAATCTTCAAATAAAACTTTACGGAAAGCAAGTAAATCAAAGAACGATGAGTTTTTTACTCAACGTACAGATATTGAAAAAGAGTTAAGACATTACAAAGAACATTTTAGAGATAAAGTTGTTTTTTGTAATTGTGATGATCCAAGAGTTAGCAACTTTTTTTATTATTTCTCTTATAATTTTGAGAGTTTAGGACTTAAAAAACTTATAACCACTTGTTACAAAAGTCAAGATATGGAGTTGTTTAGTGAAAATAAATCTGAAAAAGCTATTTATCTCGAATATTTTGGAGATAAAAATGGTAATAAAATACCTGATATTGAAGAAATTGGCATAATACATTTACAAGGTGATGGCGATTTTAGAAGTCCAGAAAGTATTGAACTTTTAAAAGAAGTAGATATTGTGGTTACTAATCCACCATTCTCATTATTTAGAGAATATGTCGCTCAACTAATAGATTTCAATAAACAATTTTTAATACTTGGAAGCCAAAACGCGATTACATATAAAGAGATTTTTGAGTTGATTAAAAAAGACAAAATCTGGTTAGGGATGGATAATGGCGGGACAAAATGGTTTGAAGTACCATATGAATATGATATTACAACTGAATCAAGAAAGAAAATTGAAGATGGAAAAAAGTTTTTTAGCATGGGAAATATCATGTGGTTTACAAATCTTGACAATAGAAAACGTCATGAAGATATAATTCTTTACAAAAAATATAGTCAAGCTGAATTTCCAAATTATGATAATTATAATGCTATAAATGTGAATAAAGTTGCAGATATTCCATTAGATTATTCGGGTTTTATGGGCGTACCAATTACATTTATTGATAAATATAATCCAGAACAATTTGAATTATTAGGAATTATGAATACTGGAGAAGTAAATAAAGGAATACGATATGAAAACACACCACACGGAAGACCAATCGTAAATGGCGTTGAATTATATTTACGTATCATTATCAAAAACAAACGACTATGAAAATAGAACTAAAAGAAATAACGGTTCGTGAACTAACCAATGGTTACCAAGACAATAATGAAAACGGTATTGTTGGTTTTGGAGGAATACTCGATATTCGTCCGCCATATCAGCGTGAATTTATTTATAAAGACAAACAGCGTGATGCTGTTATTAATACGCTTACCAAAGATTATCCACTTAATGTGATGTATTGGGCAGTTCGTGAAGATGGTAATTTTGAAGTTATTGACGGACAACAACGTACCATTTCTATTTGTCAATATGTTCAAGGCGATTATTCGGTTATGGTGGGTAATATTCCAAGTCAACGTGCTTTTCATAATTTGCAAAATAATGAGCAAGACCAAATTATGAATTATAAATTGATGGTTTACATTTGTAGTGGAACAGAAAGTGAAAAGTTAGAATGGTTTAAAACCATAAATATTGCTGGAGAGAAGTTAACGGAACAAGAATTACGAAATGCAGTATATTCTGGTTCTTGGGTTTCAGATGCAAAAAAATATTTTAGTAAAACTGGATGTGTAGCTTATCAAATTGGTAATAAGTACTTAATAGGAGCAGTAAACCGACAAGACTATTTTCAAACAACTATTGATTGGATTTCAAAAGAGAATATTGAAGTGTATATGTCCAACCATCAACATGACCCAAACGCAAGTGCTCTTTGGCGATATTTTCAAGATGTAATTTCTTGGACGGAAGCAACTTTTACAGTATACAGAAAAGAAATGAAAGGTATTAATTGGGGTTTTCTTTATAATGTATACAAAGATAAAATTTTTGATACTAAAATGTTGGAAAAAGAAATCTCAGACTTAATGCAAGACGAAGATGTTTCAAAAAAGTCGGGAATTTACGAATATGTTTTAACTAGAAAAGAAAAATATTTAAGTATTCGTTCTTTTACTGATAAGCAAAAAAGAGAGGCATTTGAAAGGCAAAAAGGAATTTGTATAAAATGCAACGTTCAATTTGAATTAAACGAAATGGAAGCCGACCACATTACACCATGGCACGAAGGAGGAAGGACAAATGCTGAAAATTGTCAAATGCTATGTAAAAACGATAATAGAATAAAATCAGGAAAGTAATTTTTATGCAAATGAGATATGACTTTTAGATTAAGGACAAAACCGAGTAAGAAATTGCTCGGTTTTTTTATTTTTTATTTTGCATTTTTATAATAATTATAGTGTGCGGAAAAGTAATAGCAGCAAGAAAAGAAAAGAATAATGCGGTAAATAATTGCTTGTCTTTAAAAACTAAAAACAAAATTAAGATTCCGTTTAACGATACTATCCAATAAATAAATGCAGACTTAAAGTATTTCTGGAAATTACGCAATGTAAAATCTCCATACAAATAATTTATTTGTTCATTAATGGATGGCAAGCTATGCCAAACTACAAAGTAAATTGCAAATGCCCATATTAAATCGGCAGTTTTAAAAATTATTGCAAAAACAAATATGTAAAAAATATTAATTACAATTTGATTTTTGAAAGTCAATGATGCTCTAGCCATAGAAATAGATGATAAAACTAAAGCGATTCCTGATGCTAAAGTTATCCAAGCAAAATTTATTGAACCAATAGAAAAATTAATTATTTTACTTACTATCAATTTAACTTCTTCTTCGTGAAAATAAAACAGCAATGAAAATATAAACAATCCATAGGTGGTTTGAAAAATGATACTCGAACATCTATTTTTAGAATCTTTTAAATTATTCCAATGTTGTTCCCCAAAATGATATCCACTAAAAAGTAAAAACAATAATAAAGCTAGAGTTGGGATACAATAAAATAGTATAAATCCAAAAAAGATAACCAAAAGGTAGTAAATCAATATTTTTTTAAATGATTTATTAGAATTCTCGTGGTCAATTTTTGTGTACAAAGCTAAATCGTTTGCGCCATGAAGAATTCCGAATAAGAATATTACTACAAATCCAGCAAGTTGTTGATACTTAAAAGAAAAATAAACATTTATCCAGAGAGCAAAAAAACTTACTACAATTGCGAATTTATTGGATCTAGTCATCTATTGTGGGGTTAATATTTTGTTTAAATTTAATAATAAAAAGCTAAACAAAATTATTTATTTTGTTTAATATTTTTTAATTTTGGTTAAACAAATAATCTTAATACATTTTAACTATGTCAAATTTATTTTTATTTCCATCGCTAGTAGCGAAAATGCTTCCTACAGATTATGTAGGTTTTACTTTCTTTGTTGGTTGCATGGCCATGATGGCAGCATCAGCTTTCTTTTTTCTATCACTAAACCAGTTTGATAAGAAGTGGCGTACTTCTGTATTAGTCTCTGGTTTAATCACTTTTATTGCTGCGGTCCATTACTTTTACATGAGAGATTACTGGGCTAGTTTTGGTGAATCACCTACATTTTTCAGATATGTAGACTGGGTTCTTACTGTTCCGTTAATGTGTTTAGAGTTTTATTTAATTCTTAAAGTAGCTGGAGCAAAAACATCATTATTGTGGAAAATGATTATTTATTCACTTATCATGTTGGTAACTGGATATTTTGGTGAAGCCGTAGATCCAGGAAATGCATGGATTTGGGGATTAGTTTCAGGGTTAGCATATTTTGCTATTGCTTATGAAATTTGGTTGGGTGAAGCATCTAAATTAGCTTCGGCCGCAGGAGGAAACGTTTTGGCTGCGCACAAAATTTTATGTTGGTTTGTATTGGTAGGATGGGCAATTTATCCATTGGGTTACATGTTGGGTACTGATGGCTGGTACACTGGATTACTTGGAAAAGGTAATGTAGATGTTGCTTACAATATTGCTGATGCAATTAACAAAATCGGTTTTGGATTGGTTATTTATAATCTAGCCTTAAAATCGCAAAAAGATTAGTTTTTAATTTTTTAGTTTTTGAATAGAACCGAGTAAGAAATTACTCGGTTTTTTTTATTTAACAGT
This sequence comes from Flavobacterium sp., assembly GCF_043778725.1. Lineage (GTDB taxonomy): Bacteria > Bacteroidota > Bacteroidia > Flavobacteriales > Flavobacteriaceae > Flavobacterium. The sequence goes on along the minus strand of NZ_JAYWFT010000068.1, from coordinate 16,314 downwards.
TGCGGTTTAAATAATTTTGTATATTGGTCATCTATAAATAACCCAAATTGTAAAAATGAAAAAAATAGTTTTATTAGTTATTGTAATACTGATGAGTACTACAATTTATGCACAGAAAAAGAAATCTTCTAAAGCGGTGAAAGCAAGTCCGGTTGTTGCCAAAGTTGATAATCTCGTTGCCGAGGTAAAAGCAGGAAATTTTCAATTAACAATTAATGAAAACGGAAAAGCTAAAGACGCTATAATCATTAAAACTGCTGATGCTAAATTTGCTCCTAAAGATTCTAAATTGATTGCATTTACTGCAAATGGAACTAAATTGTATTTATTATCTTGGACAGAAATCACACAAAATAAAACCGATTTAAAAACTGAAGATATTACTACTATTTATTCTAATATTTATGAAGTTACTTCAAAGAAATTGGTTCTTTACAATACACAATTGACCAATCATATTGTTGAAAAAGTATTCTTAGACAGGCTTAAAAATGCATCAGAAACGCAAGAAAAAATGCGAAGAGAAGGATTTGAGTTTACATTAAATCCTGATGGCACTGTAACACAAAAGAATAAAACGCAAGAAAATAAGTTAGTTTACGATGTTACAAAAATGGAATACGTTAACGCTAAGAAAAAATAAAAAATTAAACCGAGTTAGTAGCTCGGTTTTTTTATTTTCTAAATATGAAGAAATCAGAAATTTTATCAATCAATCTTGGTTTGCTTTTACTATAATTGGTAGTATAGGAATTGGAAGATTATTTTAAACGTTTATCATCGTAATTTTCACCACTTTCATTTGTAAAATCAAATACATTTTTCTTGACACAAAGTACAAAAACGTACTTTCTCTTCTGCATTGAGTTCCAGCCAGTTTTCTTGACAAGGTTTGGGAATTACAGATTTTATTTTACTAGACATTATTGATTTATTTTAATCTCAAACATTTTATCCCAATTTTTACCCGTTACAAAGAATGTTTTAGTTTTTGGGTTGTACGCAATTCCGTTAAGGACATCAACATCGGCAAGTTTTGTTATTTTATTTTTCAAATCATATAAGTCTAACATTGCTTCAACAGCACCATTTTTCGGATTAATGATAATAATAGCATCTCTTTGATAAATATTACTGTAAATTTTTCCATCTACCCATTCCAGTTCATTTATTGCATCTATTTTAGCATTTCCAGAATACACATTGATATTGTCAATTTGCTTAAAAGTTTCAGAATCTACAATATGAATTTTCTCTGAACCATCATCATAATATAAGTTTTTACCATCATTTGTCATTCCCCAACCTTCCATTTTTTTATAGTAAGGTAACGTTTTTATTTTTTCAAAAGTAGTTACATCATATACATAACATTCGTTTTGCTTATAAGTAAGTTGATAAATTTTACCGTTCAATATAGAAATTCCTTCCCCAAATATTACTTCGGGATATTCTACTTTCTTCAATACTTTTCCTGTTTTATAATCTACTTTTCTCATACTAGAAATGCCTCTTTTTTGAGTATCGTTTCCTTCGCCATTTCCTGTTCCTTCATATAAATAGTCTTTATAAAACTCCAATCCTTCAGTGTAAGCTTCATGATCGTGGGGATAAGTATTTACAATTGTATAAGTCAAAACCTTCGGAGTTACATCCGAAATTAATTCTACTCTTGACGAATCGATTTCTTTTTCTCCTTCAAAATAAATGTTGGCTTTTAGATTTTGATACCCCAATTTCTGATCTTTAAAATCAAATGAAAATTTATCAGTTCCTTTTACAGCACCAACTTTTTTATCATTAATAGAATAGATAATACTATCAATTTTTTTGTTTTTAGGATTTAATACTTCCAATTTCAATGCTTCTTTTGGAGTATATTGTGCTTTTAATACGTCTTCGTTAATACTAAAAAAGCTTTCTGTTGTATTTTTGTCTTTACAACTTACAACTGATAAAGTTGCTAATAAAATGAATACTAATACGTTATATTTTCTCATTACAAAAAGGTTGATTTTTATAAATACAAATGTATTATTTAAGATGTTAATTTCTTGCAAAAATATAAAAAGATTGTATATTTGCAGCGGCAAGTCCTACACGACCAGCTCCTACAGAATCCTCCAGGATGGGAACATAGCAAAGGTATGCGGTTGAGCGGTGCGATGTAGGTCGCTTGCCATTTTTAATCTGAACTTAGTTTCAGATTTTTTTTTAACTTCAATTTTCCTTTAATGAAATTATCTTGGCAAATAGTTCGATTAAATTTAAAGGAAACATTCTCAATCGCTTACGGAAATTATTTTTACAGAGAAGCGCTAATTATTTCGTTACAATCAAACCATTTTTCGGGTCAAGGCGAATGTACAGCTATTGATTATTATCAAATAAACTTAGCAGATTTTGTGCTGAAATTAGAAATAATTCAACAAAAAATAGAAAAGCAATCGATAAATCATCCAACTGATTTTTACACTTTTCTTTTAACATTAGATCTTCCTAGTTTTCTTCGTTCGGCATTAGATTGTGCTTATTGGGATTTATTTGGAAAATTAGAAAATAAAAGTTTTTTAACTCTAAATTCGATTGAAATAAACCAACTTCCAGAATCGTCAATTACAATAAGTGTTGCTCCAATTGAAACTCAAATTCAGAAAATTAAAGCTTCTTCTTGGAGTAAGTTTAAAGTAAAATGCAATCATTTTAAGGAGCAAGAAATCAAAGCGTTATTACAATTAAATCACAATATTGCTTTAGATTCTAACGGAAGTTTTAGCAAGGAAGATTGTATGTGTTTAGAAAATGAAATAGGAACAGAGAAGTTTTCTTATTTAGAACAACCTATGAAAAAAGGTTCTGAAAATTTTTCGGTTTTGAATTCTAATTTGCATGCCAATTGGATGGCAGATGAGGATTGTCAAGACGCAACTTCGTTAGAACAATTAAAACCACATTATAGAAGTATCAATATTAAATTGGTAAAATGTGGCGGATTGACACCTGCGTTGCAAATGATTAAAATTGCTAAACAATTGAATTATAAAATAATGATAGGTTGCATGACCGAATCTACCATAGGAATTTCTGCTGGTGCTGTTTTGGCTCCTTTTTGTGATTATGCCGATTTAGATGGTGCGAATCTTATAGAAAATGATTTGGCGTTTGGATCTAAAATTGACAACGGAAAAATCCAACTTTCAGAAAAACCAGGATTGGGAATTTCTATAATTTAGAATAGAATTTCTATCTTTATCCAATAATTTATATCAGATGAAATTTCAGCCTATAGTTCCAATGATTTGGACAAAAGAATTACAAAAAACAGTCGATTTTTACTGTGATATTCTAGGATTTACTTGTGGAAACCAAAACGAAGAATGGGGTTGGGCAGCAGTTCATAAAGACGAATGCGAAATTATGATTGCCGAACCCAATGGACATACACCATTTGAAAGTCCTTATTTTTCGGGAACTTTTTATATAAAAACAGATGATGTTGATGCACTTTGGACTAATTTAAAAGACAAAGTAAAAGTAGCGTATGATATTGAAGATTTTGATTGGGGCATGCGTGAATTTGCCATTTATGACAATAATAATTACATGATTCAATTCGGACAAGATTTGTGGAAGAAATAGAAAAAAGAAAATAGAGAAAAGAAAATAGAGTGTAGGTTTAACTTTGAGAAGTCTATTTTCTTTTATCTAAAAAATATAGTTATGAGTAAAGTAGTATTAATAACAGGAGGTTCATCGGGAATTGGAAAATCTATTGGAGAATTTCTTCACGAGAAAGGATTTGTAGTTTATGGAACGAGTAGAAATCCTGAAAAGGTTTTAGGTTCGGTTTTTCCGTTGATTGCTTTGGATGTTAGAAATAAAGAAAGTATTCAAAAAGCGGTTTCTGAAATAATTTTACAATCGGGTAGGATAGACGTAGTTATTAATAATGCTGGCGTTGGAATTACTGGACCAATTGAAGAAATTCCAACTGAGGAAATCCAAAATAATTTTGAAACCAATCTTTTTGGACCAATTGAAGTAATGAAAGCTGTTTTGCCACAAATGCGAAGTCAAAAATCGGGTTTGATTATCAATATAACTTCGATTGCAGGTTATATGGGTTTGCCTTACCGCGGTATTTATTCGGCATCGAAAGGCGCTTTAGAATTGATTACTGAAGCATTGCGTATGGAAGTAAAATCATTCGGAATTCATATTACTAATGTAGCGCCAGGTGATTTTGCTACGAATATTGCAGCAGGACGCTTTCATGCGCCATTGATAAAAGGTTCAGCTTATGAAATTCCATATGGAAATACGCTAAAAACAATGGACGAACATGTAGATTCTGGAAGTAATCCGAACGAAATGGCAGCAGCAATTTATAAGATTATCCAAACTCCTAATCCAAAAGTGCATTACAAAATTGGAGCTTTTATGCAAAAGTTTTCTATTGTTTTAAAGCGAATTCTTCCTGATAAGGTTTATGAAAAAATGTTGATGAATCATTATAAATTGTAAAAAAAGTAATTACAAAATTCAAATTCAAAATTCAATTTTATTTGAATTGATTTTTGAAAATGAATTCGTAATTTTGCACGCGATTGCGTTAAGGATAGAAGTGGAAAGCCCGGAAACTTACTGGAACGTTAGTGGAAGTAAGTTGAGGACTTGGAACGGATAGCCTGACCCGAAGTTTTTCACGTAGGGTAACGCCCAAATAATAAAACACAACTAAATATATATTATGAAATTTTTTATTGACACAGCCAATTTAAACGAAATCAAAGCAGCTCAATCACTTGGTGTTCTTGATGGCGTTACAACCAATCCTTCGTTGATGGCTAAAGAAGGAATTACAGGGAAAAACAATATTTTAAAACATTACGTTGATATTTGCAACATTTGTGACGGTGAAGTTAGTGCCGAAGTAAATGCGGTTGACTACGACGGAATGATTAAAGAAGGCGAAGAACTTGCTGAATTACACGATCAAATTGTGGTGAAATTACCAATGACAAAAGAAGGTGTAATGGCGTGTAAATATTTTTCTGATAAAGGAATTAAAACCAATGTTACTTTAGTATTTTCGGCTGGTCAAGCGTTATTGGCTGCTAAGGCTGGAGCTACTTTTGTATCGCCTTTTATTGGTAGATTAGACGATATTTCTACTGATGGATTGAACTTGATTCAAGAAATTAGAGAAATCTATGATAACTATGGTTATGAAACTCAAATTCTGGCAGCTTCTGTTCGTCATACAATGCACATTGTAAACTGTGCAAAAATTGGTGCCGATGTTATGACTGGACCATTATCTGCAATTTTAGGATTGTTGAAACACCCATTAACCGATATTGGATTGGCACAATTTATTGCTGATTTCGAGAAAGGAAACAAGTAAAAGTAGAAGATACGAAGTACAAAATACGAGAAATAAAAAGCCGATTTTCACATTGAGAATCGGCTTTTGCTATTTTAATAAAACTAAAAATCTAAAACTAAACCGCTACATCATATTCTCTAAGTGCATCGTTTAATGATGTTTTTAAATCGGTAGATGGTTTTCTTTTTCCTATAATTAATGCACATGGAACTTGAAAATCTCCTGCAGCAAATTTCTTGGTGTAACTTCCCGGAATTACAACTGAACGTGCAGGTACAAATCCTTTATATTCTATAGGTTCACTTCCTGTAACATCGATTATTTTAGTAGAAGCAGTTAGACATACATTGGCTCCAAGAACAGCTTCTTTTTCTACACGAACACCTTCTACAACAATGCATCTTGAACCTATAAAAGCGCCATCTTCAATAATTACTGGTGCTGCTTGTAAAGGTTCAAGAACACCACCAATTCCAACACCTCCAGAAAGGTGCACGTTTTTACCAATTTGGGCACAACTTCCTACAGTTGCCCAGGTGTCGACCATTGTTCCTTCGTCGACATAAGCACCAATATTTACATAGCTTGGCATTAAAATTACACCTTTAGAAATATAAGCGCCATATCTTGCAACTGCTGGTGGAACAACTCGAATTCCTTTTTCGGCATACCCGGTTTTAAGCAACATTTTATCGTGGTATTCAAAAATTCCAGATTCTAAAGTTTCCATTTTTTGGATAGGAAAATACATTACAACGGCTTTTTTAACCCATTCGTTTACTTGCCAACCTTCATTTTCTATAGGTTGAGCAACACGCAAGCTTCCTGCATCAAGCATAGCTATTACTTCTCTAATGTTTTTTAAAGTCGTTTCGTCTTTCAATAATTCTCGGTTTTCCCAAGCACTTTCTATACTAGTTTGCAAATTTTTCATCGAATGTATTTTTTACAAATATAAAATCTTTTCGTTAATTTTAGTCCATCTAAATGTCCAAAACTATATAAAAGATTAAAATAATTATGTAACAAATTAGGTTTCAATAGTACTTAAATTTGTCAAAAATATAAATATTTAAAACTAACTTATTATGAAAAACTTTTATCTTGTTGCAACAATTGCATTATTATCATTTTCTAGCTGTCAGAAAAAAGACGAAGCTGCCTCACAAATGGCTAACGACACAATTACAGCAATAGATACAACTGTAGTAGACGAGAATGTTGTTGTAGATTCTACAGTTGCAACTGACACTACCGATGTGTCTAATGTTGATTTGCCCAATGAATTATCAACTAAAACAACAACTGTAACAACAGATCCATCCAAAGGTAAATATGCTTTGGCAGAAACTAAATGGAAATTGGTAGAATTAAATGGTAAAGCTGTAAAAAGTAGTACTAACAAAGATTATTTTATTAATTTAGATTCTAAGTCAGGTAAATTTGCTGCGTATGCAGGATGTAATAATTTTGCTGGAACTTTCGTAATGAAATCGGCAGAAAAACTGGCTTTTTCTAAAATAATGGGAACTAAAATGGCATGTCCAAACATGGATTTTGAAAATAATTTTATTAAAACCATCGAGAAAACTGACAATTACATGATTGAAGGAACAATGTTGCATCTTCATAAAGGAAAAAAAGCTATTGCAAAATTTGAAGCTGTGAAATAATTTAAATTAATTTTTAAATACAATTCTATAAAGGTGTTCTGTAAAGGATGCCTTTTGTTTTTTATTTAATTTTGAAAAATATATTTTGCACAATTCTATAGCTTATATTTGCATTAAAACTACAAAATGCCAAGAATTCTATCTATTGATTACGGAATGAAACGCACCGGAATTGCCGTTACCGATGAATTGCAAATTATTGCATCAGGTTTAACTACAATTCCATCCGAAACTGCTATTGCCTTTCTAAAAGACTATTTTTTAAAAGAAAAAGTAATTAAAGTTTTAATTGGCGAACCCAAACAAATGAACGGATTGCCATCTCAAAGTACTGAAATAATTGAGAAATTTGTAACTAAATTCAAAACGGCCTTTCCAGATATGGAATTGGAACGTTCAGACGAGCGATTTACGTCGAAAATGGCTTTTCAAACTATGATTGATAGCGGATTGAATAAAAAACAACGTCAAAATAAAGCTTTGGTTGATGAAATTGCAGCAACAATAATGCTTCAAGATTATCTTCATAATAAGAAATAGTTTTTATATTTTTGAATTCAATTTAAGCACTACAAATGAAACATCAGTTAGATACAAAAGATTTGGCAATCTTAGAAATACTTCAAAAAGATTCGACAATTTCAGTAAAGGAAATCGGTGAAAGAGTAGGACTTTCGTTCACTCCAACCTATGAAAGAATCAAAAATCTTGAGAAAGACAATGTAATAACCAAGTATGTTGCCTTAGTTGATCGATTTAAAATTGGTATTCAAATTGTAGTTTATTGTAACGTAACTTTAAAAGAACAATCTAAAGCCGCACTCGATTCGTTTGAAGGCACAATAACTGCAATTCCTGAGGTTCAAGAAGTAATTAGTCTGTCTGGAAATTATGATTACATGCTAAAAATCATTGCAGAAGATATTAAATCGTACAATAATTTTGTGGTAAATGTGATTTCTAATATTCCAAATATTGGGCAATATCATAGCAGTATTGTTCTAAATGAAGCCAAAAAAGAAACAGCTTATATTTTGCCAAAAATAGATTAATTAAACTTCGAAATAACCTTGTTAAAAGCGTCTTCGATTAATTCATTACATAAATTTCCAAGGCTTCCTTCGTGGGTGTGATTGATATTGTAATTTGGGATAAACTCCTTATTTTCGATTGCTAATCCAATATTTATATACGCATCTCTAAACGGAATTCCATCCAAAACTTGCTCGTTTACATTTTCTACACTAAACATATAATCGTATTTTTTATCTTTTACAATATCGGTTTTAATTTCTATATTTTGTAACATAAAATCAAGCATTTCCAGACATTCTTTAAGTGATTTTATAGCCGGAAATAATCCTTCTTTTGTAAGTTGGCAATCTCTGTGATAACCTGAAGGCAGATTGTTTGTTAAAATAATCAACTCATTTGGCAACGCCTGAATTCTGTTGCAACGTGCTCTCATAATTTCAAAAACATCTGGATTTTTTTTATGTGGCATAATGCTGCTTCCAGTAGTCAACGAATCTGGAAACGAGATAAATCCGAAATTCTGATTTAGATACAAACACATATCATAAGACAATTTGCTCAATGTTCCAGCCAATCCAGATAGTGCCATTGCCATTACTTTCTCCGATTTTCCTCTAGTCATTTGGGCATAAACCGAATTCACATTCAACGATTTAAATCCCAATAATTCTGTCGTTAAAGTTCGATTTAAAGGAAAGGAAGTTCCGTAACCTGCGCCAGAACCTAATGGATTTTTATTGATAATGTTGTATGCAGCCAAAAATAATTCTAAATCATCAACCAAACTTTCTGCATAAGCGCCAAACCATAAGCCAAACGATGATGGCATTGCAATTTGTAAATGCGTATAACCAGGAAGTAAATTGTTTTTATGTTTATTGCTTAATGAAATTAATGTTTTAAATACGGTTTCTGCAAGCGAAGTAATTTCTAAAATTTCTGATTTCAAATACAATTTCAAATCGGTTAAAACCTGATCATTTCTAGAACGACCACTGTGAATTTTTTTGCCAGTTTCACCAATTCGTTGAATCAATAGATGTTCTACTTGTGAATGGATATCTTCAATTCCGGGTTCTATTTCAAATTTATTTTGTTCAATTTCAGTTAGAATATGTTTCAATTCTTTCTCAATAGATATCCATTCTTTAGAAGTTAAAAGTTCGATTGAATGAAGCATTTCACAATGTGCCAATGAACCCATAACATCAAATTTTGCCAGAACATAATCAAACGCCACATCGTTTCCGACCGTAAATTGCTCCACAATTTTAGCATGCAGATCATTATCATTAGCCGATTTTTGCCAAATTTTATGTGTCATTTTTTAAAGTATTTGAGTTAAAACAGCATTGTAAATTTGGATTGCATCTTTAATTTCATGTGTAAAAATAAATTCGTCGCTGCTGTGAGAACGAGTTGATAATCCTGGACCCATTTTTAAGGATGGACAAGGAATTACCGCTTGATCGGACGAAGTTGGCGAGCCATAATACGTTCTTCCAATTTGTAAACCAGCTTGTACAAAAGGATGCGATAACGCAATTGACGATGAATTTAACCGTAACGAACGCGGTGTAACCTCACTTTTTATGTTTTCTTTTATAATATTAAAAATTTCGGTATTCGAATATAATTCTGTGGTTCTTACATCAACTGTAAAACGGCACGAATCAGGAACAACGTTATGTTGTGAACCACTATTGATAATGGTTGGCGTCATTTTTACTTCGCCTAATAAATCAGAAATTTTATCAAATTTGTAATTTGTGAACCAATTTATATCTTCAATTGCATTTAAAATGGCATTGTCATGGTTTGGATGTGCTGCATGAGAAGGCGTTCCTTTGGCTACGCAATCTAAAACTAATAATCCTTTTTCGGCTATTGCCAAATTCATTTCGGTAGGTTCGCCAACTATTGCAAAATCAATGTTTCCCAATTTATTATAAATCGATTCGATACCATTTATTCCTGAAATTTCTTCTTCGGCAGTTGCTGCGATTACCAAATTGTACTTTAAATTTTCTTTGTCCCAAAAGTGGATAAATGTTGCTATTAAACTCACTAAACAACCTCCGGCATCGTTGCTTCCTAAACCAAATAATTTTCCGTCTTTTTCAATAGCTTCAAACGGATTTAAGGTGTAACTATCATTTGGTTTTACCGTGTCGTGGTGTGAATTTAAAAGGATTGTTGGTTTGGAATCATCATAATATTTATTGAAAGCCCATACATTATTCATCACGCGATGTGTTGGAATACCATATTTTGCAAAGAAATTTTCAATGCAATCTGCAGTTTTATCTTCACTTTTACTGAACGAAGGAATGGCAATTAATTCTTTTAATAGCGCATAAACCGATTCAAATAACTTATTTAATTCTTGTTCCTTCATTGTTGTTTTTAGTTATAAAATTAACGCAGTTTTGAGCGTTGATAATTCCAATTTCTTTAACTCCATTTGCCAAAGCTTGAAAACAATTTTCGATTTTCGGAATCATTCCTTTATTGATAATTCCTTTATTTTTTAAATCCTGAAACGTCTCAAAATTAAGGCTTTCAATTACAGAATTCTCGTCTTCTGAATTAAGTAAAACACCTTTTTTTTCAAAACAATAAAACAGTTTTACTTCAAATAAATGAGCCAAACAGGTTGCAATAACATTCGCAATTGTATCGGCATTGGTGTTTAATAATTGACCTTTTTTATCGTGCGTAATGGCACAAATTACAGGAGTTAATCCTAAATTTGACATCGATTCTAAAAAGGAAATATTAATGCTTTCTTTTGAAATGTCGCCTACAAATCCGTAATCAATTTCATTGTTTTTTCTTTTTTTAGCTTCAATTAAATTGCCGTCAGTTCCTGATAATCCAATACTATTGATATTATTTTTCTGCAATAATGCTACAATAGTTTTGTTGATGTAACCAGCATAAACCATCGTTGCAATTTTTAATGTTTCAGCATTTGTAACGCGTCTTCCATCAATTAATTGCTGTGGAATGTTTAGTTTTTCTGCTAAATCGGTTGCCAATTTTCCGCCACCATGAACCAAAATAAAAGGTTCGTTTAAGCTCGAAATGGAAGCTATGAATTCGCTCAATTTCATTTCATCATCAATGATGTTGCCTCCAATTTTTATAATATTAAGCTTGTCCATCAGATTCTAATATTTTTTCAAGAATAATTTGAGCCGCAAAAGTTCTGTTGTTGGCTTGATGATAAATCAACGAATTTTCACTGTCCAAAACTTCGTCGCTTGCTTCTACATTTCTTCTAACAGGTAAACAATGCATGATTTTAGCATTATTGGTCGCGTTTAATTTTTCATTTGTTAATAGCCAATCTTCTTCTGTTGGAAGAATTTTTCCGTATTCTTCAAACGACGACCAGTTTTTAATATATACAAAATCAGCATCTTGAAGCGCAATTTCCTGATTGTATTCGATAATTGCATCCTGAGTGAATTTAGAATCCAATTCATATCCTTTTGGATGCGTAATTACAAATTCGCAATCTATTTTACTCATCCATTGAGCAAAAGAATTTCCAACAGCATGAGGAATCGATTTGATATGTGGCGCCCAAGTCAGCACAATTTTTGGCTTCTTGTTCTCGGGTTTGTGCTCTTCAATAGTAATGCAATCGGCCAAACTTTGTAACGGATGTAATGTTGCCGATTCCAGCGAAATAACAGGAACAGTGGCGAATTTTTCAAACAATGAATACACTTTTTCAGAAGTATCGTCTTCCTTATTTTCTAAACCTGCAAAACATCGAATACCAATAATATCACAATACTGACTCAAGACATTTGCCGCGTCTTTAATATGTTCAACAGTGCTGCCGTTCATGATTGCGCCGTCTTCAAATTCCCATGTCCAAGCTTCTAGATTAGCATTTAGAATTATGGTATTCAAACCCAAATTTTGTGCTGCTTTTTGAGTACTCAATCGCGTTCTCAAACTGGAATTTAAGAACACCAAACCCAATGTTTTGCCTTTACCTAAATCACTTTTTTGTAAAGGAGCTTTTTTTATTTGAATTGCATTTTGAACCAATTCATCAATATTTGCAACATCATCTGCAGAGAAAAATCGTTTCATAGTTTACAAATTTGAGTTAGAAATAGTTTTAAAAGCAGTAACAAATAAATCCAATTCGGTTTTTGAGATGTTAAGAGCAGGAAGAATTCGCAACGTATTTGGACAAGAAGCATTTCCTGTCAAAATCTTAAATTCATTCAATAATTTACTTCGAAATGGCGCACACGGAACTTTTAATTCAATACCAAACATCAAACCTTGAAATCTGATTTCTTTAATTAATATATCCTCTTTTAATTGTTCAAATAGATAATTCCCTAATTCAGTAGCATTTTGCATCAAATTTTCAGTTTCAATAGTTTCCAAAACTGCTATTGATGCGGCGCATGCCAGATAATTTCCTCCAAAAGTAGTTCCAAGCAAACCGTGTTTTGCCTCAATTTTTGGATGTATCAAAACGCCACCAACCGGAAAACCATTTCCCATTCCTTTGGCAACTGTAATAATATCAGCTTTTATATTGGCATGTTGATGCGCAAAGAATTTCCCAGTTCGTCCATAACCCGATTGAATTTCGTCACAAATAAAAATAGCCTCGTTTTCATCACATAAAGTTCTGATTTTTTGCAAAAATGCAGCATCTGGAATCTGAACACCGCCAACACCTTGAATTCCTTCAATAATTACAGATGAAATTTCGTGGTTCTGGAACGCTTCTTCTAACGCAGTTGTGTTGTTAAAAGGAACAAAAATAAAATTGTCGGTTTCATTCACCGGAGCAATAATACTTTTGTTGTCGGTTGCTGCTACTGCAGCTGCAGTTCTTCCATGAAAAGCTTTGGTGAAACAAATAGTTTTCTTCTTTTTAGTGTGAAAAGAGGCTAGTTTTAATGCGTTTTCGTTGGCTTCAGCACCCGAATTACACATGAAAAAAGTATACTCTTCATAATTACTCATTTTACCTAATTTCAGTGCTACTTCTTCCTGAATTGGAATTTTAACCGAATTTGAATAAAAACCAATTTGTTGCAATTGTTCAGTTACTTTCTGAACATAAGTTGGATGGCTGTGACCAATTGAAATAACGGCGTGACCACCATATAAATCAAGGTATTTTTCGTTTTTATCATTCCACAAATAACTGCCTTGAGCTTTTATAAAGTTTAGGTCAAATAGTGGATATACATCAAATAATTTCATTTTTTTCTTTTTTAAAATGCCGAAGCTTTTAATTTTAATCCGAGAGTTGGTTCCCATCCAAACATTAAATTCATATTTTGAATCGCTTGCCCAGAAGCGCCTTTTAGTAAATTGTCAATCACAGAATGTATGACAACATGGTTTTCGTCTTTCTCAATAAATAGTAAACATTTATTGGTGTTGACAACTTGCTTTAAATCGATGTTGTTTTTAGACAGAAATACAAACGGATTATTTTTGTAAAAATCTTCATAAAGCGCCTGAATTTCATTTAAACTCCAATCAGTTAAAATTGTAGAACTGGTAAAAATTCCTCTTGTAAAATCGCCGCGCCATGGTACAAATTCTAAATTTATATTTTCATCATTGAAGCCATTTAGCGTTTTGCAGATTTCGGCAACATGTTGGTGTTGCAATGTTTTGTATGCCGAAATATTGTTGGTACGCCAACTAAAATGAGAGGTTTCTTGCAATTGTTGTCCTGCGCCTGTCGAACCTGTAATTCCAGTTGTATAAACCGTTTTTAAGATTTTGGCTTTCGCTAACGGAAGCAATGCCAATTGAATAGCGGTAGCAAAACAACCCGGATTTGCAATATAATTGGCTTTACTGATGAATTGTTCGTTAATTTCGGGCAAACCGTAAATGAAATTTCCGTTTTCAAATGCGCCATCAATTCTGAAATCATTTCCTAAATCAATCACTTTTATAGTTTCAGATAATGGATTATTTTCCATCCAAATTTTACTTTCCTTGTGAGGAAGACATAAAAATAAAACATCAACTGTATTTGAAAAATTATTAGTAAAATTTAATTCTGTTTCTCCGATTAAATCAGTGTGAATTTGATTAATTTTTTTACCAATTTGGCTTCTGCTCAAGGCAAATTCTATTTCGCTTTTAGGATGATTCAACAACAATCGGATGAGTTCACCGCCAGTATATCCGGCAGCGCCAACAATTCCTATTTTGATTTTTGATTCCATTTGAGATTTATAGTTTACTTTCGTTTATCTGATGATAAATAGTAAGTGAATTACTGATTATTTTTGAATATCCTTTTACATCTTCGCCAGACCAGCCTAAATTCATTTCGCCGTAACTTCCAAATTTAGAAGCCATTAAATCATTATCTGATTCAATTCCGTTCAAAATAAATCGATAGGGTAAAAGCGTCACGAATACTTTTCCGTTGACCGTATTTTGTGTACTGTCAAAAAAAGTTTCAATATCACGCAACGCTGGATCTAAAAATAAACCTTCGTGCAGCCAACTTCCGTACCAATCGGACAATTGATTTTTTAAGTTCAATTGAAATTTTGAAAGCGTATGTTTTTCTAATAAATGATGCGCTTTTAAGATGATTATTGCCGCAGCAGCTTCAAATCCAACACGTCCTTTGATGCCAACAATTGTATCGCCAACATGAATATCTCTGCCAATTGCAAATGGTGAAGCCAATGTTTCCAAATGCAATATAGCCTCACTTGGATGTGAAAATGTTGCGTCATTTATGCCTAATAATTCACCTTTCTTGAAATGCAAAACAACTTCAGTTTTGTCAGTTTCTGATTTTTCTAACTGAGAAGGAAAAGCAGTTTCAGGCAAATTTAAATTAGAAGTCAAGGTTTCTTTTCCGCCCACAGAAGTTCCCCAAAGTCCTTTATTTATGGAATATAATGCTTTTTCAAAATTCATTTCGACATTATTTTCTTTCAGAAATTCAATTTCGGCTTCTCTTGATAATTTCAAATCACGAATTGGCGTTATTATTTCAATCGATGGACAAATAATATTAAAAATCACATCAAATCGAACCTGATCGTTTCCTGCGCCAGTGCTTCCGTGAGCAATTGCATCGGCATTAATTTGCTTGGCATAATCAGCAATTGATTTTGCCTGAATCGTTCTTTCGGCACTTACAGAAAGCGGATAGGTATTGTTTTTTAATACATTTCCAAAGATTAAATATTTGACACAAGTATCATAATAGGTTTTCACCGCATCAATGCACGTGTAGGAATGCACGCCAAGAGTCAAGGCACGTTTTTCTATATCTTTTATTTCATCATCAGTAAATCCGCCAGTGTTTACGGTAACTGCGTGAATTTCATATCCTAATTTTTTAGATAAATAAACGGCACAAAATGAGGTATCTAAACCGCCACTATATGCTAAAACTACTTTTTTCATTGGATTCTTCTTGTTTTAAATCTGATTTTGGTTCGTATAACATGGCGGTACACAAACAATTTTTTTTATCTTTTGCGATTAAAATTTCATAGTTTACGCAGCTTTTGCATCCGCTCCAGAAATTTTCATCTTGCGTCAATTCAGAATAGGTTACTGGTTCATAACCTAACTCACTATTTATTTTCATAACCGCCAAACCAGTTGTTAATCCGAAGATTTTAGCCTTTGGAAATTTCTCTTTGGACAAGGAAAAAATGGCTTGTTTTATCTTTCTTGCCAAACCGTATTTTCTATATTTTGGAGCAACAATTAGTCCTGAGTTAGCCACAAATTTATCGTGACTCCAAGTTTCTATATAACAGAATCCTGCCCATTCGTTGGTTTCCGTTAGGGCAATAATTCCGTTTCCGTCAATAATCTTTTTACTTAAATATTCTGTCGAGCGTTTTGCAATTCCTGTTCCTCTCACTTTAGCAGAAAGTTCCATTTCTTCGATTATGGCTTCGCAGAAAACTAAATGTTGAGAATTTGTTTGCTCAATTTTAATCATCTTTCTATAAAATTTTGACAAAAATAAATATTATTTACTATAAAACAACATATAAAAGATAAAAAATCTTTTTATAACAAATATTTAAGATTTTTAATCTTTTAAAATTTAATTTTTACTTTTGTAAACAACTTTAATTTGTGCAAAGAATTTATTATTTTTGTGAGATTGTTAGATTCTATAAAATTGTTAATATATGGAAAATCCTGATGTAGTATTGG